>WOUT01000080.1 GCA_009773005.1 Chloroflexota bacterium | reverse complement strand
CTTTAAGTCCGGTGACACTCCGCACGCTCTAAAGAGCGGCGGTTTCTTTGGACACGCACGGCGTATCCGCCCACGGTAGATCCCAACGGGACTGTCCATCCCGGGTTATTGCTCTTTTCAAAATATTGATTGCGGCGTTGACATCCCTGTTCAATGACATCTCACAATCACAAGTTACCCAACGATTGGACAAACTCAAGTTCTCGAAAACATACCCACATACCGAGCAAGTCTTGGAGGTATTGGCTGGTGACACCCGTACCAACTCACGATCAGCTTCTACCGCTTTATCAGTAAGTCGTTGTGCTAGATAACCCCAGCCACCGTCCAGAATGCTCTTGGCAAGGTGATGGTTTCTTACCATATTGTTTATCTGTAAATCTTCAATGGCGATTAGATCATACTTACTGATCAGCTGCGTTGCCACTTTATTCAAATAGTCACGTCTCTGATTGGTGACATATTCATGATACTTCTGAAGAATGAGTACTGCCTTCCTGCGATTAGTTCCACCCGTTTTGCGTCTGGATACCCTGCGCTGAAGAACACGTAGTTTTGCCTGTCCTTCTCGATACCATTTTGGGTTCTCGATCAACTCGCCATCGCTGGTCGCAAGTAAGGACGATATTCCAACATTGACTCCAACTACCTTTCCAGTCTTCGATAGTGGCGTTGGAGCCACTTCACAGGTAAATGATGCATACCAATCCCCTGCCTTGCGGCGGATGCGCAGCGTTTTGATCTCACCCTCGATCGGTCTGTGCCACCGCCCGGCTACCCGCCCAATCCCGGATAAGCGCAGTCGCCTGCCATCCACCTTGAAACCATTGCCGTACTCCTTGTATCCAAACGAATCAAAGCGCTCTTTCCCTTTGAAGCGGGGATATCCTGGCTTCTTTCCCGCTTTTGCTCTTCTGAAAAAGGCTTGAAAGGCTTTATCCAGATCAGTTACAACTATTTGAAACACATGGGAATGAACCTTGGTCGCGAATAGATCAGTCGCTTTTAGTTCCTTGACCTTCCGCAGCTGTGCGTACTTCCCAATCGTGATGCCCTGCTCCTCATAAGCAGTTTTTCGTTCTGCCAGGCAATCATTATAGAACCGACGACAAGTCTCGATTGTCTGTTCCATCTGCTTACGCTGAGTCTTCGATGGGTCGATCCGGTACTGGAAGGCCTTTATCAATTAAATTTCCTTGCCATTCAACTTATTACTCGCTAATTATAGTACTTTAGTTCTATTATACACAAGTTCAAAAATAATTCCCACCATTCGGTGGGCTAAAGCACAAGATAAACCCGCCTATCTACTCGCCCTAAAGGACGGTAGCTTGCGGCAGGTTCTTAATTTGGTCATTTATCTTTTGTTCTTCCTTGGCACGTTTCTTGTATCTATCTCCACGTATGAATCAATATTCAAGCAGAATTATTAAGGCCAAAAAAGCATCCTGTCTATTTACGATTGAATCTGTGTCACTACTTCAGGCGGTGCATGATCTACGATCTGGACATTCCGTGCGTTCCAGTCGAATGTTCGTACTTTGTCAGGAGGCACGAAAAGCGGCGAGGAGCAATTGATCCGCTTCAACAACACCATCCTGCGCGATGTGCAGGGCAAGGTAATCGGCACGACGAGTATTGGCGAGGACATCACCGAGCGCAAGCAAGAGGAGGCGCTCATTGCATAACAAATGGAAGAGCTTCGCCGCTGGCACTCCGCGACCCTTGGCTGTGAATTGCGAATCCTCGAACTTAAAAAGAAGTGAACGAATTACTCTCGCAGGCTGGGCTGCTACCGCGCTATACTGGCGCAAAGGAGAGCGCGGCGAATGACTGAATCCTCTTTCTTTGCATTGGCACAAAATATATCCCTTCTGTTGGCAACGGCACTCGTTTTTGACCTTTTAGTCAGCTATAGAAAAGCTGGCCGTTCCTGGCTTTGGCGGGTTCCTTTTGGTCTCCTCCTGGGTGGAATCGGAATTGCTCTGATGCTCACCCCGTGGGTTTATGACGTGGGAATCATTTTTGATACACGGTCAGTGTTGCTGGGCATTTCGGGCTTGTTTTTTGGAAGCGTTCCAACGGTCACCGCCATGCTTGTGACTGCTGCGTTCCGATATTACCAGGGAGGTGTGGCTGCCTGGACGGGCATTTGTGTGATCCTTGCATCTGGTACGATTGGGATCCTGTGGCGGCGTATGTCTAAAAGACCGGTGGAAACAATCACTGGTTGGCAGCTTTATCTGTTTGGCTGGGTGATCCATATTGTCATGCTGCTCTTAATGTTCACGTTACCCATGGAGGTCGCTTTACAAGTGCTGGCGAAAATCAGCATCCCTGTTTTGATGATCTATCCCCTGGGAACACTGCTGTTGGGGTTATTGTTAGTCAACCGCCAGAGGCGTGAACGGGCTGTTGATGACCTTAAACGCAATGAAGTCACGATAAAACGCAAAAGCCTGCTGCAGGAAAAGCTGGCCGCCCTCGGAAGTGAGCTTGCAGCCCACGATGATCTGGAGACAATATTTCGAATCGCTGAACACTTTTTGAAAGAAATGATCGACTGTCCCAATTATGGTATTACTTTATTTGATCCACAACAAAGTGTTCTCACCGCCGCATATTTGGTGAGTGATGGTGAAATCATTGATCCAATCTCACTACCGCCTTTGCCTTATGATCCGAAAAATTCATCCACCGGGCGCTCGAGAGCGATCGCATCAAAAAAACCGGTGATCGTGCGTGATCTGGCAGCTACAAGAATGGCAAGCGGCGGAATCTTGGTGGGGAGTGAGCAGGAACCACAATCCGCGATTTATATCCCCATGATTGTCGAGGATCAAGTTATAGGTATGGTCGACCTGCAAAGCTACCACGAGAATTCTTATTTAGAAGATGATGGAGAATGGTTAAGTGTGGTTGCCAACCAGATCGGACTGAACGTCCGAAATTCACAGCTTTTATCCACCTTGCAGCAGCGGGTGATTGAATTGACTGCCTTACATACCATCGAGTTTGCAGTTGTCGCTCATCTTAGCACTCGAGAAATCCTTGAAATTGTGATGGAACAAATCACTAAAAGCCTCGGTGTAGATGCGGTTGCGGTCTTGCGGTTTAATCCACAAAGCAATACTCTGGATTATGCCAGCGGACGCGGTTTTTTGACAAAAGCAGTTGAAGAAACGCGCATAAACCTGGGAAAAGACCTTGCTGGCCAGGTTGCTGAAGGAAAAGCAGCGGTTCAGCGGGACGCCATCCGTGGTGGTTTGGAGTTTCTTAGAAAGAAAAGTTGGACTCGAGAAGGCTTTGTCAGTTATACTGGTGTTTCTCTGGTTGTCAATTCCCATATAATCGGTGTTTGCGAGGTGTTTCACCGATCAATGATGCGCCAGGATACTGACTGGCTGCGAACCCTGGAAACACTTGCCGGGCAAGCAGCGCTGGTCATCGATCATTTGCAGAATTTTGAAGATTTACAGCGCGCGAACATTGATCTTTTGGCAGCGTATAATGCGACCATTGTGGGCTGGTCGAGTGCCATGGATCTGCGAGATAAGGAAACCGAAAACCATACCACGCGTGTGACTGAATTGACGGTGCGCATGGCGGAACTATTGGGTTTAGATGAAGATCAAATATTACACCTGCGGCGCGGTGCGCTGCTGCATGATATCGGTAAACTCGGCGTGCCTGATGAAATATTATTAAAGACAGGGAAGCTGACAGATGAAGAATGGACGACAATGCGCCGTCACCCGCAGATGGCGTATGACATGCTTTCTTCGATTGAATACTTGCACCCCGCCCTGGATATCCCATATTGCCACCATGAGAAGTGGGACGGCAGCGGCTACCCCCGGGGATTGAAAGGCGAGCAGATCCCGTTTGGCGCGCGCTTGTTTATGATCGCGGATGTCTATGATGCCCTGATATCAGACCGTCCATATCGCACAGCGTGGACACTGGATAAAACACAGAAATACATTCGCCAACAATCGGGCAAGCATTTTGACCCCAGAGCTGTGGATGCATTTATCTCATTGGTCCAAAGCGGGGAAATTGGCAAGATCTTATAAATAAAACCTAACCTGCTCAAACAATCCACCCACCGTCCACGATTGCCTCGCGTGTACCAGCAGCATCCGATCACCTGGAACACTTCCTGAATATTTGATGCGCTTCCTGCCTTTTTCTCCCTCGAATGATCTCGTGAGGCAGTGTCATATTCCGTGGTATTGATTTTTGTAGTGATTTTTCTGTTTTATAGGCGTGCGCATCAGACCGATTCGCTCAGGTAGTCATCTCTAAAATGCTGCGCGGTTCTTCTGGAAAAATGTAAATTCTTAGACTTTAAAAACACAACTTCTATGGGGATAACTTCGATCAGGTCTTGGATTATGCTTTTTTTAAAGGCCGGTATTTGCTGCATGTCTAATTTGCCTCGAAAAGCTTCTAAGTGTAACCCTTCGCCTTGGCACTTATACGCCTCTTCCACTTTCTAGAATTTTACAGTTATATTGCTTATAACTCTTTTTGGCACAGATATGAATGTACTACTTAATTGATTAATCTCTCCTCGATCAAATCCCATCGGTCTTGATATTCAGACAAATTCCATCCGCCGTAACAACATTTAGGAGGAAGGTGAACTGTCCGCATATTTGTATTCTTCCGTTGTATTACTCTTATTCCTGGTGAATTCACCCATTTTTGATTAGCCTTACTTATGTTCACAGCCATTTCTTTGGAAGGAATGATATAGTATTCAACGCTGCAATTCTCGTCAGGATGAGGAACGCCACACAAAGCCCAGAAAAAATTAGCCCCATAATCTATCTCAGCTTTCTGACTTACTGGGCAACACAACTTCTTGAGATCATATGTCTTTACTTGTATGTGAACGAACTTTGTACCCTCAACATTACTACATAAAACATCAATATTTGGGGTATTCCCAATAGTTACAACTGCTGAGTACCCACGCCGGCAAAGTTCACCAGCAACAAAGAATTGACTGGCATTCCCGCGTGCATTTTTTTGTTCTGCCATGGTTTCCTTAATTCGATTTACTTATGATTTCGAATTCAAATTATTAATGACTTCACTGCAAAAACGACTGGATGAAATCAGTCCTAATTACACCCTCTGCAAATGGCCAATAATTTAATATAATGAGTCTATCCCAACCACAAG
>WOUT01000079.1 GCA_009773005.1 Chloroflexota bacterium | reverse complement strand
AATATTAAACAATCAAATCGTAATCCTAACAACCAGATTGTGGTCAATAGCGAAAGTATGGGTATAAGTTCTGACCGGTGATGCAAGGGTAAAACCAATAAATCGACAAGCATCTTCCAGAGATGGAGGGTGTCTTTTTAGGGGTAAGGCAAGATCCACAATAAAACGGGAGGACTTGTATTTATCCCCCCACCGATGAAGTTATTCGTTATAATAACAATATGGATATTGTTTATCTTATTAACAAATAATGGAGGAAGGAATAGTATGAACAACATTAATAACAATAATAAAGAGTTGGCACCAGAACAACGTGAAGAACTACTCAGAGCAATGAAAACCCGTTTTGAGAAAAACATGAACCGCCATAATGGTCTTGAATGGGTTCAAGTACAAGCAAAGCTAGAAGCTAATGCTCTAAAACTGTGGTCACTCAATGAAATGGAGAGGACCGGAGGTGAACCGGATGTTGTTGGGCATGATGAAAAGACGGGCGAATACATTTTTTATGATTGTTCAGTGGAAACTCCTAAAGACCGCAGAAATGTTTGTTATGACCGTGAAGCGTTGGAGTCAAGGAAAGAATTTAAACCAAAAGATACGGCTATGGATATGGCAGCTGCCATGGGCATCGAGATTTTAACGGAAGAACAATATCGAGCGTTGCAAAAACTTGGAAATTTCGACACGAAAACGTCGAGCTGGTTGATAACACCTCCTAAAATTAGAAAACTCGGCGGCGCCATCTTTGCCGATCGTCGCTTCGACCATGTCTTCGTGTATCACAACGGTGCGGACTCTTACTATGGCGCCAGAGGGTTCCGGGGCTCGCTGAGGGTTTAAATTTTGCGCTGACAGAGAAGCGGGGTGTTCCTTCTTAGGTATTTCCGCCTAACCATGCGTGCGCTGGACGCTGGGGACTGCCTATTCGCGGGGTGCGGCAACCCCAGGCAGTATTCTACGCCTCAGCTTTTTTCCGCTCGGACTAGGTTCCTCCGTCCGCCCCAACGCCATGCTTCGCGAATGCAAACCGTTAGATCGACACTCTCGCATCTACAGCTCGGATCGCGTAAGCATCCCCTTGGGGGACCGAGTCGTATTTATGGGTACATTCGGGGCTCCCCCGCAGGGGTCGTAAGTTTAGTCCGTTGTTTCGAGCCTAGAACAAAGAAGATATTTATGCGCTCTCCAGAAATGGAGGGGGCTTTTTGATTCTATGTCATAATTACAGCGTATCACGAATCCGCATAATTAATAGTTGGGCGGCTCATTGATTTGGAATAAAGAACCAAATTATGGATACAGAGATCATAGATATCCGAAAGCACACTATCGAAAAAATCCTTACCAAACAGGATGATTCATTCCGGTGGGGATTCGATGAAAAACAAGCTCGTGAGCGCCCGGAATATTTGCACTATTCGCCTAATTTCAAATCCACGTTATGGACCTTGCTACTGCTCGCTGATATCAAAGCGCCTGTCGATATCCCGCAAATCAAACCACCTATCCGGCTTATTACTGAGCATTTTTATAATCCGGCACACGGGATTTTCAGTTTGCCGGACATGTGTCGTTTTCCAATTCCCTGCCTGAACGGCAACATGATCTATCTCCACCATTATTTCAAGACATCTCATTCAGAAATACTGGATAAAACCATCGGTTTTTTCGCCGCATACCAACGCTTTGACGATGGCGATTTCAAGACCCCGAAATCATATCCGTACTGTTCAAATACTTTCTGCAACGGAAAGCATACCTGTTATTGGGGCGTGACAAAATTGCTCAAAGGAATTTCGTTCATTCCCAAAATCCAAAGGACCAAAGAAGCACAACAATTAATTGAAAATTGTATTGATTTTGTTTTACACCACGAGGTGTGCTTCAGGTCCCATAATAGAGACGAATTCCTTCACCGCGATATTGGCAAACTTACATTTCCCAATTTCTATAAGAGTGATTTCCTCGAAATATTATGGCTGTTGGCAAGGGAAGAAGTGCGCAACGGAAGAATGTCTCGCGCCCTAGCATTGTTGCGATCCAGGATGAAGGACGGAGGTTTCTGGGAACTTGAGAAATCCATGAACATCATAGTATCAATCGGCCAAAAGGACTGCGCCAATGCCTTTATCACGGAAAGAGCAACCGAGGTACTTGATTATTATGGGCATTGATAAACAATAAATATCAATTCGCGCCCTACACAGAATGCACTTGACGTGTGGGACTGCCGCTTCGCGGCGTGCGGCATTTTCAAGCATATCGCGCATGCCTGGTTTCGGGTTTTTCATGCTCCCAAACCATGTCCACGTCCGTCCAACAGCGGGTAACACAAACCGATGGGCGGCTCTGGAAAGTACGGTAACTCCGCTAGCAGATCAGTAAAATTTTTTAGCCGTTATCCCATATGAGTTGGGGGAAACGCGTTTGGGGTCAGCATATTTTTAACATTTCAAATTTCCCGGCATAGCGTAAGCAAGTAACTATTATTTCCTTGCCTTAAAAACATCCAGGTAAGCACTTGACAATTTCCCCCTTACTAGTTAATATGAATGAGTATTCATTCATATTAACGAAAAGGAGTACAAATTATGGCGCCACGCTACAAGAATGAAAACCGAAAGCAAATGATGAGCGAAACCCGGGAGCGACTGGTGAAAGCAGCTGTTGAGGAATTTGCTCGTGAGGGGTATGAAGGTGCCAATATCAGTCGCATTACCCAAGCGGCGGGCGTTGCTACTGGAACGATATACAACTACTTCCCTAGCAAAAATGAAATGATACTTGCCATCCTGAGCGAGATCGGGACTGCGCATTGCGCTTTCATTGCGGAACAAATTCGCCAGGAGAATGATTTCGTTGTGCGCGTGGAACGTCTATTGGAAGCGGTTTTTGGTTTTGTGAGGGAAAATCCTCATCAGGGAAGGATTCTCTTCGCGATGCTACAAGGAGCAAACGTGACATTCAAGGAGCATTTGAACCAAATCTATCAACCCATGTTCCAACTTATCAGTGATGAAATTCTCATTCCTGGCATGGAGCAGGGAATTTTCCAGTCTTTGGACCCGGTCAGTACGACGGTTATGATCATGACTTTTTATCTTGGCATAGGTTCAACGGTGGACGAGAATGGGGAGACGCCCCTCGATCTCAAAGAGGTGGCAGCTTTTGTGTTGCGCGCGCTGGGCGCTAAATTAGCAACTAGTGAGTAATGAATGGATGCTTTTATGGGAATGATTTCCCTGTGAAAGCCAAAAATACTCAAAACTAATGGAGATAAAAAAGGAGATTGAAAATGTGTAATCAGGTTTTAGTGGCTTATGCCACCAAGTATGGCGGAACAGCCGAGATTGCAGAGAAAATTGGGCAAGTACTTCGTCAAGCAGGTCTGCGTACAGATGTGTTGCCAGCAAATCGTGTAGGCAACCTGACCTCTTACAGAGCGGTTGTGTTGGGCAGCGCAGTTTACATAGGCAAGTGGCACAAAGATGCAGTTAAGTTCTTGACAGCCAATGAGAAAACACTGACTGAGCGGCAAGTGTGGTTGTTTTCGAGCGGGCCTACGGGCGAGGGATATGTGGTGGAATTATTGAAAGGCTGGTGCTTCCCTGAGGCACAGCAACCCATCGCCGACCGCATCCAGCCCCGCGACATTGCCGTCTTTCATGGGAATGTGAATATGAAAAAGTTGAACTTCATCGAGAAATGGATGCTCAAGAACGTCCAAGCGCCTCTCGGCGACTTTCGTGATTGGGAGTCCATCACTTCCTGGGCTACAGCCATCGCCGTTGTGTTGAAGGAAAAGGACTTGGCGTCAGGAACGCTATCAGAACAGTAACCACCAAAAGGAGCTAGAGCAGAAATGAATAAGGCGACAAGAGTAATCGCAGTAACACTTGGAACAATCTTTGGAATTTCCGGAATAAGCCATGGATTATTTGAGACCCTTCAAGGGAATACCCTCACTGGTGGCTTATTTATCTCGGCTATTGGAGAGGCTTACAAGATGTGGCCTCATGGGAACGAGTATGCTTTTACGCTCATCCCCAACTTCCTAATCACTGGTATCGTGGCAATGATTGTTGGACTTGCCATCATAATATGGTCTGTTGGTTTCGTTCACAAGAAGAATGGTTCTACTATTTTCATTCTCCTCTTTGTATTACTTCTTCTGGTCGGGGGTGGTATCGCACAAACAATCTTCTTTCCCTTGATATGGGGCATTTCAACTCGTATCAATAAGCCACTGACTTGGTGGCGAAAGATTCTACCGGTCAAGATTCGAGAATCGCTCGGTAAGGTGTGGCCTTGGTCACTGATTGTCAGTTCATCTCTGATTGTATTTGTTCTCGAGATTGCTATATTTGGGTTTGTGCCTACTGTGAACGATCCAGATGTGGTCCTCTCAATTATGCTGGCTTGTCTTGGCGCAGGATATGGAGTTCTTCTATTGACCTTAGTCGCTGGATTCGCGCATGATATAGCAATGAGGCCCAATATCGCTCTTAATGAGAAGTGACGCGACTCTTAAAAACCAAAAAAGTAGCCTAACACCAGCTCCAGCGGACAGCGGCTGCGCCGCTCGTGTGCAGGCGCGATTTGCTAGAAACAGTGTGAAAATTGAGAAAAAGTCTCGCCAGTCCTGCCGCCGCTGATTCATGCCGTTGTCAGTCTTATGCAGCTCCATATTTTGTACAAGAGGAGATCATCATGAAGAAGGTAACTAGAAATATCGTCACAAATAACCTTGAAAATGAGTGGGTACATAACTTTTACGATTATCGTCTGTTTTTTAATTTTGAAAATGAGACCACCTAGAAGAAAATTTAACATTGAAAACGAGCCCACCTAAATCATAAAAACTCCGGCACAATAAGACCGGAGGCAGGAGATGAAAAAGGTGGAAGACTACGAACGCATCCGCAAGGCGTATCACATCGAAGGTCTCAGCATCCGCGAGATCAGCCGTCAATATGGTCACGGTCGGACATTAATTCGGAAGACACTAGAACATGCTGTGCCAGAACCCTATCAGATCAAAACCCCCCGGAATGCAAACCTCATAGGGCAGTACAGAGAGCGGATACAAGAATTATTGAAAGAGAGTGAAAACCAACCCCGGAAACAACGTTATACCAGCCACAAGATCTATGAAATATTGGTAAAAGAGGGTTATACCGGCAGCGAAGGATACGTACACAACTATATTAGCCAGTGGAAGAAAAAGACCAAAGCTGGCAAATCCTTCCTACCGC
>WOUT01000019.1 GCA_009773005.1 Chloroflexota bacterium | reverse complement strand
TTCATCCCTTTTATTGTCAGCTATTTCTTCTTTTATTAAAAGTGACCTTTAACACCTTTCATTAATGACTTTTAACATGGGCTGAGCAGTTACAAAAATAATATCATTTTATGCAACTAACAAAAGCCCCAGGGCGAATTACCGTAAAAACAAAAATTTACTACTGACCCCCTTTATGCAAACTTTGCAAAAATTCCGTGTGTAAAAAGTTAAATCAACACAATATCGGGTTTAGTTTTTTTCCTTTCATATATATGTGCTGTTTGTGGACGCTAATGTCTCAATTCCGCCACAAATGTGTTTTTCGTGGTTAATGATTGTGCATCGCTTGATTGAGATGAGATCCCCAATGATGTCCGCTGCTTCCTCAATGCCGACCGACAGGCGCACCAGCCCGTCGCTCAACCCGGTCTGACGGCGCACCTCAGCGGGTACACCCACATGTGACATACTGGCAGGGTGCATGATGAGGCTATCGGTGTTGCCCAGGCTGACCGCAAGCGTCACCAGTTCCACGCGATTCATCATGGCTTCGCCAGCTTTCAGTCCGCCTTTCAACTCGAACGATACCATCCCGCCAAAAGCGGACATCTGCTTGCAGGCAAGGGCGTGGTCAGCATGACCCGGTAGACCGGGGTAGTGAACCTGCGCGACCGCCGGGTGAGTTTCGAGAAATTGCGCAACCGCCAGCGCGTTTCGGCAGTGCGCTTCCATGCGCAGGGCGAAGGTTTTCAACCCCAGATTGGACAGCCAGGCGTCAAACGGACTCGGTGAGCCGCCCAGCAATTTCAGTGTATTGGGAACGGTCATCCTGATGTAGTCCATCTGATTGCTGACCACTGCACCGCCGATGACCACCCCGTGACCGGTCAGGTACTTGGTGGTGGAATGCACCACAATATCTGCACCGAAGGTCAGCGGACGCTGGCAGTAGGGGGACGCGAAAGTATTATCCACCATCAGCCAGGTGCCGTGACGGTGTGCAATTTCAATAACCCCGGCCAGGTCAATGATCGTCATAGTCGGGTTGGCAGGGGTTTCCACATACGCCAGCGCCGCGCCACGGGCTTTTTTGAAGGCTTCTTCCCAATCCTCCAAGCGAACTCCTTTGGTAAAAATCACTTCGATGCCATACTTGGGAGCCATTTCCCGCAGAAACGTGTAAGTCGCTCCGTAGAGTGACTCGTGGGTGATAATCGTTTGCCCGCCTTTGACGCAAGCCAGGATGGCGGAGGTGATGGCTGCCATCCCTGACGAAAAAATGACACCACCGACGATCTCATCCATGGCTCTGTCAGGATTCTTTTTGAGCAGATCCCAACCTTCGAGCGCGGCGTATTTGGCAGCCAGTTGGTCGCTGTTAGGGTTCGAGAGGCGGGTGTAGATATACCCGTGGTCTTCGCCCTTGAAACGCGCCGCCCCGGTTTCAACATCGGGGAAGCGGAAGGTCGAGGTTTGGAAAATAGGAGAAACATGCGAGCCGGTAGGGTCCTCCCCTTCAGCGACGTGGTTAACCAGGGTGCTTAATCCATGGGACGGGTTGCTCTTACGCATAGCATTCTCCACAAGACAAGATATAGGTCTGATTATACGCTGACCTTACTGCAAAAAGAGTTTCTATTCATTCACAGATACGCTATAATCAAAATCCATTTCGTTTTACAGAGGTCAGTCATGAGAAATGAAGAAGGTTTGGCGTTTCACCTGCATATCAAAAAAGGCGATGTAGGACGTTATGTGCTGCTGCCCGGCGACCCAGGACGCTGCGAAAAGATCGCCCAATATTTTGACAATCCCCGTTTTGTGGCGCAAAACCGTGAGTATGTGACCTGGACCGGTACGCTGCTGGGCGAGAAAGTCTCTGTAGTTTCCACCGGCATCGGCTGTCCGTCGGCTGCCATTGCGGTGGAGGAGCTCGTGGATGTAGGCGCGGACACTTTTGTTCGCGTCGGGTCATCCGGTTCTATGCAAGCCAATGTGCGCCTTGGGGATATTGTGGTGGTAACCGCCTCAATCCGCGACGAGGGTACCACCTCGCATTACTTACCCATGGAATTCCCGGCCGTGGCGGATGTCGACGTAGTGAATGCCATGAAAGAGGGCGCAAAGCGTCTCGGATTGCCGCATCATTGCGGGGTTTCCCAATCTAAAGACTCATTCTACGGCGAAGTGGAACGCAACCGCATGCCGATGGCGCGCCATCTGGAGGAGCGCTGGAATGCCTGGGTGGCTGGCGGCGCCGTGTGTTCCGAGATGGAATCTTCCGCCATATTCATCCTGTCCTCTATCTACCGCAAACGCGCGGGCGGGGTCATGCTCGTCATCAACGAATCCGAACTGGCAGAGTTGTCAGAGTCAGACTCCAACAAGCACATGGCAGAATTCGACTCCGAAAGCGTGATAAAAACTGCAATTGAAGGATTTAAAGTTCTGATCGAGATGGATCGCTGCAAATAATTTTGAAGTTCTCCTGCTCACCATTCAAGATCAACTTCGGTCGCTGCGATTAATGGACCTCAAGCAACCCCATTTTTTTCGCGACTGGAGTTGGAATTAAACCTCCAAGGGCTTCGGGTGTGTTAAAATCAACCGGAAGTATTCCTTTGAAAAAAAACCATTTCAAAACATCCATTGTTATGACAAAAACATTGTGCTCCCGCATTTCAAATATTTCACGCGAACTCGCCCTTTTTGCTGTCGCCTCTTTTGCGGTCGGCATGGCAGGAAGTCTGGTCGATTCGACCTTTAACAATTTCCTGAACGAATCCTTCTCGCTGACCGGTTTTCAACGCTCCTTCCTTGAATTTCCGCGCGAACTGCCCGGTTTTATTGTCGTTTTTGTGTCCGCATTGCTGTGGTTCCTGGGAAGCCGAAAACTGGGGGCGGTGTCACTGCTGCTGGGCGGAATCGGTATCTTTCTGGTTGGATTCGCTTCCAAAACCTATACGGTCATGGTGGTGTTCCTGTTCATCTTCAGTCTGGGGCAGCACTTGTTCATGCCGGTTGCCTCTACCATAGGGATGGAATTGGCGTCGAACGGTAAAACGGGGCGACGGCTGGGGCAGCTCAACTCCATCCGTAACCTGGCGGCAATATCAGGCAGCGCATTGGTCTTTCTGGGTTTCAAATACTTTGGGTTCACATTCGAACACACGTTTGCAATTGCGGCGTTGTGTTTTGCGGTTGCTGGCGTCTTGTTGGCTGTGATGAAACCCTCCATAACCCCGGCGCCAAAGACCTTTCTAAAATTGCGCAAAGAGTATAAATTGTTCTATGTTTTGGCTTCATTGTTCGGTTCGCGCAAGCAGATCTTCATCACTTTTGCGCCCTGGGTTATTGTTACGATCTTCAATAAACCTGCCCAGACAATCGCCACCCTGATCGTGATCGGGGGTGTGATTGGCATACTCTTTCAGCCCATCCTTGGTAAAGCCATTGACCACCTGGGAGAGAAAGTAGTGCTTGCTGCCGAAGCGGTGTTATTTGTCTTTGTCTGTTTCGGATACGGCTTTTCAAGATCCTTTTTTTCAGAAAGCTCAGCTTTTTTGATCACTTGCGTGTGTTTTTTGGTGGATCAGGCGCTTATGTCGGTGAGCATGGCACGTTCCACTTACATAAAAAAGATCGCCATTCAGGAAGCCGATATTCAGCCCGCACTCTCTGCGTCGGTTACCATTGATCACTTTTTTTCCATCGGAGTTGCATTGTTGGGCGGCATCATCTGGAATCGTTTTGGTTTCCAATATGTGTTTCTGATCGGCGTGGCAATAGCCGCAGCGAATTTCTTCATGGCGATGAAGATCAGGATTCCGAATTATACTGATACTACAGAAATGATCGAGATGCCTGCATCCGCGGATTAAACCCGGACAACCTAAAATGATCGGTTAACTATATTGTTATGACAATCACACAACCTTCTGAAAAGAAAAACAAGTCACGCAATCAAACAGTCACGACCATAATCTCTAGCCTCTTTTTTATGATCGTGATCGGGGCGATCGTTGCCTTTGATTTTGAAAATATCAAGGCGTACATCAGTCATGCGGGAGCTTGGGGGATCATGATCAGCGTTTTCGTATACGCCGCTCTGGGAATGACATTCATACCATCAGAACCGCTGACGCTGCTTATCGGTGCTATCTTTGGCCCGTGGATTGCAATGCTGGCGTCCTGGGTAGGTAATATCTTGTCTGCAATTGTCGAGTATTATATAGGGCAACGGCTTGGTTCCGCAGTAAATTTCCTTGAGAAAAAAGAGAGGCTGCCTTTCGGATTGGGAAAACTCAGGATTGATTCACCCTGGTTCTTGATTGGCGGAAGGGCCATCCCATTATATGGAGCAAAAGCGATCAGTGTGATCGCTGGTGTTTACCATGTGCCAATTGTCAGATACATATGGACGACTGCGGTTACCGTACTCTTGGGTTCAGCCTTATTCGCTTTTGGGGGGTTTGGATTGGGCAAGTTATTCAAATAAATTGCTGTGATGTTTCTGATAAATGAATAAAAAGTGCTCTGGCAGAACTCTCTGCCTGACACTTTTTTGCTTATTTTTCTAAAAAAGATTAAAATGATGATAGTGGTTGAAGTTGTTTAGATTGTGTATTGTGACTATTTTTGCCTGAAAAAGGCGGGGAGGCTCTTATGAAAATAAACTTTGGCATGTGGAGAAAAGCGCTATCTTCCCTGGTCAAAATGGATTCCATGGAAGAGTGGAACCGATTGGACCTGATGTCCAAATGGTTCATTGCGACCCGATCAGGGGTAACGATTGTCACTCTTTACTCATGTGCGATTGGCGGACTGCTGGCATGGCGTGATGGCTTTTTTGCCATTTTACCATGGCTCATCATCACTACCGGGTTGTTCATCGCTCACGGCACAAATAACCTTCTCAACGACTTGACCGATTATTCGCGCGGTATCGACAGTGATAACTATTTCCGCACCCAATATGGTGTGCATCCGCTTGTGCAGGGATTTTGGACAAAAAATCAGCAATTAAGCTGGTTTGTGGCAAGCGGATTTCCCGCAGTCCTCGCGGGCGTGTTCGCCCTTTTCTATACGAATTTTTCGCCTGTGATCATCTGGTTGTTTACCTTTGGAGCAGTAGTGTTGCTTTTTTACACTTGGCCATTAAAACACATTGCTCTGGGCGAACTTTCCATCTTTCTTATATGGGGCCCCATTTTAGTATCAGGGGTATACCTGGTTCTAGCAAAGGGGATGGTCAACTCGGTGTGGGATGTGGCATTGGCGGCGGTACCCTTCGGGTTGAGCGTGGTCAGTATCAATATCGGTAAACATATAGACAAGTCGGTTGAAGACCGCAAAAAAAGAGTCGGCACCCTTCCAGTATTGATTGGCGAAAAAGCGGCTCGAATTCTTAATATGGTTGTAATCGCCATGATCTACCTCACAACCTTTTACCTGATATTTGTGCCACAATATTTCACGCCTGTGATGATGCTTGTGTTAGTGGCTGGCAAACGCGCTTTTTATGCGATTGGGGTGCATGCCAAACCACGACCTGTTGAGCCGCCCAAAGAATGGCCAGCCTGGCCAGCCTGGTTCTCCGGGTTTGCGTTTTATCACAATCGCTTATTTAGCAATCTATTTTTGTTGGGGTTGATCATTGATGTAGTCCTACGGCTCTTCCTGCCTGACTTTTGGACTGTCAGATAAAAAAATAGGATTAAGGAGCGTATTATGGATTTAGTGGAATTATCCCGTTGGCAATTTGCTTTAACCACGATTTACCACTTCTTTTTTGTCCCACTCACGCTGGGGTTGGGGTGGTTTGTGGCGATCCTCGAAACGATGTATGTGAAAAATGGCAACCCGGTTTACAAGAGACTCACAAAATTCTGGGGTAAGTTGTTTCTGATCAACTACGCTATGGGTGTTGTGACTGGCATTGTGTTGGAATTTCAGTTTGGCATGAACTGGTCTGCATACGCCCGATTTGTGGGAGATGTTTTTGGCGCTCCTTTGGCGGTGGAAGGGCTGTTGGCGTTTTTTCTGGAGTCGACCTTCCTGGGCGTGTGGATTTTTGGCTGGGAGCGCATCTCCAGGAAGCTGCACGCCGCGGTAATGTGGCTGGTGGCAATCGGTGGCAATTTGAGCGCCTTCTGGATCTTGACGGCAAACGGCTTTATGCAAAATCCGGTTGGGTATGTGATCAATAACGGTCGGGCAGAAATGGTCGATTTCGGCGCTCTGCTGACCAATCCGCGGGCCTGGTATATGTTCTTGCATACTTTCACTTCTGGGTTGGTGACTGCGTCGTTTTTCATCCTGGGGTTCAGCGCTTATCATATGCTCAAGAAAAAAGAAGCAAGCGCGTTTCAGATCTCGTTTCGGCTGGCTGCAATCATCGGTCTCTTCGCGACCATCGGCGTAGTGGGGACGGGGCACTTGCAGGGAGTCTACCTGCGTGAAGTTCAACCCATGGCGGCGGCCGCTTCAGAAGCGCATTACGAAACGCAGGACCCTGCAGATTTTTCGGTGGTTGCCATCTTTGACTCAACCGGAAAAAAAGAAGTTTGGAGTTTGAAAATCCCCAAAGCGTTAAGTATGCTTTACTACTTCAAACCTTCCGGCGAGGTGGAAGGTATCAATGATATTCAGGCTCAATATGAAGAACAGTACGGCCCTGGTGACTACGTGCCACTGGTTGCGCTGAATTACTGGATGTTCAGGATCATGGTGGGAATTGGCTTTTTGATGGTCGCGATTGCCGCAGCAGCCTGGTTTATAACCGCAAAGAAATATCCTGAAAAGTGGTTGAAGTATCTCAAATGGCTGGTGCTGGCAATGGCGCTGCCTTACATCGCGAACACCTGTGGCTGGATCCTGACAGAGACAGCCCGCCAACCGTGGGTGGTACATGGTCTCATGCAGACCAGGGATGCCGTCTCGCCCAATTTGACAGTCACTTCGGTTTTAATCAGTCTAATCGGCTTTGTGGTTGTATATGCGGTGTTGATGGGGTTTGACCTCTTCTTGCTTTTGAAAAATGCCAGGAAGGGATTGGCGGCTGGAGATATGGACTCTGTCCCCTTGGATGAAATTGTGGAAGCAAAAACAACAGGAGAAAAGAAATGAATCTCAATATTCTTTGGTTTGTCCTGATCGGTGTTTTGTATACCGGGTTCTTCTTCCTTGAAGGGTTCGATTTTGGGGTTGGCATGCTGCAGCCGTTCGTAGGAAAGAAAGATGTTGAACGGCGCGCCGTGATCAATACCATTGGCCCACACTGGGATGGAAATGAAGTTTGGCTCATCACTGCGGGTGGAGCAACTTTCGCGGCGTTTCCAAATTGGTACGCCACCATGTTTAGTGGGTTCTATCTGGGTATGTTCCTGCTGCTGATCGCGCTCATTTTCCGCGGTGTGGCTTTCGAATTCCGCAGTAAGATCGGCAATCCAAAATGGCGAAACGGCTGGGACGCAGCTATCGCGGTGAGCAGTTTTTTGGCGGCATTTCTGCTGGGCGTGGTCTTCACCAATTTGGTCAAAGGGGTTCCCATTGATGGCAATCAGGTCTACACCGGAACCTTTTTCACGTTGTTGAACCCGCTCAGTATTTTGGGCGGTATCACGGTTGCAGTAGTATTCCTTCTGCATGGCGCGAACTTCTTAACTCTCAAGCTGACCGATACACTGCGAGAACGGGCTGGTAACTTCGCTCGCTCGATTTGGATCGCCGCTTTTCTGCTGGCGGGAAGCTATTTTTCTTACCTCGTATTTTCCACGTCAGCTTTTCAAGAAAAAGGTCTTGTGGGGTTGATTTTACCAGTCCTTGCAGTAGTCTTACTGATCCTTTCCAGGATCTTCATGGGAGCAAAAAGGGAAGGTTACTCTTTTGCTACTACAGGAATGGCAGTGGTCTTCACCGTCGGTAGCCTGTTCACGGCGCTCTTCCCGAATGTGATGATGTCAAGCACATCGGCGGATTTTAATTTGAACATTTATAATGCATCCTCTTCACCTTACACCCTCAAGGTGATGTCCATTGTGGCGGCGATTATGGTTCCAATCGTTTTGGCTTACCAGATCTGGACCTACCGGGTGTTTCGAAAGCGCGTGAAAGCGGACGAGAAAACACTTACTTATTAAGAATTATTTCTAGAAATAAACAAAATTCCCCGAACTTGGGGGAATATTCTTGTATTGTGGGGGGAATATTCTTGTATTGTGGGGGGAATATTCTTGTATCCTATTGAAATTACCAAAAATAGTTTATATAATTATATTGGCTGGTGGCTTTACCAAATCAAAGCAAGGACTCCAATTATGATGACTTTACCCCTCGGGCCGCTTCATGTAGCCAGTTTAAAAGAGGCTTGTATTAATCGTCTTGAGGAATTGATCCTCTCTGGAGAATTAAAAAAAGGAGACCATCTGCCCTCGGAACGTGACTTGGCCGCACGCCTGGGAGTCAGCCGACCGGTTCTGCATGAAGCGATTGTAGACCTGGCCGCGAAAGGACTGGTTACGATCATTCCACGCCGCGGAGTGGTGATCAATGACTTCCGCAAGTCAGGGTCGTTTGCCATTCTTTCTTCATTGCTTTCCTACCATAACGGTGAATTGGCTCCACAATTAGTTGACAGTCTACTCTCCATGCGCATTCTGATAGAAACAGAAACCGCCAGGCTGGCATCCACGAATGCCTCTCAGGAACAAATCAATGGGCTGCGCGAGATTATCAAAAGTGAATTTGCAACAAACCGGAGAGATCTGGCATTATTGACCGAGCTTGATTTCGAATTTCACCTGCTCATCTCGATTGCTTCGGAAAATTTGGTTTATCCGTTGATCCTGAATTCATTCAAATCTGTATACACCCATTTCACATCCGCTTTCTTTGTGAAAACCGCTGGCAGCTCGCTTATTGACGAAGTTTTCGGGTTTCATAAAAAGTTGGTGGATGCTTTTGAAGAGCGCCAATGTGAAAAATCGGCCGAGATCATGAGAGCGCTGCTTATCCACGGTGAAAAGCATCTCAGAACCTGACATTCAATCTTCACAAGGAGGAAACAAGATGTCTACGATTACAACCGAAAAACCAAGGTTCACTATTAAGGAACCTAAACTGCTTTCTGATCGGGTCGGTTGGCTGCGAGATTATTTTTTTCAAGGGGTGAATAGAAAGTGGAACAACGAATACACCTCGTGGACGACTGGCACTCCGTGGGATTTTCAATATAATGAACTGTCCTTTTACATAGTTCCAGAAACGTATTTCTATATCCCAACCTTCCGCTCTTCTTTTAAGCAAACTGCCAAACCAGTGGCATTGCATCAGGATTTTTGGAAATGGAGCCTGCCTGAACGCCGGGCTTGGTTCCTGAAAGCGGTCATAGTTGATTATTTACCCAAAGAGATCTTGCCAGGCGATCTGTTGGCAGGGGCGCGTTTTAACGTGATGATCTCGCACTGCCTGACCGAACGCGAAACTAAAGAATATGACTCCTTAATCTATGGCAAGAACGGTTCCCGTGCAGCGATGCTGTGGTTCCATAACCACGGTTACGGCAATGCTGGAGCTACCAGCGGACACATTGTGCCCGGGTATGCCCAGGTTATCGAAAAAGGGTGGATTGCGATCAATGCTGATCTCAAAAAATATTACGAAGCGCTTTCCGAGTCTGATAAAAAAGGGTCAAAAGGTGGGCAACTGCGGGCAATGCAGACTGCTTCGACCATGGCACGTGATCTTGCGAAAAAATATCACAAGCTTCTCGCCGAAATGGCAGAAAAAGAAAGCGAACCGGCGAGGAGAATTGAACTAAAGACAATGGCAGCGAACATGGCTCGTGTACCCTGGGAACCCGCCCGCAATTTTTGGGAAGCCGTTCAGTCGCTGTGGATCACGCATATGCTGGTAATGGCTGATGAGAACTATCCGGGCCCGGGTGTGTCATTTGGCCGGATCGATCAGTACCTGTTTCCTTTGTGGGAATCCTCGTTGAAAAACGGGATGGAGCGCGAGTTTGGCAAGGAGATCTTGAAGTGTTTTTGGGTACACTGCAACACTGCTTACGACGCTATGATCCATACCGGCGGCAATCAAGGCATCACGGCTGGTTACGGACAGTTGATCACACTTTCGGGGGTTGGCGCTGCCGGGTTTGATATGACCAATGACCTTACTTATGCCATGCTTGAGGTCATTGACGAGATGACGCCCATTCTTGAGCCAAAACCTAACTTGCGCTTGCATCGCGGAACACCAGAGCAATTGATGGATAAAGTAGTTGAGATGATCGCCAGCAGTCAGGGTGCGCCTTTCCTGCTCAATTTTGACGAACGGTCCATGGCAGGAATGATGCTGGAAGCGCGCAAGACTGGCGTGGAACACTTGATCAACTCAACCAATGTGCACGAGTACGCCCCGGTTGGGTGTTTGGAAAACACCATGGTCGGCAATGACCGTTCTGGCACGGTGGATGACAATCTAAACCTGTTGAAGGCTGTGGAGTTGACCATGACGGGCGGGTACGACATGAATCCGGTGGTGGATGCGCTGACCGGAAAACCTGCAAAATTGACGCTGGATGGCGCAGATACGGGCAGCCCTGAGACTTTCACAACCTGGGAGCAGGTCTGGCAGGCTTACGTTGTACAAACAAAACACATCATTAAACGTAGTGTTAAGTTATATGAAAAATCCGAAGCGATCCGGGCACGCTTCTTCCAGACGCCTTATCTTTCCTGTCTGGTGAAGGGCTGCGCCGCGAGTGGAAACGATATCAACCAGGGCGGGGCGGAACTCAATTTTGTCACGGTTGAGGCGGTTACTTATGCATCTACAGTTGATTCGCTTTTAGCTGTCAAGTACCTCGTATATGATAAAAAAGTGTGCACTTTGAAAGAACTGATCGCTGCTTTGCGTGAAAATTGGTCCGGACACGAGAAACTGCAAGCTATTGCGGTGAACAAAACGCCGAAATACGGACGGGATGATGATGTTGCTGACCGTATGGCAAAACAGGTGATGGATTTATGGACAGAGGAAGTCTGGAAGTACAAGACTAGTTCCACAAATCGACAGTTCCGCCCGGGTATGTTGAGCTGGAACTACTGGATATCTTATTCAAATATCCTGGCTGCCAGCCCCGACGGCCGTGCCAGAGGAAAGTTCCTTTCAAACGCGATCTGTCCGTCGAATGGCGCTGACATAAAAGGCCCAACGGCAAATGTTAACTCGGTTGGCAAGGTGATGGGCGGAAAAGCCCTGGACGGCAAGGGAGACTGGGGCGAATACTTCAACGTGCTGCCGAATGGCGGCAGCCATACCATCACTTTCAACCCTTCGATCATGCGTGATCCTGAGCACCGCGATAAATTCAAGGCATTCCTGCGCGGCTATATCGAAAATGGCGGCAGTGCACTGCAGATAAATATGCTCAACGTGGATTTACTGCGGGATGCCCAGAAACACCCTGAAGACTACCGTCACCTGCTGGTGCGCGTAACCGGTTATAACGCCTATTTCACAACCATTGGCAAGGAACTGCAGGATGAGATTATCACCCGTGAAAGTCACCAAATGTGCTAGGGAGATGCATGCCTGAAACCACTGCTCCCGTTACCGGTACAATCTTGCATCTTCAGCGACTTTCCACTGAGGATGGTCCGGGCATCCGTACTACTGTGTTTTATAAAGGTTGCCCGCTGAAGTGCGCCTGGTGTCATAACCCTGAGAGTCTGCTGCTCAAACCTCAGGTGCAATGGATCGGGAACCGCTGCATAAGCTGCGATTCCTGTCTTGAAACCTGTGATCGTCACAGTTTGGAAAAAACAGCAAACGGCATTAAACGCGATCGAACGCGCTGCATCACCTGCGGTAAATGTGTGCAAGCCTGCCCGACCGGAGCCATGGAAATGCTCGGTGAGGATATTACAGTTATAGATTTGGCAAATGAGCTCGTTAAAGACCGAGCCTTTTTTGAAAAATCCAATGGGGGGGTTACACTCTCGGGAGGAGAACCATCCCTTCAACCAGCGTTTACCCTGGCGTTGATCAAAGCCTTGAAAGATAGAGGACTCTCAATTGCCCTGGATACAAGCGGATTATGCCCGCCGGATACGCTTGAAAAGCTGATCGATAATGTCGATATTATTCTGTTTGATTTGAAATTAATCAATGAGTTGGAACATGAGCAATGGACAGGGGTGAGCAATAAACATATCCTCGCCAATCTGCTCATCGCCAAAGAGCGGGTGCAATCATCGCAGAACAACAAAAAGTTGTGGGTGCGCACTCCCTTGATCCCTCAAGCAACAGACCACCGGGAAAACATTGAGGGGATCGGAGAATACCTGGCACAGCACATGAGAGGCAGTGTGGAGCGCTGGGAACTGTGTGCTTTCAACAACCTGTGTCGTGACAAATATGCGCGTCTGGAGAAGGAGTGGGTATTCGCGGAAACGCCTTTGATGTCGGCTGGGGATCTGGCACGCATCGAGATGTGGGCAAAAGACAGCGGTTTTGATCCGGAAAGGATTTTTGTGACTGGCGCTATAAGGATTGATAATTAATACTAGAAATAATTCAATCGGAGGGATATGAGCAATCCACGTTATCCGCACACACAGTTTTCAGAGCAGGATATTAAAGACCTTTCGGCAACCATGAAGGTGGGGATTCTGGGCACAGTGACCCCAGAAGGTTTGCCGCATCTGACCTTGATCACAACCTTGATGGCCAGTTCGCCGAAAGAGATGGTGTGGGGGCAGTTCATGGAGGGCGTAAGCAAGCAGCATATCAAGCAAAATCCGAAGACCGGGTTCATGGTGATGGGGCTGGATAAAAATGTGTGGCGAGGCTGCGCGGTTTACACCCATTCAGCAAAAGAAGGAAGGGAGTACGATTTCTATAACAATACCCCGCTCTTCCGCTATAATGCCTATTTTGGCGTGCATACCGTGCACTATATGAATTTGATCGCTCAAACGGGCAAGCACCCGCTGCCCATGAATCAGATCATCCTCGCGGCGGTCAAGACGATGATTGCCAAGTTCTTTTCCCTCAAGCATGAAAAAGCCGTGGTGCTCAACCTATGGTCCAAGGCGTTTTATGACAAGATTGATAATCTCAAGTTCCTTGCCTACGTGGGCGCGGACGGGTATCCGGTCATCATACCATTGATCCAGGCTCAGTCACTGGACCGGGAACATATGATCTTTTCGTTCGGCGCTTTTGGCGAAGAGTTATCGCAAATCCCTGCGAATATACCAATGGCGGTGTTCGGTATGGCGCTCTCGATGGAAGACGTACTGGTACGCGGAACGTATCAAGGCGCGAAACGATCGGCAGGCGTGAAATGCGGTGTAGTGCAACTGGATTATGCCTACAACCCGATGCCGCCTACACCGATGCAGATCTACCCGGAAGTGCCTATTGAAGCGGTAATCGAGTTTTGATCAACGCATGTAGTTAAAGGTTTGAATTAATTCCTCAAATAAAAAAATGATAAAGAGAGCCCCCTCGCTTAGTATTTTCTCGCGGGCGGGGCATTTTTATGGCTGTCGAAAAACCAATTTCAAACTTCCTGGCAAACTTCCGCCACTACCGTTGTCACATGCTGGGATCGAGAGATTCGAGATGAGTTGTCCAGCATCGCCAACCCGGATAGCATAGACCATGCCAGGCTGCATCTCATAATCTGCGTAACCCCTGCTGATTTCCGGGTATAGCCCGGTATAGAAGGTCTCAACACCTCCATTCGGTTGCGAGATCTCGATTTTCATGCCCGGCACCGGTTCGCCTGCCGCGTTTAGGATCGTGATTTGTAATAACGGCATTGCCGGAAGCGGTTCACAGACAATCGATTGCTCTTCCAGAACAAAGGGCGCCCCGAGCGTGGCTTGGGGGGTGTTGGTGGGACGCGGAGTGTTCGTTGCGGCTGGTGTGCGGGTTGGGGTTTCCACTGTTGGGGTATTTGTGGAAAGATGTTCCGGTGTGGGCGTTAAAAATGTTGGTACAGGTGCCAGGGGCGTGATTTGCAGTGAAGGCTGATTCACGGCAGCAGCCAAAAGCGCCAGCGCCCTGGCCTGCTGTTCGTTATCTTGACTTCCGAGCAAATTTTGCGCTTGTGCGATCAAGACCTCTGACGGATTCGCATCTCTTAACAAAGCAAGTCGTGCCAATGCCCGGTTGGTATCCGCTTCGACCATATATGCTTGGGCGATCACTGCCCTGTAAATTTTTCTATCTGAGTCACGCAGCGAGTATGGTTCTGTGTTGCTGTATTGCACTGGAATTACCCATCTGGATAGAACAATCCCGACGAATAAACCTAGGATCAATCCGGTCAAAAGATACCAGGCACCGCGCTTCTCATTCATGGAGTCTCCTGAGCAAGAAGAGGAACCTCGGAATTAATTGCGATCTCAAGGCCTGCCAGTGTCAGCATCTCCTGAATTGAATAATTCAACTGCTGCCCGGTGATCAAGGATTCTTGTACCGCTCTAGAAGGGCCAACCGGTGAGACATGCTTAAGCAGTTGTGCCGCAGCAGGCAAATCTTGATCTACCGCAAAAATTTCTGCGACCATGAGCACGTAATCAGCTTGATAATCACTGCGCAGAGAGTCTAACGAGGTGTTCCTCACCTCAGCCGGGTTGAGTATCCATCCATAGCTCAGCCCTGCGGCAAGACCAAGGAGGATGACGAACAAAAACCCAAAGAGGCGGGTACGTTTCATCAGCTATTCTTTTCGCAGCATGGGAATTTTGATCCCGCGCTTGATGGCGGCATCTATTGCCTCAGGATACCCTGCATCTGCATGCCTGACAACGCCCATGCCGGGGTCTGAAGTTAGCACGCGTTCCAACCTGCGAGCCGCTTCAGGCGTGCCATCAGCGACGATGACCATACCGGCGTGTTGGCTGAAACCGATTCCCACCCCGCCGCCATGATGGAAGGAAACCCACGTAGCGCCGTTAGCAGTGTTAATCAGCGCATTCAGGATCGGCCAGTCGCTCACTGCGTCCGTACCGTCCAGCATCCCTTCCGTTTCGCGATTCGGAGATGCCACCGAGCCAGCGTCCAAATGGTCGCGTCCGATCACGATCGGGGCTTTAACGATCCCCTTCGCCACCATCTCGTTGAATTTCAGGCCTGCCTTGGCGCGGTCGCCGTATCCCAGCCAGCAGATGCGCGAAGGCAGTCCCTGGAATGGCACGCGCTCGCGAGCCATTTTTAACCAGCGCTGCAAATGTGCGTCGTCGGGGAATAATTCTGATACGGCCTCATCAGTGCGATAGATGTCTTCGGGGTCGCCGGAGAGCGCTACCCAACGGAACGGACCCTTGCCCTCGCAAAACAATGGGCGAATATAAGCCGGTACAAAGCCGGGGAAGTCAAAGGCGTTTTTCACGCCGTTATCGAATGCTCTTTGACGAAGATTGTTGCCGTAGTCAAAAACTTCGGCGCCGCGCTTTTGGAATTCCAGCATGGCGCGGATATGCGTTGACATGGAATCTATAGACCGTTTGGCATACACCTGCGGGTCATTTTTTCGCAGCGCGTCAGCTTGAGCCAGTGAAAGACCGGCGGGCACGTAGCTCATTACATCGTGCGCCGGGGTCTGGTCTGTCACCACATCCGGGATCACTCCCCGCATCAGCAGTTCCGGAAAGATCTCTGCCGCGTTGCCTACCAATCCGATTGATTTGGGAATTCTTTGGTGCTTGGCTTCCTCCACCAGGGTCATGGCTTCTTCGAGCGTATCGACGACAACATCCACAAAACCAATCTCGTTTCTGCGTCGTGCTCGTTCCGGGTCTACCTCTACTACCAACCCCACACCCTCATTCATGGTGATCGCAAGCGGTTGCGCACCGCCCATGCCGCCTAATCCCGCGGTGAGGACGAACTTGCCGCGTAAAGAATCCCATCCCTTTTGAACTGCCAGGGAAGCCAACGTTTCATAGGTGCCCTGCAGAATACCCTGCGTACCGATGTAGATCCACGAACCTGCGGTCATCTGACCATACATGATCAAGCCTTTGACTGCCAGTGCGTCAAAATGCTCTTGGGTTGCCCAATGGGGCACAAGATTCGAATTGGCGATCAATACCCGCGGTGCGTCTGTATGGCTCTTGAAGATGGCCACGGGTTTACCGGATTGCACTAAAAGGGTTTCATCAGGTTCTAGATGTTTGAGTGAATCCAAAATTGCGTCAAAGGCTTCCCAACTGCGCGCAGCTTGACCGCGACCGCCGTAGACCACCAGGTCTTGCGGCCGCTCAGCCACCTCAGGATCCAGGTTGTTCTGAATCATGCGGTATGCAGCTTCGATTTGCCAGTTCTTGCAGGTGAGAGTGTTGCCGCGCGGGGAACTTACTGTTCTGGGACCAGACATTCATCCTCCATGAGGGGATCGTGATGTTTTCAACAATTATACGCTTATTTACTACTCAATTTTGACTGCTCGAAAATAAAAACGAGAAGTGTGTGATCTTTCTCGTTTTTGTTTCAGACTGTTTTCATGGATCAGGTATTACTCATACTTCAAAGCAGTTACTGGAACAAGGGTAGCAGCCCGTAACGCCGGGTACAAGCCCGAGAGTAGCCCAACAACGGTTGCGAACGCCAATGCAAAGATCGGAAGCCAAAATGGAGTTGAGGCTGCCATTGTAGGCGGTAATCCTCCATTCGCCGACGCCTGGCTCGCAAAATACGATAGCGCCACCAGGTTCAGCACAGCGCTGCCTCCCCAGCCGAAAATCACCCCGCCCAACCCGCCAATAAATCCGATACCAGCCGCCTCACCCAGGAAAATACTCAATACATCCTTGTTCGTGGCGCCAACGGCTTTCATCAGCCCAATCTCGCGCGTCCGCTCAAGAATTGCCATAGCCATGGTATTGGCGATGCCGATCGCTGCTACAAGCAGAGCAATTGCGCCAACCCCGCCAAAGATAATTTGCAGCACCAGGAAGAATGAGTTGATCCCTTGCAGGTAAGACTGTGGGGTGTTCGCCATAAAACCCAACTCATTGATTTTATCCGCTACCTCAATGACCACATCCGGGTCTTCAGCTTTGACAATCAGCATGGCGTAGCCTTCTTTGTTGCGGTTGATTCTGGCTCCGCGCGACCATTCGTTCCAGGCGGTCACTTCATCCAACCGCATATAAATATTTCCATCAGCCGAACCGCGGGTTTCGGCCAGGACTCCTGCGATCTTAACCGTCATTGTTTTTTTGATTTCCACGCCGTCCTGCGTCCATTTGATCAGCACGAATTTCACAGATTGACCCATTAACTGAGGGGGTTCCAGTGGAGGGTCGTCTGGTCTGGCTTTTGGATCATAAAAATTACGTGTGATCCACGAGCCAATTACCGCCGTTCCCCTTGCCAGTTCAGTCGTTCCTTCCGCGGCGGTCAGTCCCATATCCGCAAGGTCAGTAACATCCACGCCGATGACCCCGCCATAAGCGTGTAACTTTCCATAGACCAGGTCAAGATTGGCATTTAAATAATCCTGAGTGATAACTCGTTTCACCCCCGGTATCGCCGCAATCTCTTTGATGGCAGTGGGCGTCAAATACTTAATGCTGTCAGGACCGCCTCCACCACCAACCATAACGCTGCTGCTACTCGCCATTTTTTCCATTGAGTAGCCTGGATAAACCTCAATACTTGTCAGATCATTGATTCCCCAAAGCTGCCGGGTGGCGTTCTCTCGCAGACCCACCGCTAATGACACCAACACCACAACTGCCGCGGTGCCAATCACCACGCCCACCGCAGTTAATAGCACACGGCCTTTTCGTCGGCTGAGGTTATAGAAGATCAAACTTACCAGATCAAAAAATCGCATATGAAGCTCTCGTTCAACTACCCTTTAGGAACGACAATTGGTTTAGTGGTATCGGGAGGCACCATCTCTCCGCCTTCAGGTACAACAGGCTGTTTGATGCCGCTGTCCAGTCCCAACAGTCCTTTGAAGAAGCGCAGTACTTTGCCCCAGAAAGTCTCAGGCAGAGTTTCTACCGGGCTTCCACCTCCACCAGGACCTTCAAGACCAGGATCAATTTCAGGAACTGGTTGAACTTCGACGGTCATCGTTTGGGTGATAAAGCGCGGCTGGTTGAAATCGTCGGTGTAGTTGATCGATATTTCAATATCCAGACTACCCTCTTGCATCGGGGTCAATTCAGAGTCCAGGGTGAAATAACCGCCAGGTTCAAGCGCGCCAACCAATGAGACGTTATTAAACACATCCGCGTTCACGGCAGTTACTTTCATATTGCCCAAGACGCCGGACTTTTTTCCAAGGTTCGTTACTTGTAATGGGAGAATGTTAGACATTCCAACGGTGAATACACCGGGATCGCGGTAAAAATTGATCTCCACCTGCGGGAGCGAATAGACCAACAGCGTAATCACTTGATCATCCACAAAGCGTGTACCTTTTGGATCAGTGTAGACAAACGAGATTTTCAGGGTATAAGCGCCCGGCTGAGTGGTGACATTAACCACCAGCTTTTGTTTTATAGAAGCTGATTCAGCTTGTTTAATGTCTCCGACCACCACAATATTCGAGCTTCCAAGAGGCGCAAAATTGGTCAATTCACTGCCAGAACCCGAAACACCACCGGGTTGCGGAGTGCCGGAATCGCCACCCGAAGAGACGCCTCCTCCAAGCACCATGGTCACTGCCTTCGCGTCAGCGCTGCCAAGATTTTTTACATCCAGATTTAATTCGAAGATAGAACCCGGCTGCAATGGGTCAACATCAGTTTTGTTGCCGATGATCACGAGTTGAGGTTTCAGGGTGGTTTTGGGTGTTGCGGTAACCGCCTGACCCGAAGAAACAGGTGAAGCGAGGGTGACTGTCAGGTTAAAAACCTCGGTAAATGGAGCGCCGGATGGGTCGGTATAAACCGCAGTCGCCTTAATGGGGGCTGCATTCACCCAGGCAAGATCGTTTCCGACTAAAAAGGTTTGCAGGAAAGTTGTCTTTCCGCCCGGTTCAATATTTCCTATTGTTGACACACCACCGGTACTGCGCGGGAAGAAACCAGCGCCGTCAAAGGTGACCACGACATTACGCGCGCTGAGTTGACCGCGGTTTTCCAATACGAGCGACATCTCAAATTCTTGCCCGGCGCGGACGAGTTTTGACCCGGTAGTATAGGAATTTACGGCGACCAGCGGTCTGCCAGATATAACCGGAGAACTTGCAGTCGTGGTCAACTGAACAGTTGCTCGAATATCGACGCCTTCTTTTATTAATACCGTGGCGATGTCATTCTGCCCGGCGGTCGCGATTGCGGGAACGGGCACATTGACTATAACAGTCGCGCTCGTTGATTTTAGAACCGTTAATATAGAGGGAACAATAGTCGGAGCCGGCCATCCGCCCGCGGTGGAAGCTTCAAGAGTGAGAGTTGCGTCATTCGCCGGGTCTTCATTTTGAATCGTGACGGTATAGGTCACGATCGACCCCGGAATGCCGGATTTTGCGTTCGGTGACGCTGACGCGTTGATTGGCGACGCTGCATATCCTGTCGAAGTTGGAAACGCAAGCAATGCGGACGTGATCACGACACCCATGATGAGTATGATCGAGAGGATTTTTTTTGATTTATTTTTCATTGAAAAGCACCCTTTTTCTTATGGCTGAGACATCAATTCAGTGGCTTGTCTATATGTTTGTTCTGAAACCGTTTTTCCATCTAATAGAAATATCGTGTTGGTGGAAAACTGTTTTATTCTCGAGTCGTGGGTCACCACGATGATCGTCTTGCCAGATTTGTGCAGATCCGAGAGAAGCTGCATGATCGCCAACCCGCTGTTGCTGTCGAGATTGCCGGTTGGTTCGTCAGCAAGGATTAATAGAGGATTATTGATCAAGGCTCGCGCGATCGCCACACGCTGCTGCTGGCCGCCAGAGAGTTCAGTGGGCTTATGCGTCGCGCGATCACTCAACCCAACCTGTTCTAACAGGTTTTGCGACCTGGTTTTCCGTTCTGCAGGTGCGATCCCTGCAAATCTCAACGGAAAAGAGACATTCTCTTCTGCCGGCATGGACGAGACCAGATTAAAGGATTGAAAAACGAATCCAACTTTGCTGCTGCGGTAGCCTGCCAGAGAGTTCTCGTCCATTTTTTCGATTTCTTCACCGTCCACGTGGATCGACCCTGAGGTTGGCCAATCCAAACCACCGATAAGGTATAAAAGCGTACTTTTACCAGACCCTGAAGGACCCATCACAACCGTGAATGAGCCCTGCTCTATTTCAAGAGAAACACCTGAGAGCGCCTGCACACGCGTTTCTCCCATCAGAAAGTCTTTGTGTAAGTCCGCGACCCGAACAAATCCGTTATTTTTCATGAGCAATGAGAGTGTCTATTCTCAACCTAGAAGAAAAATGGACTAGAGGTTGTCAATCCGCTTATTGTATTTGAAATAAAACCCGGGATCGCCTGTAATATTACCAGAATCACCAGTGAGATCCCGGTTGCGATCCACGCTTTTGATTTGGTCAATCCCGAAAGGGGAACAACCCCGATTACCAACAATACTATTTGCCAGATCAAGTATACATCGATCAATCCCGTCAGCGCACTCACAAAAGAAACCAACCCGGTGGCATCAGAGGGGAAGAATCCGGAGAGACCGGGGGATAAGACGATGGTTTTCGCAAAAAACATTGCCAGGATTTGTATGATGTGTCTGAGCGCAATCGGAAGAAATGACCAGGCAGCCAAATTGTATGAGCGGAAGTTACTGGCACGGCTGCCCGACAAGGTGAGGCTGAGATGAAGCAAACTGCTCAAGATGAACCAGGAAAGCCAAATAGATACCAACCCTACCAGGATCGGAAAAACGTATAAAAACAGCGGCGAAGTCAGGCTCGCCTGGGCGTTCATGAATTGCGCTTGCTGCTCAGCCGAATAGTACTGAAAATCGATCGGGATATTCAACCCCATCTGGATCGCAGCCCGACGGATGGGCGCGGCGACCAAAGTCGACAGGATGATCAGCGCCGAGATCAATGCCAGGGGCGTTAACCAAACCGCCTTTTCTTCCATAACGATCTTTTTAACCATCTTGCGCGGCTTAAGAAACACGGGAACAACCCACTCAAAATGGAAGGGGTTCTTTTTATTGTTCTTCAGTATTTGATTGTTTGTATCCATCCAAAACCTCATTGTCGATAGTATTCTTATTAGACGCCAAGATTCCATTATAAGTTCCAAAATGTTATTTGAGGAGTGCGTCAAGATGCTATAATCTTTCTCAGGATTATATCAGGAGGTCGCGATGCAGGTAATTATTGGTCTTGAAAATGGTTTTGAGGGAAAATCAATCGCCTGGACGCTGGATCACCCGGGTTGTTTTGCTTATGGTAATGACGGCAGCGAAGCCATTATCAGGGTTCCGCAAGCGCTGATCGCCTATAAGGAATGGATCGCAGCACATACGACTGATTCATGGTTAACAGATTTGGGAGATTTTGACGTTCGCCTTGCCGAAGCCTTTGACTGGTACGCGGTTGGAAAGGATTTTGAGCGCGACCCACAGGGGATGGGAGTCAATGCATGGTTTCAACACGACTGGAAACCGCTCACCCGCATCAACATCCAACAGGGGTTGTTGCTGCTCTCCTGGAGCCGGGCAGATCTAATGGAGTTGATCACGCCACTCACAAATGCACAATTGGAACAGAAATTCGCAGGTGAAAAGAATAGTATCTCTGGCATCATCCGCCACATTGCCAATGCCGAGTGGTGGCTGCTGGACCGTATCTCACTGGCTGGTATCACCCGTTCGCAGCTTGCTAATGATACATTTGAGCGGCTGACCAAAAACCGCGCACGAGTGAATGAGATTTTTCCGACCTTGGAGGGCTACGCGGAAGCGCGGGGCGTTGATGGTGAATTTTGGTCTGTCCGTAAAGTTCTACGGCGGGCAGCCTGGCACGAAAAAGACCACATTCAACATATTCAAAGGCTGATGACCCTGCTGTAAAAAAAAAGCGCCTTCCAATCGAAGGCGCGCTGATAGAAAGTGGTCACGAAGACAGGATTGCTTACTTAAGCTTTGGGTTCAACCCGGTCAAACTGAATGCCGCAAACATTACACCAAAAAATCCAACAACAATATAAATCACGACTGCCATGATAAACCTCCTGCTTTTCTTGCATCGCACTTGTCTAGATATTAAAACACGCGTTCTGTCAAATAGTGACGCTCTATAATATATATACGCAAAACGGATACATTTGGTTCAAAATTGAGTGAAATCGTTTGACTGCCCCGAAAGTGTCAAGTCTCATTTTCGTTGTTCTCGTCCTGATAGCCCTTCTGCCGGGGGAGCCAGGGCTATGGCAACACATTTGGTACAACTTCTGAACCCTCCATCACCCGACCAACTCGTATTTCGGCACGCGCACGCCACCATTGACCTATCCGGTATCCGCCTACCTTTCCCTTCAACGTCTTCAAAACCTTCAGAAATGGTTACGCTTCAACTGCCACGTTAGGTGCAAGCGCTGTTCAACGAAGGGACGGGTCATAACGCCCTGTATTCAGGGTGAACTGATACGCTGAGCGTCGTTTTCGATGATCCACACCAGGTGCTCGCGGCAGCGGTTTCACTTTCTCCAGATTTGATCTTTTCCATGCCAGAAAATGGAGAAGGGCGATTGAACACCGCTTGTGTGCTCGGTGACGTTCTAACTTTGGTGAAAACGCTCAATAATAACTTTGGTGTGCAGCCCGACCATTATTCAATGACTACTGCGACATTTTCGTATAGTTTATTAATCGGCTGGCTGGCGTATTTCTTGAGGTTAATGATCCCAAATGGAACAAGCGCACTTGTTTTACGTTGGGGCTGCGAGTCATTAGCGGGGAGGATGGATTGTGTTTTTATCGCTTAATAGATGAAACCGCACAAAATCGTAGCCAGAGCCAGATCCTTTGCACAGATCCTTTGCTTGATCCTTTGCTTTTGATAATCTTTGAATTATCGTTATAATAATAGGGATATGTCTAATGAGAGAAACCCCCTTCGCCGCGTTGCTATAGTAGTGCACCCGAAACTCACAGGCGTCACAGCAGAAGCGCAAAACATTTGCGCGTATTTGGATGAACGCGGAGTCTCCACTTTTCTTTCAAAAACCAACCAACCTGAACTGTCCCAAAAGCTGGAGATGGGCGAATTTGACTTGATGATCGCCGTGGGTGGCGACGGCACCATGCTGCGGGCGGGGCATCTCACAGCACCGCTTGGTTTACCGTTATTGGGCATCAATCTCGGCCGTTTTGGTTTCTTGATGCAGTTGTCGCGTACTGAATGGAAAGACAATTTCCCGCGCTTGTTGAGCGGTGATTACCAGATCGAAAACCGCATGATGCTAAAAGCAGAACACTGGCGCAAAGACGTTCTACTTGATACCTTTCAAGCGATCAATGAAGTGGTTGTGTGCCGCGGACAGGTAGTGCGCCCAATCCGCATACGCGCCGAGGTGGATGGCTACTCGCTCGCTTCTTATGTCGCAGACGGGTTGATCGCCGCCACACCGACCGGTTCCACGGCTTACGCGTTGGCAGTGGGCGGACCGATCATGCCGCCAGAACTGCGTAACATTCTCATCGTTCCGGTAGCACCGCACCTTTCGATGGACCGGGCGGTCATCCTGCCAGCAGGAGCGAGCGTTACCATCTTCGCTGCCAGTGATCACCAGGCGGTAATGAGTGTGGACGGGCATGCCCCGGTGATGTTAAAAAACGAAGACAAGGTATTAATTACCGCGAGCGGTTACCATGTAAAATTCGTGGTATTTCAAGATCCGGGTTATTTTTATCGGAATTTGAGCAATTATATGGAACAAAACCCTTCGATAGGTGGTTTGAAATGAGCGAAAATTCACCGCAGCCCATGTTTTGTTACGTCCATCCTCAACGAGAGACATTATTGCGATGCAATCGCTGTGAACGCCCCATGTGCACTGCCTGCGCGGTTTTAACCCCCACCGGTTATCGCTGCAAGGAATGTGTGCGCGGCCAGCAGAAAATCTTTGATACTGCCCAATGGTGGGACTATCCGTTGACAATTATTGTAGCGGGGGTTCTGGCATACATTGGCGGTTTTCTGGCAAGATTCCTGGGTTTTTTCACGATCTTCCTCGCACCAGTTGCAGGCATGATTATCGCAGAAGCGGTACGACGTGTGCTGCGCAAACGCCGGGCGCGTCTGATCCCGCCGTTGGCCGCCGGCGCAACCATGTTTGGCGGGCTGGTTTCTCCTGTTGCAAATCTGGTTTTGATGGTGTTATTTGTCTCTCAAGGTGGTGTGGCGGGGTTATATGGTCTGTTGTGGCCTGCCATCTATGCCGTCGTGGCTGCCAGCACAGTATTTTATCGCCTCAAAGGGATCAGCGTCTAAAGGGGTTTCTATCATGCTTGATGAGCTTCGCATCGAGAACTTCGCCATTATCCAAAGCCTTGAGATCCGTTTCAAGGACGGATTAATTATTTTCACTGGTGAAACCGGTGCAGGAAAGTCCATCATCCTCGATGCCATCGAAGCGCTAGTTGGCGGACGGGTAGACGCAACCATGGTGCGCAGCGGTTCAGACCGGGCAGCGCTTGAAGCAGTCTTTAAAATCCCTGCGCAAGCGATGGATGAAGTGACCAAAACGCTTAAACGGGAAGAATTATACGAAGGAGGGCATTTCATTACGCTTGGCCGCGAGATCCGCGGAGAGGGACGTTCGATCGCCCGAGTCAACGGACGCAATGTGAACGTTGGATTGCTCAAAGAGTTGGGCAAATACCTGGTAGATATTCACGGTCAATCTGAGCATTTATCCTTGCTTGATGTCCATTCTCATTTGGGATTACTGGACCGTTATGCTTGCTCTGAAGTGGAACTGGACGCCTATAAAAAGACTTACCGTGAACTGTTGCAGATCCGGAAAGAACTTAATGAACTGCGGGAGTTGGAACGCGAATCTGCGCGGCGGACGGAATTGCTGGCGTTTCAGGCGCAGGAAATTGAAGCAGCGCAATTGAAACCAGGCGAAGAGGAAGACCTGGACCAGGAAAGAAGCCGTCTGGCAAACGCCGAAAACCTGTCTGTTTCAACCCAGCAGGCGTTGGTTTTACTGGATGAAGGTTCCCCTGAAGCCCCCTCAGCAACTGACTTGATCGGTCAGGCGTCGCAATTACTCTTTTCCTTGGCGAAGATTGATCCCAGCCAGGAAACATTGGCAACTCAAGCCGAATCACTTAATGCCCAATTAACCGAAATCAACCGTGATTTACGCGGCTATTTGGATAGGATCGAATTCAATCCCCGCCGGTTGGAGCAAGTGGAGAATCGCCTGGATCTCATCCACCAGATGAAAAGAAAATATGGCGGGTCAGTGGAGTCAGCCATTGAGTATGGTAAAAACACTCGTCTGCAATTGGAAAACATCGCCAATGCCAGCGAGCGAATCGCCGACCTGGAAACATCAGAACTTGCCGCAATCGAAGATGCAAAACGGACGGGGGAGGCGCTATCTACCAAACGAAAACAGGCCGCAGAGAACCTCAGCACAGCCGTGGAAATTGAATTGGCTGACCTCAGTATGGTTGGCGCGCGCTTCTCGGTTTCGTTTGTACGGGATGGAACCGATTCCGATTCACAATTAGACAAAAAAGAAACAGCCAGTTTTTCAGAGTCAGGAATTGATCAGGTTGAATTCTTAATCGCGCCTAACCCGGGAGAGGGTTTAAAGCCGCTCGTTAAAATCGCCTCAGGCGGTGAGACTTCCCGGTTAATGCTGGCGCTAAAAAATGTACTCGCAAGCGTGGATTTTATACCAACCCTCGTTTTTGACGAAATCGACCAGGGGATCGGTGGCAGGGTGGGTTTTGTGGTCGGAGAAAAACTCTGGCATCTAGGGGTCAAGCATCAAGTCATGTGTGTGACGCATCTTTCTCAACTGGCTGCTTTTGGTGACCAACACTTCAGGGTACGTAAGCAGGTAGTTTCTGACCGCACGATCACTGAAGTGGAAGAATTGGACGATACCGCCAGAATCGTTGAACTGGCTCAAATGACGGGCAGTATGAGTGAGTCAAATTTGAATGCTGCTCAAGAAATCCTTTCCAAAGCGCATGAACGCCAACTTCAGCTAAAAGAAAATTAATCATAAACAACCATGAAGGAGCAGATGGATATCCCCGGATTAAGCATCTTAATTCTTGGTCCACCTGTGATTCAACTCAATGGGAAGACGCTCAAGATAAACAGGCGGGAGCAGCGTGCCATTTTGTTTTATCTCGCCGGTCATATCGAACCTGCCAGTCGGTCTGATATATGCGATGTTTTCTGGCCGGATGACGAGGAAACTGCTGCCCGAAAAAAATTGCGCGAAGGATTGAGCAGACTTCGTTCTTGTTTAATGGACTCTACCGTCATCCAAACAGAAAACGATTTCCTGTCTCTGGATCCTTCACGAGTGTATGTGGATGCGCGTGAATACAACGCTATCGTCCAGCCAATATTGAGCAGCTCAGAAATGACTTCCCCCGGAAAGTTACCGGACTGGTTGTATACCCAATTGCGCAAAGCCATGAGTTTATGCCGGGGTAATCAATTCCTGCAAAGCGTGAGTTTGCCCGAATCCAATGGTTTTGAGAATTGGCTGGCGTTTTCCAATCAATCTTATACCTTTTCGCGGGAAAAAATTATCGAACGACTGGCTGATCATTGCATAGCGGCTGGAAAAATTGATGAGGCAATCCTGTGGTTGGGAATTGCTATTAATTATGATGCACTGAACACAGATATTAATTACTTAATGCTGAATTGTCTAAAAGAACGCGGCAGAATTAAGGAAGCCTTGGATCATCTGAGATATCTGGATTCACTCTACCGTGTGAATCAACCAGAAGGGTTACCGCAAATTCTACAAGATGTTCAAAAACGGCTGGAAGAGTCTCGAAGAGATCAAAAAAAGAGTTATCCTGATGAGTGGCCTGGTTTTGAACCAGATGCCGTTCCATTTGTGGGTCGACACGATTTGATTAGTCGGTTGAACCATGCCTTGCATCGAAGAGGGATCGTTCACGTCACAGGAGAATCCGGTTCAGGCAAGACCCGCCTGGTACAGGAGTTTTATTCCAGGCTGGATTTCAAGCCACGCCTGCTGTTTTGTATCGGTAAACCAATGATTACAAGCTCGCCATTCAGTCCATTAATTGATGGATTAAGGTCACAGGTTAAACCTGAGGAATGGATATCGCTGCCTGAGCATATTACTGAGGAACTTGCAATTTTGTTCCCTGAATTAAGAAGCGAGGATCTCAAGCTTGACTCGATCTCTAAAGAATTTGCCTCCCTTGAACCACTTCAATCGCTGTTTAATGCACTTTATTATTTGTTGACCAAATTAGCAGAGAAGAAACCGCTTTTGTTTGTGATCAGTATCGCTCAATGGTGCGATGATGCTACCATTGAATTCCTTTCTTATTTAAATGAACACACATTTTTCAAAAAAAATGGACTATTGGTATTGATCTCCCGACAGGAAGAGACCAACCAGGCCCTGGAAATTTATCTGGACAGAAGTATGCTTGCAAACAGTTTGGAAAAAATCCAACTTGAGACGTTTACGGTCGAGGAAACTACTCAACTGGTAACCACAGTGTTGGGCAGGAACCTCAGTGATGACTTGATTAAAAAGATACAGTCCGATACCGGAGGAAATCCGTTTTTCCTGATCGAAACCCTACGAGCAATTAAAAATCTGGATTTCGACATTAAGAGTTTCTCCAAAGAGGACTTGTATCCAATTCCACCCACGATAAAGGCTATCGTCCGTGAAAAGACGCGGCAATTATCCGAAAATGCAAAAGAAGCATTAAAAGCCGCGGCAGTTCTCGGGAAGCAATTCTTGCCGGAAGTACTGGAATCGATGATTGAAACGGGATCGGAAGATTTTGTTTCTGCGCTTGAAGAGTTACAACGCGCATCAATTCTAGCCGGGGAGAGCGGATTACAAACTATTTCACATTACGCATTTCTCCACGACCAGATTCGCGAAGTTATTCTGCAGGACCTTTCACCTGCGCGGAAAAGAAATTTGCATATGCTAGCGGTTAAGGCTTTGCAATCGGTTAAAGGAGATTTGCCGGAACTTGCATCTGTTTATGCCTGTCATTATGAGCGAGCCGGTGAGATTACCAAAGCGTTCGAATCCTGGTGTGCGGCTGGGCGTTTTTCCAGATCGCGTTTCTCTCGTGACGACACTTATGCCGCATATCAACATGCTTTGGACCTCCTCCCCTCTGTACCCTCTCAATACACTGAATTGCTGGTTCACCAATTGTATGTGGAATGGGCCGATTATGCCTATGATCTCTCAGATTACACAACCTGCGAAAAAATATATCGTATTTGTCTTGAAATCGGTGAAAACCGACAAAGCCCGCTGCTGATCGGGTCTGGGTTGAGCGGGCTGGGTCGTGTAGCCGGGATGAGAAACAATCAAGGTGAAGGTATTGAACAAATCAATAAAGCTCTGTTCTTTTTATCCAAAGCAAACGCCAAGGGGGAAGAACTTGAGGCGTACGCGCGACTGGGTATTCTGCATAATTATAATAATGACTATATTAATGCTGAAAAAAGTTTCAGGTACGGACTGCAAATCGGAAAAAATTATGAGGATAAACGGAGTTTAGACGCGGCTGTAAACATACAGACCCACCTTTCTTTGCTTAACACTATGATGGGGTGGCCTGCCCAGGCAGAGGTTATTGCCGCTCAAGCAGTTAACGACAGCCAGTTGATTGTTCGGCGGTCTGCGAAAGTGCAGGCAACGAGTGTGCTGGCATTGGCTCAACTCTCTGGAGCAAAGTACAAGAAATCTATTCAAAGTGCATTATCGATCTACGAGCTTGCAGTTCAGTTGAAAATGCGGTGGTGGATTTCGTTGCTTGATTTAATTCTTGCAAGAAATTATCTGGCATTGGGTCACCTTGATATGAGTTGGATTCACGCCAAACAGGCCATTGAGCGCGAAAACAAACACCCCTTAAGAAAATTAGTTTCTCACGGGCACTCAGTTTTCGGAAATATTTTTCGTTTGCTGGGCGATCTAAAGTCCGCCGAAGATTATTACCGTCTTGGCGTAAAACAACCTGTAAACGATTTTCAAACCTTGGAAAACCTTTACTTGTTAGGTCTAACACTTTGTCAAAACAATCATTTCGATGAAGGAATTTCACTTTTAGAGGAATCGATTCGTACCTCTGAAAAATTGGGGCTTGCATCCATATCTCTGCCAGCCAGAATGGCGAAATTAATGAGTACTGCGGAAAAACTTCGAGAGGATGATTTCCAGAGGCAAGCGGAGGATGTGGTCAAAGAAATGCAAGACCGCGGCTTTGGTTCTTCCTGGATGATAGCTGATGCTATTAATGGCGGCCTAGCCGTTAAAATGGGAAACAAGGAACTGGCGAAACAACTGTATACAAAAGTTGCCGATTTTGGTCGAAGCATTGATAATCGGTGGTTTGAATTGCAAGCCTATTCCGGCCTTCTCAGTGTGTACGATAAAAACGATAATGAAAGAAAAATAATAAAAGAACGAGTTCAAAAAATCATGGATGAAATGGCGGAGCACGCCACTCAAAAACCTGTATTTGGACTATTTAATAAATTTCGAAAGGAATGGGAAAAGCGATAAGCAGAGCCGTCAACATTTTGTCAACGGGTTAGTTGTATAAACTACATATAAATACGAGATGCCCTGCGCAAGATCTAGGGAGCTTGTGCAAGGAAGGTCGAAAGTGATCAGGGGTTGATACTTTCGACCTTCTTTTGATTAATTTTATTCCAAATGGGCAATCGTAACCCCGTCTCCACCCTCTTTTTCACCGCCTTCCTCAAAATTTTTAACTTCTTCTGCTTCTTTAAGCGCTTCGCGGATCACTTGGCGCAAGCGGCCCGTGCCTTTGCCGTGAATGATACGGACAAATGGCATACCAGCCATGAAGGCGTTCGCCAGATAGCGGTCAAGAGCGTCTAGAGCGTCTTCGGCACGCTGACCGCGCAGGTCGATCTCCATCCCCGGCGACGGATGGAAGGGTGTCGTTTTTGAGGGGGTTCGGGAAGCGCCTTGTGTCAATTTCTTATTTTTTTCCGGGGTCGCTGTCTCTTCAATGTGCTGTAAAATCGGTTGAAGATCATCTTTTTTTGCGCGCACTCGTAGACTGCCAACCTGTATCTCAAGATCATTTTCGCCGACCGCGGTCACCAAGCCTTCCATTTGCAAGGTGCGCAGTTTGACCCGTTCACCCAGTTTTGGCATCAACGAGATTTTTCCAGCATTGATGATCAGCTTCCGTTCAACGGGTTTGGATATTTTTTCGTCAACCTGTTCGACTTGTTTCTCAATCGCTTTTAAGGCTTCCAAAGGCTGCCTGGCACGCTGAAGATCCCTTCTAATTACATCCATTTCCTTGTGAAGACTTTCCAATTCTTTCTCGGCTTCTGCTCTGGCTTTTTCAAGAGCCAGGTGGCGTTCGTCCTCGATTTTTTCCAATTGGTTGGCGAGTTCTTCTTTCAAATTGATCGCCAGCGACCGGTCGCGGTCGGCTGCGGATCTGGCTTTGAGAGCGACTTCGCGCTGATGGTGGATCTCTTTTAACAACTCTTCAGATTTCAACTCACTTGGGTCGATCATTGTTTTTGCTGAATCCAGGATTTCATCCGGCAGATTCAGGCGTTTGGCAATCGCCAGCGCATTCGAATGCCCGGGGATGCCTATGGTTAGATGATAGGTCGGGAGCAACGTTTTTAGGTCGAATTGCATGCTGGCATTGACAACACCCGGTGTGGCGTGCGCAAGAGTTTTGAGCTCCGGGTAATGAGTAGCAATCAGGCAGGGGATGCGCCTGTCAACCAGATACAACATGATCGCCCTTGCTAATGCAGAACCCTCCTGAGGGTCAGTGCCTGCTCCCAGTTCATCCAGCAGGACGAGCGTCTTGGTTCGCGCTTTTTCCAAAATGCGGACGATATTGGTGATATGACCGGAAAAGGTCGATAGCGACTGTTCAATGGATTGTTCGTCGCCTATATCCGCGAAAACGTTGTCAAAGAAGCTCAACTCTGACCCGGATTGGGCAGGGATGTGCAGGCCGCACTGCGCCATGATGATCATCAACCCGACGGTCTTGAGTGTAACCGTCTTTCCGCCTGTATTGGGTCCGGTGATGATCACCGCAAATGTATGAGCGTCCAGGTCAACATCAATGGGGACGACCGTGCTCTGATCAAGCAAAGGATGACGAGCCTGAAATAACCGGATGCATGTACCCGGATGATGCTCTTTGGCAGGCGGTCTGACCGTTTTAAGAATGGGTTCACTGGCGCGCAGCTCATCGCCATATTTTGCGCACATCAGGGTGAAATCAAAAAACGCCAGCGCGTCCACAATGCCGCGAATGGCTTCGGCTTCGGCGCCTACTTTTGCAGACAACTCCGCTAAAATCCGCCGGATTTCATCACGCTCCTGCAGCTGCAATTCATGCCAGCGATTGTTAAGTTCAACCACCGCCACCGGCTCAACAAACAAGGTTGCCCCGGAGGAGGATTGGTCATGCACGATGGATTTCAATTTACTGCGAAATTCAGCGCGCAGCGGGATGACATAGCGGCCATTACGCTGGGTGATGAGCGACTCCTGCAGCATTGGGGCGGTGTGTGAATCAGATAGTATGCGCTCCAGTTTGGTCAGCAGCCGGGCGTGTGAAACATGGATCTCCGAGCGGATGGATTTCAGCTTTTGAGACGCGGAATCCAGCACTTCGGCGCGGTCAGAGATGCAGCGGGAAATTGCCTCGATGATGCCAGGCGGAGGTGGGAAGAGTTTGACGATCTCAGCCAGATGAGGGAACTCGCGGGTTCGTTTTTCAAACGACTTTGCCAGACTGCGTGAAGAGACCAGCGTGCCGCTAACCGCCAGCAGTTCTGTTTCAGTCAACACACCGCCGCGGCGCGCCAGGTCAGCCAGCGGACGAATATCATGCGCTCCGCCAACGCTCACATCAGCCTTGATACTTAGCAAACGGCGGGCTTCCGTGGTTTTGGTTTGCCGTTCCAGCGCTTCTGCAAGGGTCGGGGCTGGTTTGAGCGATCTGGCCAGTTCTGCAGAGGCGCTGAATGCGGCAAAGCCAGCCAGTTTCTCGATGACTTTCGGGAATTCAAGGGTCTTTAATGTTTTCTCGTCCATACTTAGCGAGTTTACCACATCCTGGTTTTTTGATTTCCGGAATACCGGTTGCTTCGGCTGTCGCCTCCTTGCTATAATAGAAGCAGGAGAAAGAATGGATATAAAGGATGAATTGGATCGCTATTCTCAGGCAGGCAGCCTGTTTGAATCCCTGGAGAACAAGGGGCTGCGTTGCACCGCCTGCGCCCACCGTTGTGTGATCCACGCGGGCAAGCGTGGCATTTGTGGAGTAAGATTCAACGAGAATGGCGGATTAAAAGTCCCGCATGGGTATGTTGCCGGGGTGCACATCGACCCGATCGAAAAGAAACCGTTTGCTCATTTTCTGCCCGGCAGCGAAGTGCTGACCTTTGGCATGCTGGGATGCAATTTTCATTGTGAATTCTGCCAGAATTGGCGTTCTTCCCAGGCTTTGCGTGATCCGCGCGCTGGTTCGAGTGTTGAGCAAATTCAACCGATCAGCGCAGAAAAACTAGTCAATTTGGCGCTCGCAAACCATGCGTCGGCGGTCGCTTCTTCGTACAATGAGCCGCTCATCACCAGCGAGTGGGCGGTGGAAGTCTTTATACTCGCTAAACAGAACGGACTCAAGACCGCGTATGTCTCCAACGGCTACGCCACCACTGAAGTGCTGGATTATATCCACCCCTGGTTGGACGCGCTCAAGATCGACCTGAAAAGCATGCAAGACAGACAATATCGCAAGATGGGCGGCACGCTGCAGCCGGTGCTGGATACGATCCGGCAGGCTCGCGCGATGGGCTTGTGGGTGGAGGTGGTCACGCTGGTCATCCCGGGCTTCAACGACTCGACCGAGGAATTATGGGACGCGGGCCGGTTTCTGACCTCCATTTCGCAAGATATCCCCTGGCATGTCACTGCTTACCACCCCGATTACAAAATGGTGGAAGCGCCGCCGACTTCCGCGGAGACCCTGCAGCGCGCCGCCGAGATCGGGCAGGAAGCCGGGCTGCGCTATGTGTATGCCGGCAACCTGCCCGGCAGGGTGGGCTCGCTGGAAGACTCCCACTGCCCGAAATGCACCAAACGCCTGATCCAGCGCCGCGGCTACCGCATCCTTGAAAACAAGGTCACCGCTGACGGGAAGTGCCCGGACTGCAGCGAGAAGATCGCAGGAGTTTTTAGGAACTCAGTGTAAAAATTTCATCTCCTTTCAACCAGGAGGAATTTTAAACATTGTTGTGAGTTTCAATGCAAAAAATCAGTACACGTGCTATAAACGATGTTTTTGTCGCAAAATTATACTCATAGGTCTTAGTTCCTCGTTGTCTGATAATTAGGAGTAGATGACAGATCGTTATGATGAATATTTGTTTCCAATGTGGAAAGTACCATGCAGATAAAACGATCGACCCATCCGGCCCTTTTGCGATTTGTCCGGAATGTGGGCATGAACATCGATTTCAGCAGTTGCCATTGTTGATCATCTCTGGAGCGAGTGGCACAGGAAAAACCACAGTTTACCGTCATTTATTGGGTCAAGTTTCCCAGGCAATAATGCTGGACTCTGACATTCTTTGGCGATCCGAATTCAATACTCCTGATAATAACTATCGAGATTTCTTCGAGACCTGGCTCCGAGTATGCAAAAATATTTCTCAATCAGGTCGACCTGTAGTTTTATTCGGAGCAGGGATGGGTGTGCCTGAAAACATAGAAAACTGCATAGAAAGAAGATATTTTTCCACAATACATTATCTGGCATTGGTCTGTTCTGATGAGACTCTATCAAATCGCTTACAACAACGCCCTGAATGGCGTGGTTCAAACGAGCCTAACTATATTGAAGAACATATTTGTTTCAATCGCTGGTTTAAAGCATACGACAACCAACCAGTCATCGAATTAATTGACACTTCAGAAACGTCTATCGATGAGACGTCACAAAAAATTTGCTTATGGATTGATAAAAACATAAAATTATCTGGGTACTAAAGACCCTGCCTTAAAAACAATTTTCCTTCGGCGAAGGTTCCTCATCCAACAAGGTAACAGCGGATGGAATATGCCCGGGTTATGAAGTTAAGATTGCGGGAGTTTTTGAAGCCCGGAAATGAATCGAACCAGTTGACGCTAGCCTATGGTATTGTCGCTGTCGCGGTCGGCGTCTCGGTTGGCGTTTCAGTGGGTGTGGGGGTCAGCATAGTGGTCGCTGTGACAGTGGCGGTACGGGTGGGGGTGACTGTGCGCGTCAAGGTCTGAGTGGCCGTCGGGCGGATGGGTGTGGTGGTGGCGGTCGGGATCATGGTGGAATAGACCAGGATCTCTTCGGTATCACCTCCTGAAACATCAAACACGTAATCGACCGCCCCGCGGCAGGCAGGCTCCAGGTTGGCCGCCACATGCAGCCAATCCAGCGCATTTTTGGCTTTCCAGGTGCGATTCACGGCGGTATACAGGCAGCCCGGCCCGGCGTTGTAGTTCACCAGCGTATAGCGCCAGAGATCGTTATAGGTACTTAATCTGCCGGCATTCTGCTTGGTCACGTTATAGAATACCTGGTTCACTTGTCCGCAGTTACCCACCAGCGTTTCCGCAAAAACCCGAATGCTGAAATTGGCTTGCGAAAGATCAATGCCAAGCGGGCAATCAGCGCAGGTGGCGTTCACCTTGCGCACCAGCGCTCCGCGCAGCATGGACTGCTGGTCAGCGCCAAGGTTTCCATATCCAAGCGCACAAGCGCTTTCACTTAATACAAGCGGACAAAACTGGGCGTAAAAATCAGGGTTCCATAGCAGCGCTGCATCCGCGCCGTTCTCGGTCATTTGACCCAGCCCGACCTCCTCAACATCTCCATAGATGCCAGGCCACAATTGGCTCTCGCGGGCAAATATGTTCTTGAGAAGCTGCCCGGGAATGCTGGATTCCTGCGAGGTCTTGAAGATCTGCTCATCAAACTGGTTTTGCCAGACATTGACCGCAAACTGTGCTTTCTCAAGTCCACATTGGTTAGCTGCGAGAACGCTTTCCAAACCTCCGTTTGAGCAGGCTCTGGCATCCACTGCGCCATTTTGGATAAGCATGGCTGCCAAATAATAAAGCGATAGTGATGAGCGTAGTCCAGACGGGTCAAGTGGAGTATCCAGCCAGTCAGGCGGACCCTTGATCTCGGGAAAGACCTGCCAGATCGCCGCGCAGCTTGGCGCCCGGGAGCCTTTCCATTGGGCGCTGAGCACATCCACATAATATTCTGGGGTATCGTTGCTGCTCTGCTCCGGAGACATGAAGTCTCCCCAAGGCACAACCCTGATAAGGGCTTCATAAACCTCGGTGGAATCCCCATAGCTGGAGTCTCCCCAGAATGTGATGGGTACTCCTTGCTCCCCTGTAGGGACAATCGGCACGGAACACTCGGCACCCGGGCATAAAAAAGGCGACCCATTTACATCGCCTTGTATGCGGATGATCTGCTCGTTAGGCAGATTCTCCTCGCCTGTGAATCTCAAAGCCGGCACGCCGATGCATTTGTTTTGCCCGGCTTCAAAAGTGCAACCATTGATATTGATCCACACTTGAGCGGGCGGGAGTTCTACTTTTACTTTGCGTTGGATATTGCGAGACCCTATGCTGTGCAGATACATCCCTGTACAAGTCGGACCCGGGACCCCACTGTTGCAGACCTGGGTCTTTTGCCATTTTTGAAAAATTGTCTCGCCGCAGCTTTTGTGAACTTCTTCCGCATTGGGTTTGCCTTCGCGATCGATGGTAAAGGAACAGGCAACCGAATTATCTGACCAGTAGACCAGCCACCATTCAAACACAACAACGTTGACATTAATGATTTTAGAACGGTTTGGGCCTGGAGTCGGGTCGTCTTCAGCATAGGCAATATTCATTTCTCCCGTAGTCTGCAAAATAACAAGTACGGCAAGAAAAAATATTAAGCCAATCATGAAGATTTTTTTTGGCATATAGATCACATGGTCCGATACCAGAACTTAAAGCCCCGCCTATGGAACGATGTAACGGTATCAGGGGATACCTGTAAAAAAGAGTGTAGCATAAGCCGAACAAGAATTCAACAAATGACACACAGCTGCAGATTCCCATGACACACAGCTGCAGATTCCCTTGCTTGGGAGTTTGGTTTTGTCTTTCTTGTTCCAATAGGATAACCCGTGACAGAAATCCACAAATATCGCCGTTATTCCAGGCGATAATCATCTTTATGAGTCTGCAAATATACGATTATTCGCTTTTTTTACTTTAATCTTTAACAGTATCTAACTCCAAAAATCTCCTACACCCCCGGGAACTTCTCCAATAACTTCTGCAACGCTTCCTGCAGGTGCTGCTCACGCAGACTGAGAGTCAGGTCGGCGCGCGTGCGCTCGATGATGCCGCGCACCAGGTCGGTCTGGCGGCGCAGCCCGTTGGTGATGGCGTCCGGGTAATCCATGGTCACCAGCACGTTATAGATCTCATCCATGGTGGTCAGCAAGCGCTCGGCGTCTTCCGAATACCCCTGCCGCAGAATATCCAGGCATTTGCGGCGCAGTTCACCGATGGTCTCTGCCAGCCCGTTCAGGTAAGTGGCAAATTCAATGCCGAGATCTTCAGGCGATGGCAGGGGTTTGTTCTCAATCAGCGCGCAGGTCAGGCTGGCTTCAGCGAATTCCTTGATGGCGTCCTGGGTGTAACCGGCGTAATACAGATCGGGGTAAGAAGCAAGATCGCGCTGGATATTGAGCGTCAAGACGCGGGCTTCCATTAGCAACTCTTCCGCTGCTTCTGATTCGTTGCGGTGAATGGCGCGGATGGTGTGCGCTGAAAGGCGGGTTAACTGCCTTGCCTGCACCAGCGCCTGGTCGCGCGCGGCCGTGCGCTGGTCAAAAACAGTCTTGGCTTTTTCAATTAAATCACTGAATTCATGCATGGGTCATTCCGATTCCGGGTTTTTGGGAGGATGAACCTGCCGAAATAAATCATCGGCGAGCGGCGAATCGCCAGGGATGTGGATCTCACCGAAGGCAGATTCATAACGGGATATGTTTTCACCAAGCGCGCGGTAGAGAAGTTTGGCGCCGACCGGAGACATGATGATGCGCGAGAGCACTTTGAAGCGCAGTTCTGCGGGCAGCAGGCGGCTGAAATCAACAATGATTTCGGTGGGCGTGTGACTGATGCGCGCGATGTTGCTATATACCGGCTCTAAACCCTCCGGCATGTCCATTGGAGGGATGTTGGCCGGATTTTGAGGTGTCTGAGTCATGGGGTTTTTGCCCTAGAAGGGGATATCTTCTGAGGGGGCGCTTTCCATGTCATCTTCAACGCCGCCTGGTGCGGCTCCATCCGTCTTGGCGGAGAGGAATTTTACCGTATTGGCAACCATTTCAAGAGACGCGCGCGGAGTGCCGTCCTGTCCAGTCCAAATGCGTGGACCTCCGGTCTTGGAGTCCACGGTCAGACGGCCTTCCACCATAACCATTTTGCCTTTTTGTAAGAAATTATTGCAGGTTTCAGCCAGCTTGCCCCACGCGGATACGCGAAACCAAACGGTCTCTTTGACGAGTTGACCGGCTTGGTCGCTGTATTGCCGGTCAGTGGCAACCGAAAAACTGGTGACAGCCTGACCAGTCGGGGTAAAACGCATTTCGGGGTCTTTTCCAAGTCGTCCAATAATGAGAAGTTTCTGGTACATACATCCTCCTTAACGAAACTGATCGACGAATCCACAAATACTCTTTAATTGTACACGAATTGGTTAAAAGCAATAGTCAAGTACGTAAAAGCTGGTTCGTCGCAAAAAATGCTAACTGGTTGATGTTATAATCGAAAAAGGTGATTTATTATGAATAAGATACGAGATATTTTCATAACAATCTTTTTGTTAATGGGTTTTTTTGCGCTTGTAACTGCGCCACTTCTAGCGTCTCCGGCGAACGCACAGGTATTCTTTTACACACCCACCGCAGAAGCCAACGGCAACATCTATTATACGATCAAAGAAGGGGATACTTGCGATAGCATCGCGCTGTTGATCAATATGCCGGTCGAAAAGCTGCGCAGTCTGAACCAGCTTGACTTGGACAAGTGCCGTTTCTTGCAAGTGGGCCATAAGCTGTTGCTAGGCACGGTGCCCACAGCGGTAATTACAGCCGGCCCCTCTCCTACACCAACACCCAACCTGCCCACACCGCAGCCGGTCGAAGGCTTTGGGTCGATCTGCGTGTACCTCTATAACGATATCAACGGCAATGCCATGGCAGAAGAAACTGAAATTACCGGCACCGGTCTGGCGGGGGGAGAAATCAACGTCACCAGCAAAGAGGGCAATTTCATCAAGACAGGCACCACCCTTAACACAGGTGAACCGGTTTGTTTTGAAGATGCCCCTGAAGGTGACTACACAGTCAGTATCGCCATTCCCGATGGATACAATCCTACTTCGAACCAGAATTACTCGGTCAGCCTCAAGGCTGGCGATACCTCAACTATCGATTTCAGCGCGCAGGCCAGTTCGGCGCTCAATATCGTGAACAATGAAGGCGGCTCTTCGGTGTTTCTGGCGGTGGTTGGTGGATTGATACTGACGGCAGGCATCGGTTTGGGATTATACGTTAAGTTCATTCTGAGAAGGTAAACATTAATAAAAATCCAGCCGAGAGGCTGGTTTTTTTATCCAAAACGTTCTTCCAACCAAACGCCTGCGTTATTATTATAACCTGCCTGCTCCCAGAATCCTGGACGGTCAGTTTTCATGAATTCAAGCCCGCGCAGCCACTTGGCGCCCTTCCAGAAATACGGAACTGCCAGCGCATCTTTCCCCAGGATCGCCCCAACCACACCCCGTAGCGGATAACCGTGGTCAGGAGTGATCGGTTCGCCCTGATAATGGGTGGCCATCAAAAAGTTCTCCGCCAGCGTGATGTCAATAGGCAGGTTAGTTGTGAATCCATGCTCCGCATGCTGAAGCACAAATTTGGCGTCCGCATTAACCTTCACCAGGCCTTTGTCGATCAATGTCTTGACCGCCACGCCCTGCCATTCTGTGTCAAACTTGCTCCAGCGCGTCACGCAATGAATGTCCATTGTCAAAGTAGTTTTTGGTAGCTCGTTGAATTCTTTCCAGGTCAGCCGCAGCGGCTTTTCCACTTCTCCCCAAACTCTGAAATCCCAGTTTTCCGGGTCAAAGGACGGCACAGACCCGTAGTGCAGCACTGGAAACTTCTGGGTTAGGGATTGTCCTGGTGGCAAACGCCCTTCTTTCTTGACGCGGTCTTCCTCAGATTTTCGATAAGCGAAACTGTCCATATTGCTCACCTCGCCTCAAATTATACAAGGTTTGGGCGCAGAAGCCAGCATGGGACGCTGTTTTGTACAAGAATTGAAATATAAAAAGAGGTTTATTATCCGATTTGCGAGATTGACGAATGCCGAGCCTCTCGGTTAGAATTGAATTCGTGAGATTATTAAGATGCTAACGCATCCATTGACTATTGAACAACTGGAAAATCGACTGCTCGCACTGCACGAGGCAAGTGTTGAATTGGTGCGGGAAATTTCGATTGATACATTACTCGAAAAAATTGCCAGTATCGCCATGGAACAGGCAGGCGCCAGCTATGCAGCCGTCGGAATTCTCGATGATGAAGGAAAACTGGAAAAGTTCATCCCGATCGGGATGAGCCGAAACGAGATTGACCAGATCGCTCACCCGCCGTTCGGCAAAGGACTGATTGGTGAATTAATGCAATCAAAAGAATCGATTCGCATTAGCAACATCAACAACGACCCGCGCCGCAGCGGTTTCCCCCCTTTCCATCCGGCCATGACCTCTTTCCTGGGGGTTCCTATCCGCCAAGGGCAGCGCCAACTTGGCCAGATCTACCTCACCAACAAAGACAACAATTTGGAATTCACGGTTGATGATCAAAAGATCATCGAGATGCTTGCAGCTTATGCGGCTGTCGCCATTGCAAATGCGCAGCTATATAAAGACTTGATTATCCGCGACCGGGCGCTAACCCGGCGCAACGAAAATCTGGCTTTACTTGACCAGTTGGCTTCCACCCTCGCCACCAGCACAGACATTGGCCAGATCCTCGATAAAGGTTTAACGCAGTTGATGGACTATTTGCGTCTTGAGGTTGGCGAAATCTTTCTGAGGTTGGAAGACAGCAAGACCCTGCAGTTATTGATCCATCGAGGGGAAGGGATGGATAACCTGTGGAAACGAACCCTCTTTACCATCGGTGAGAGCACCGTTGGACGCACAGCTTCAAGCGGCAACCCGGTTGTGCTTAATCTATCCGAATACGAGTACGCTGACCTCAACCCGGCCACCAAAACGCAGGGCATTCACCAGTTAGCAGTGCTGCCAATGAACGGCCGGCGCGGAGTAGTGGGGGTCTTGTGCGTTGCCACTTGTCATCCGCAGCCATTGGACGATCTTGAGGTGCAATTCGTTCAGGCCATCAGCTCGTGGATGGCAACAGCCATTGAAAATGTGCGCTTGAATGAGTCAGGCAAACGCCTGGCAGTGCTCGAAGAACGCGACCGCTTTGGTATGGATCTTCATGACGGTATCATCCAATCTATCTACGCAGTGGGGTTAACCCTCGAACACGCGCGTCTGCTGATGAAAGAGGACCCTGCGCAATCCACAAGCCGGATTGAACAAGCCATAAAAGACCTCAACCATACCATCCGTGATATCCGTGCCTATATTCTCGATTTGCGTCCACGCCAGTTGAATAATGAAAACCTGATGCAAGGTATCCAACGGCTGGTGCTGGAGTTTCGCGCCAATACACTGATTGATGTGAACGTGCAAGGGCCGGATGATGAACTTGTTTCGCTGCCTGAAGCGCAAGCTGTGGCGCTTTTTCACATCTGTCAGGAAGCATTGGCAAATATTGCCAAGCACGCTAAAGCGCGCCGGGTTGAAATTGTAGTTTGGACGACGATTGACAGAGCTTTGTTGGAAGTAAGGGATGACGGGCGCGGTTTTGATCTCGACAAAGTAAAGTTAACCATCGGACACGGGCTTTCAAATATGGAAACACGTGCCGCCAATGCCGGCGGTGATGTAGATATTACAGCGGAACTTGGTAACGGGACGAGCGTGCTGGCGTGGGTTCCGCTGCCAGAAATTGAACCGTTATTCATTGAGTGATAATATTTATTCTTTCTGATCCCAAAATCGCAATAAATCTTAATATATTTCGATCCCGGTTGCCATTCATTCTGCTTTAGGCTACAATCGCCACATGAGTTGGGATTTGTTAGGACACGAATGGGCAGCCAATTTGTTGAAACAACATATCGTCCACGGGGATGTGAGGCATGCTTATCTATTCACCGGTCCGCCTGGTATCGGCCGGCGCAGCCTGGCGCTTGAATTTGCCCAGGCCATCAACTGCCTGCAATCTCCAACAATCGGGGAGGCATGCGGAAATTGCCGCGTTTGCCTTCAAATCGTAAAGTTACAGCAGCCCGACCTGAGTATTGTTGAACCAGAACTTGAGGGCGGGCTAATAAAAGTGGACCAGGTGAGAAATCTGCAACGCAGCCTCTCACTCTCCCCTTATGAAGCGCGTTTCCGTATCGCCCTCCTGTTGAATTTTCAACGCGCCAACCAGAACGCGCAAAACGCGCTTTTAAAAACACTGGAAGAAGCCCCAAAACAGGTGATCTTACTGCTTACTGCCGATTCACCCGACAATTTGCTGCCGACTATCTCTTCTCGCTGCGAGATCCTGCGCCTGCGCCCGGTATCAATGGATGTATTGGAAAAAGCGCTGATCTCCGGCTGGAACATCCCGCAAGCCCATGCGAGACTGATTTCGCATCTTTCCAACGGGCGCCCGGGTCTGGCGCTTCAGATGATCAAGGACCCCACGCTGACAGAAAAGCGCGGCGCCTGGCTTGATGAATTGATCCACTTATTCTCTTTGAATATCAGAGATCGTTTTTCAAGTGTTGAAAATCTCACCCGAAACCGAGACCAATTGCGGTCAACTTTGCAGGTGTGGCTTTCATTCTGCCGTGATCTACTCCTGATTACCAATGAAAGAGAAGACCATCTCACCAATGTTGATCACGAGGATGAGATCAGCGCGCTTGCCGCCAGACTTGGAAAAGAGCAGATCATGGGTATGCATAATTCCATTGATCATTCTCTAGAGTTGTTGGAAGTAAATGCCAATCTCAGATTACTGGTTGATAATCTGCTTTTAGAAATCCCCCGAATTGAATAATACCGAAAATCCAATACCAACCGCGTTAGGCGTGATGAAGGAGGATTGTAGGCACATTTGGATGGCTTGGTTCAGATATTTCAGCTTTTTAGTTTGGATGCTGGCTTTTATCTGTTTTTGATGTTCAATTTTGATTCTCTATGCATTTCAGAATACAGGCACATATCAAGACATTGCACTTGAAGTATTTTTTTTCTGTATGAGAAGAACATCAGAACAACAAGAGTCATGGTGATGAAGCTCTCGTAAAAATATCCAAGTCAAAAGGTGTTTAATAAATGTCTAGCATGACTTTTCTTCTTAAATATACTGGTCTGTTTTTGTATTTAATCAGGAAGGTGAAAAGGTTTTAGAACATTCGGTTTTGAGAAATTGATGGAAAAATATTATGCGGAATAATAATACCCAACTTCAGCGAATATCTCAGCGATTTCGGGTGATGGAATACTGATGATTGTGCCCAGCAAGGGTTCACTGTTATGCAGACGGCTCCGAAAGGATAGGTTCATAGATGTTTTCTGCTCCGTTAGATTATTTTTTCAAAACCGGTATAGATAATACCAATTGGTCGATCAACCTTATCGGTTAGTGAATCCTAACGAAATCTTCACCGACGAAGGTTCAGGTAATCCAGCCATTTTGCGTAGCGTGGATTTTGGCCATGGGTTGCTGCCCAATAAGCGCCTTGGATTGCTTGAGTAACCGGTCCCATCTTACCCGAACCTATCTGACGGTGGTCGATCACTCGAATAGCGATACATTCCGCTGCAGTACCACAGACGAAAATTTCGTCCGAAATATAGAGCTGGTCACGAGAAATGGGCTGCTCGATCACTTGGAAACCGAGATCGACTGCCACCTCCATGAGTGAATCGCGAGTGATCCCTTCCAGGACTGTGGCAGTTGGAGGGGTGATAATCTTTCCTTTGCGGACCAAGAATAGGTTTTCTCCTGTGCACTCAGCGACAAATCCTTGAGGATCCAACATAATTGCCTCATCAAAACCCAATTGCAGAGAATCGGTTTTTGCTAGCGCACTGTTACTGTAATTCCCCGTTATTTTCCCCTTAGTCATCATCACGTTCGGATGATGGCGAGTGAAAGAAGACACATTCGCACAAACTCCCAGCTCCCTGGCATCATCCCCCAGGTAAGACCCAAATTCCCAGGCTGCAATCCCAATCCGAGTTTTGCCATTTGTTAAAACCAAGGTCGGAAAGGCACAGGCATGATAGGCGAGTGGACGTATATAACATTCATGAAAACCGTTCGCTGAAATAACCTGTTTGGTAGCTTCACATAACTCTTCTCTTGAATAGGGTAGTTCATGAAGACCTAGGATTTTTACTGAATTAATCAACCGCTCCATGTGCTCGGCAAGGCGAAATATTGCTGGTCCTTCGGGTGTATCATAGCAGCGAATGCCCTCAAGAACTGCTGTCCCAAAATGCAGTGCGCTAGTTAAAAAATGAACAGTTGCTTTCTCGTACTCCACTATTTCGCCATCCATCCATATAAATTTAGGTTCCGTGTACAAAAGTCACCTCTTTTCTGCTTTCGAAAAAATCCAATATACTATGACCTGAATTCCACGTCAAAATAAAATCACCTTCATTTATATCCAACTTGCGAAAAAATTCTGGAAATCTTTATTTAGTATAGCATTTTCTGCGCCTCCTTACCGTAAATTTATCGAATAT
>WOUT01000018.1 GCA_009773005.1 Chloroflexota bacterium | reverse complement strand
AACAGTCCGCAAGGACCAGAAAAAGGGACCACAAAAGTCTTCCGGGGCGGCAGTTATCAATCGCTTCCGGATGAAATTGGCGCCGCTCAAAGATTTTCAATCGAACCGGCAAAACACGCGGCCGACCTTGGCTTCCGCTGTGTACTCACCGGTGAACCTCCCATACCCCCACCACCGCCCTGCCAGGTTATGGCGATCAATAAACAGCCATCTTCGCAACCAACTTTTACACCATTTCCCCCTTGCGATCCAGCATTGGTGGGAGCTTTTTGTTCTTTGATAAAAGGAATCGCGTCCGTTGGAATAACGTTTGCGCAATCAAATTGTTTCGATAATACCTTAGAAGAGATCACTGCCGACGGAATACCAATGAATTGTGAAGAAATCCCCTCGGCACCCACGGAAAGAAGGTACCTTTGCAGTGGGACTAACCTGGCTCAGGGAGCCCTGATCGACATAGAATATTGCCACTTCTATGGACTTCCCATGATTGAGCCGGTATGTCTAACTGGATATGAATACAACCACATCTCAGGTTTCTGCGAGCCGTCGGGCAGCTGGTTGCCTGACCCCCCATGTCCAGATGGATACAAGGAATTTCTTGATTTTGGCTGTCTGCCTGACTATTGGTACGGAGGTTGCCCGGTTGGATATTACACGATAATTTTCGGCAGCACAGCGGTTTGTTTCCCGATGGATGAATGCCTGCTGCCGAACCCCCCGGAATCTTGCAATCCACCGATCTGCCCGGATGGTGAAACTTACGATTCAGGCAGGCAATGCTGCGTAACCCCGGAAAAACCCCGCCAGAGATGTCCGATTGGTTTTTCGTATAATGAGGAATTCAACATCTGCTTGATACCCAACCTCAACCCGCCTTGCATGAAAACACATGTAAAAATCCCTAATTGCCCAACGCCGACACTGACACCTACCAAACCTCCTGACCAATTAATTCCATGCTCGGCATACACTTCACCTAATACTTGTCCCGTCCCTCGATGTGATTGGCGAAGGCCCCCTACTGGTGGAAATTTTGGATGTTATCCAGCGATTACTCCTTCACCTTCACCATAGAAGGGTGATAACTTAAGTACTAAATTATCAATAAAACAAGACCTCATCATATTGAGGTCTTGTTTTATAGGGTGGCTGATGGGGGTTGAACCCACAACCCTCGCATCCACAGTGCGATGCTCTGCCATTGAGCTACAGCCACCACGAACGCTCAGATTTTATCACACGCGGCTTTGCTGCGCAAGCAAATGTTTGATTTTATCGATTGCTTCAGACCGTTTTACAACCTCTTGAGTCCCATGCGGCAAATCTTTAATTGCCAAATTCCCGAGATTCTCTTCATCCGGTCCAATAACAATTGCCGTATGGATTCCAAGACGGTCAGCAAATTTTAACTGCTTTTGAAGTTTTGCGATCTCCGGATAAAAAATGGTTTTGATTCCATTCTTTCTCAATTCTGCGGCGAAAGTGAGAGAGCTGGTTAATAACGATTCGTCAAAAACAGTTACCAGCACGCAATCCTTATATTGACTTGAAACCGGTAATTTATTATATTTTTCCAGCAGCAGGGTGATCATCACGTCGCCCATGGCAAAGCCCACACCAGCCAGTGGTTTGCCGCCTACATCTCCAACCAGATTGTCGTAATGCCCGCCGCCAAGCGCCGCCCGCCCGTCTCCGCCAACATCCCATGCTTCAAAAACGATACCAGTATAATAATCAAGCCCGCGGATGATCTTAGGATCATAGGCTACATATTCTGACACTCCCAGGCTCTCCAGCGCAGAAAAGACCCGAATTAGCTCCGGAGATTTTCTCCAAAGTTCTTTATCTTGCATTATTTCAACAACTCCGACTATCTGTTGCTGGGTCAAGCCCATTTCCTTGGCAGAGGATTCCCAATCCTCTTTTTTCATTTTTTCATGGCGGTCGATCAGGTGAAATACCTCTTTTTTTAAATCGCTTTCAATGCCGAGAGCAAAAAGCTCCTGGTCCACCAGTTTTCGATGGTTGACTAAAATTTTCACTTGGTCTGGCGTGATCCCGATTGTACGTAGAAAAGACGCGCATATAGCCACTAATTCAGCATCCGCTTCAGGGGAATCAGCGCCGATCAAGTCTATATTCCATTGGAAAAATTCCCTGGTTCGCCCTTTTTGGGGCCGCTCATAGCGCCAAAATGGTCCAAAAGACCACCACCTGATCGGGTAAACCAGTTCATTTTGCTTTTCAGCAACCATTCTTGCCAGAGAGGGGGTCAGTTCAGGTCGCAAAGTTATCAAATCACCTCCCCGGTCCGGAAAAACAAAAGCTTGTTCTTTTACCAATTCTTCGCCGGATTTGGCAGCGTAGAGTTCGATTTTTTCGAGGAAAGGACCATCGTATTCCTGATACCCGTAACGAATTGATACCTCTTCAATCTTGGAATATAACCATCTGCGAATTTCCATTTGAGATGGATAGAATTCTCTTGTTCCTTTTACCTGTTGTATTAAGGTTTTCATTTTTTCTTCCTTAACTCTGCTGATGATTACTGATTTTAACATACTTGTTTTAGATCAAACCTCAGGAACTATTTTCCATGATTTTGTGACCAATTCCACTTGTCAATAGTACATACAATAAAGTATCATATCCAAATTAGATTCACCTTCTTACCCGTATATATTCCTGAAATGTGGATGTTGAAATGAAAGTAAAAGAATTAATAAAGCTAATTGACGGTCATTTGTATAACCCTACTGCAAATCTTGAGCGTGAGATCAAAGGGGGCTGCGGAGCCGACCTTATGAGTGATGTGCTCGCTTCCATTCAACCTGAAGCAGTTCTTTTGACCGGTTTGTGTAACCCGCAGGTGATCAGAACCTCAATGATGGCCGATGTCGCTGCAGTAATTATTGTTCGCGGCAAGATTCCCCCAAAGGAAACAATAGCTCTTGCCGCTGAAGAAGAACTTGCCTTGATTTCATCACAATTTGGCATGTTTGAACTTTGTGGAAGGTTGCATCGAGCAGGTTTACCTAGCCTCGAAAGGTCGGTTGGAGATGGTCCGTGTTCATGTGATGAATAAATAGGAGAAATATGGGCGAGCCCTCTCGTTTTCAAGGACATACCATTACCGATAAAGATGCAGAGAATATCACCCGGGTTGAAGAACTAGCCTATGAATTAAAAATTGACGCGGTCATGACGCGGAATCCTGCGACAGTCGCACCAGACACTACTATGTGTGACACTCTCAATTTGTTTCGTCAAAACCGAATTTCCGGAGCGCCGGTAATATTAAATAATACGCTCGTTGGAATTATTAGCATTGAAGATTTAATCCGCTGTCTTCAAAAAAACGATTTATCCTCTCCTGTCTCAACGTATATGAGCTCTAAACTTCTAACCGTTCACGGGGTCGACCCGGTCATAGATGCCTTAAAATTGTTTGTCAGCTCGGACTATGGCCGCCTGCCTGTTCTTGATGAGAATAATATTTTGGCAGGAATCATTACAAAGGGTGATATCACCAGCGGTATCCTGAAGGCGCTGCAAAAGGATTATCACGCGGAAGAAGTCAGACGGTATCGAGCCAGCCACCTTTTTGAAGATATCGAATCTGATCGTTCCAGTCTCATCCTGAGATACAACATTAAGCAGGGTGATTTTGTTCGCGGAGGTGCAGCCTCCTCTGCGATCAAACGAGCGCTATTGAGACTGGGCGCTACACCTCAGATCGCCCGCCGAACTGGAATTGCCATTTATGAAGCGGAAATGAATTTAATCATCCACACGACTAACGGTGGAGTCATACGAGTTGAAATTGAACCGCACCAAATTTCGATCAACATTTCTGATGATGGCCCAGGTATTGAAAATGTCGAATTGGCTTTGCGCCCGGGGTATTCAACAGCCACAGAAACCGTCAGGGAGTTAGGGTTTGGCGCAGGTATGGGTCTTGTAAATATTCAAAGGTGTGTAGATTCAATGCGACTTGAATCTGTTTATGGCAAGGGCACCAATTTACGTCTAAAAATACTTCTTCAAAAAGAAGAATCTGTAGGTGAAGGGTCAACCCCTAACAAGGAGAATTAATGTGAATATTCAGGAAATTATCACAGCGTTAGAATTAAAGGTTATCACAGAATCCAAAGCTTTTTCACAAGTAGTACCTTCATATGGATATTCATCTGATCTGTTAAGCTGTGTCATGGCAGGCGCACCGCATCAATCGATTTGGGTAACCCTTCAGGCTCATTCCAACATTGTTGCTGTTGCCGCTTTACTAGAACTTTCTGCGGTCATCATCACAGAAGGCGCCGCACCTGACGCTGCTACAATCGCTAAAGCGAACGAAGAGGGAGTGGTACTGTTAGGTACGGAAAAAACATCCTTTAATATGGTTGGATTACTTTGGGAATTGGGTCTACGATGTAAACCCGCGGAATGATCTAATTACTCCTTTGACTGATCAAATCAACACCTTTATTGCAGATCTACATGTGCACACGGTGCTTTCACCTTGTGCTGAAGCAGAAATGACCCCCCCTTTAATCGTTGAATTTGCACTCGATCTCGGGATTCAGCTCATTGCCATCACAGATCATAATTCAACAGCCAATATTTCGGCTGTCCAAAAAGCTGCCGAAAAGTATCCCTTAACTGTTTTACCTGGAATCGAACTTCAAACACGCGAAGATGTACATTCCCTTTGCCTGTTCGATACCTTAGAACAAGTCAACAAACTTCAAGAACTCGTCAACCGCACTCTGCCGAAAATCATGAACCAACCCGAGCATTTTGGGGAGCAATTCGTTGTTGATGCAGCTGGAGATTTCATACGTCGCGAAAACCAGTTGCTTCTCACCAGTTCGAGTATGTCATTAAGCGAAGCCTGGAAGGCTGTTTCAGAATTAAGCGGTTTATTTATCCCCGCCCATATAGACCGCAAAGTTTTTAGTTTGATTGAGAATCTGGGGCTAGTGCCAACAGATATCACTATTGAGGCGTTGGAAATTTCAAAACACATTGATCCTGCTTTAGCTTCATCAATATATCCGCAAATCTCCGGTTATCCGCTCGTCCAAAATGGTGATGTGCATAGACTCGATGAGTTCAGCAGGAGGATGTCACTACATATTTTTTATCCAGCCATAAGTGAAATTAAATTGGCATTATCTAATTCTCAAGGTCGATTCATCAGTTTTACTGATGGTATGATATAGATTATCGAGTAGAATTCATTGGCTTCATTGACCTAAATTGAACGTTTTTGGATGACCTGCAGTCGTTTAAATGACATTTAGTCATTACTCAGCCTAAGCATGGCAGTTACACTTACTTGGGCAAATTTGAAAATTACACATGATCGGTCTAACAATAAAATAATTGGAGTCTTTTTATGACATCTGCCCCCACTACAAAAACGATCCAAAAAAATGATCCACTAACCGATTTGGCAAAGAAAAATATCATTGACCAGATTATTGATCAAAACAAAGAACGTCCTGGCGCCACAATGGTAGTATTGAATGAGCTCCAATCCGCGATTGGTTTTATTACCGCATCAATGCAGGAATACGTCGCTAAACGGCTTCAGATTCCTGTCTCTCGGGTTCATGGTGTTGTTTCGTTCTATTCGTTCTTTACCACCACTCCCCGCGGCAAGCACACTGTGAAATTCTGCATGGGAACGGCGTGTTATGTCGGTGGAACATCAGCCCTGATAGAAAAAACCAAACAGGTTTTAGGCATTGAACCGGGTCAAACCACCGCAGATGGGAACATCACCGTGGAAGTGTGCCGGTGTGTTGGAGCATGCTCACAAGCGCCCGTTATTGTTATTGATGAAGAAGTTTTAGGACGAGTTAAACCAAATAAACTTCCACAGGTTTTTAAGCCTATTCAGGAAAAAGCCGAGTAACCTTTGAGAGAACTTTCCCTTCATATCTTAGATATCGCAGAAAATAGCGTTTCTGCAAAAGCAAAGAATATTACCATCGAAATTGTTGAAGATACAAAAGCAGATCTTTTAAAATTGAGTGTTCAAGATGACGGTCGTGGGATGGACTCAGAAATGCTGGTAAAAGTGGTGGATCCATTTGTAACGAGTCGGACGACTCGTAAAGTTGGTTTAGGGATCCCCCTACTTAAAGCTGCGGCTGAAGAATGCAATGGTTCATTCGAAATTACTTCGCGTATCGGTGAAGGCACAAAGTTGATCGTTCAATTTCAATATAGCCACATTGATCGAATGCCGCTGGGAGATTACACAACAACCATGCTTCACCTTTTGATCGCCAATCCGCAAGTTCATTGGATGTTTCTTTACCGTTACAATGATCACTCATTCAATTTTAACGATGAACCGATAAAAGCCGAACTCGGTGGCATGTCAATGTCAGAACCATTAATTCTAAATTGGATACGTGAAATGCTGGAATCTGGAATTGCTGATGCTCAGAATAATTCCAAGGCAGGTCATGTATCAAAAACTCAATAAGGTCAGCAGGAGATGAAAAAATGTCAACTATCAAAAGCCTTGAAGACTTAAAGCGCGTACGAGAAGAAGCCTTAAAAAAACGCGACCTTAAGGCATCCTCCGGTACTGTGCAAGTCATCGTTGGGATGGGCACATGCGGTATTGCCGCCGGCGCTCGCGATACAATGAAATCGATCCTTGATACGATCGAAAAAGACTCTTTGAGCGGGATTATTGTTACACAAACTGGCTGCATTGGAATTTGTGAAAAAGAACCCATTCTGCAAGTTGTTATTGGAGAAGCAGCCAAAGTAACCTATGGTAAAGTGACTCCGGATATTGCCAAAAAAATCTTAAAAGAGCATGTCGGCAACGGCAAAGTTGTGACTGATCACATGATAAACATCTAACTTCTGTTACCAGCACTTGCATTCTATATGTATAAGGTGTATCAATGGCGCATTTTCGTTCTCATGTATTAGTGTGTGTCGATCCTGAATGTTTGAATAAAGGCGCTCATGATGTTTTGGACGCTTTTCAGGATGAGATAGTAGCACAAGGACTGATCGATGAGGTTCAAGTGCTTGAAACCTCCAGGATTGGTAGCTGCAGTAACGGACCAGAAATGATGGTCTACCCAGACGGTGTTCATTACGTTGGTTTAACGACGTATGATATTCCATACCTTGTTGAAGAACATTTTCTAAAAGGCCGTATTGCAGCGAAATTTGTAGAAGAAAAGAAAATAACTGTCGATGAGGAGCTCAGCGCTCCTACTGCTAAAGAGATTCGTGTCGTTTTACGCAATTGCGGCAAGATCGACCCTGAGAATATCGAAGATTACATTGCCGAAGACGGTTATCAGGCCCTTGGTAATGTCTTGACTCAAAATAAACCTGAAGAAGTGATCGAAATTGTCTTGAAGTCAGGACTGCGAGGTCGCGGTGGAGCTGGATTCCCGACTGGTAAAAAATGGCAATTCTGTCGTGCTTCTCAAGCATCTCCCAAATTTGTAATTTGCAATGCCGATGAAGGCGACCCTGGCGCCTTTATGAACCGTCGTGTTCTTGAGGGTGACCCCCATTCCGTAATCGAAGGGATGATTATCGCAGCTTATGCTATCGGTTCAAATCAAGGTTATATTTATTGTCGTGCAGAATACCCCATCGCGGTTAAAACCTTGAATATTGCAATTGAACAAGCTCGCAATTTTGGGTTGCTTGGCAAGAATATTTTAGGTTCCAGTTTTGATTTTGACCTGGAAGTTCGTATGGGAGCTGGCGCGTTTGTATGCGGCGAAGAGACCGCCCTGATGGCATCCATTGAAGGTAATCGTGGTGAACCTCATCCGCGCCCCCCATTTCCGGCAGTGAAAGGGTTATTCGGAAAACCCTCCAACATCAATAACGTAGAAACCTATGCCAATGTCCCACAGATTATTCTAAAAGGCGCAGATTGGTACGCCAGTATGGGAACTGAAAAGTCAAAGGGCACCAAGACCTTCGCCCTGGCTGGAGACGTGAAACACACTGGTTTGATAGAAGTCCCCTTTGGAATTACCCTTAGGGAGATCATTTATGATGTCGGCGGCGGGATTAAGGAAGATAAGGGTTTCAAAGCGATTCAAACCGGCGGTCCGATGGGCGGTTGTTTACCTTCTGAGTACCTTGACCTGCCTGTAGATTATGAAGAACTTGCCAAAGCCGGTTCCATCATGGGCTCAGGTGGTCTTGTCGTTATGGATGAAGAAACCTGCATGGTGGATATCGCCCGTTTCTTCATGGAATTCACACAAGACGAGTCTTGTGGTAAATGCACTCCCTGCCGTGTTGGAACACGCCGCATCCTCGAAATCCTTGAGCGGATTTGCGATGGAAAAGGCAAAAATGGAGATATCGAGACCCTTGAAATGCTGTGCAGTGAAATCAGCGAAACCAGTCTCTGCGGTTTAGGTCAAGGCGCTCCTAACCCGATCGTAAGTATTCTCCAACACTTCCGTTCAGAGTACGAGGCCCATATCTACGAAAAACGTTGCCCCTCCAAGGTTTGTAAGTCCTTGATCCGATACGAGATCATTGACGGCACATGCACAGGATGCACGGTTTGCGCACGCAATTGCCCGGTCAATGCCATTTCAGGGGAACGGCGTCAGACCCACCTCATTGATCCCGATGCATGCGTAAGATGCGGTATATGTATGCAAGTGTGTAACTTTAATGCAATCGTCATTAATTAATTTAGTTGCTGCGGTGTTTTTTTCCCTGCAACTTAATCACGAACACCGAAGCCAAGGAGGAGCAGAATGACAATCGTACCTATAGACGGAAAAGTCGTGCTGGAAGCAGTACGAACTGCCGTTGACCGTTATGGCGCGACGCGAGACGAACTAATACCGATTCTTAATGATGTAAATCGGGAAATTGGTTATTTGCCCGGTGAAGCATTGGATGAAATCAGCCGTTTGTTGAGGGTTCCGAAAAGCCATCTTTTCTCGGTCGCAAGTTTTTATCGGATGCTTTCAACCAAGCCGCGCGGAAAACACGTCATTCAGTTCTGTGAGAGCGCTCCTTGCCATGTCGCAGGTGGTCGAGAAGTTTGGATGGCTGTCAAAGAAGCTCTCAAGATTGATGAAGATGAAACCACACCTGACGGTAATTGGACGTTGGTTACTACGAGTTGTTTAGGCGTTTGCGGTGTTGGCCCTGTCATGATGATCGATGACGACATCTTCGGTAATGTGGACGCCAAACAGGTCCAGTCAATTCTAGCCCGGTATCACTAAAAGGAGCCGCTCATGAAAGCAATTCGTTCCATGGTTCTGGTCTCCAGTGATCCAAAAAGCATCGAAAACGGCGCCAATGACGTTTATCAGGCGCTTCAGCACGAACTAACCTCATTTGGGCTTGATAACGAGGTCTCTTTGACAATGGTAGGTGATGTTGGCCGTCATGACGCCTCTCCTCTGGTGATTGTATATCCTGAAGCGGTAATATACGGTCCTGTAAAAAAAGAGGATGTTCACTTCCTTGTTGAAGAACACCTTTATAAGGGTAGAGTAGCAGTTTCTCTGCAAGCCCCGGTACGTGAACTTTCCGGTCGCATTGCATGGCTATCCGCAAGAAAAGGAACGCTGCCTGCGGAACAGCGAATTGTCCTGGAACGAGCGGGAGAAATTGATCCGGATTCAATTGATGATTACATTATCCGAGATGGCTATCAAGCGTTTGCCACAGCCTTGACAGCGATGACTCCTGACCAGATTTTCGATACGCTCGAAAAATCCGGTTTACGCGGTCGCGGCGGAGCAGGCTTCCCCACAGGAACTAAATGGCGCTTTGTTTATAAAGCCAAAGGGGAGAAGAAGTATGTTATATGCAATGCTGATGAGAGCGAACCTGGTACTTTTAAGGATCGTTTGATCCTTGAAGGTGATCCCCATTCGATCATCGAAGCATTAGCGATTGCGGCTTACGCTGTAGGCGCTAACGAGGGTTATCTTTACATCCGCGGAGAGTATGTGCTTGCGCAGGAACGCATCCGCAAAGCCATCCTTCAGGCAAAAGGGATGGGCTTCCTCGGCAGGAATATTTTCGGAACCGACTTTAACCTTGAATTGCATGTTCATGCCGGCGCAGGCGCTTATATCTGCGGTGAAGAAACCGCCTTGATCGAATCTATTGAAGGCAAACGCGGTGAACCGCGAGCCCGCCCCCCTTACCCGACGACTCATGGCTTGTGGGGCAAACCAACCCTGGTGAACAACGTCGAAACTTTAGCCAATGTCGCCCCAATCCTCCGGAATGGCGCGGATTGGTATCGTGGTTTCGGTCCTAAATCCAGCCCGGGTACAAAAGTCTACACCATTTTGGGAAATGTTAATGTCACCGGTCTGATCGAAGTACCAATGGGAATCACATTACGTGAAGTAATTGCCATTTATGGCAAGGGAATGAAGAACGGAAAGACCTTCAAACTTGCTCAAACTGGTGGTTCCTCAGGATCCATTGTTCCTGCAACGCTTCAAGACACTCCGATGGACTTTGACTCATTTAGCAAAGCCGGTGTCGCTTTAGGGTCTGGCGCCCTCCTGATTTGTGATGATGATACATGCGTGGTTGACCTTGCTCGTGTGCTGCTCAACTTCTTCCGGAAAGAATCCTGCGGTAAATGCAACCCTTGCCGTATTGGTACTCAACGTGTGTATGAAATCTTGACCAATATCTCGGAAGGTACAGGTTCGCTTAACGATCTCACCGATTTGATGAACCTTAGCGACAATCTATACCAGCTTTCCAACTGTGGACTCGGTCAAACCGCCGGAGCCCCAATCCGGGATATTGTTTTCCACTATCGTGCTGAAGTGGAAGCTCACATTCGGCTAAAAGTCTGCCCAACGGGTGTCTGCTCAATGAGCGGTAAAAGAATTTAGATATTTTCCATTCTTTGATAGGAGAGAATTAATAATGGCGACCATTACTATCAACGGTAATACACTGGAAGTCCCTGATGGGACAACTGTATTACGAGCTGCGCAAGCAGCCGGAATCGATATTCCAACCTTGTGCGATCACCCACACCTGACTCCATACGGTGGATGCCGGATGTGTTTGGTTGAGGTTGAAGGGGCAAGAACCCTACAGCCATCCTGCACGCTGCCTGTGAACAATAACATGGTTATCAAAACTGATACGAAAAAAGTATTGGATGCGCGCAAATTCGTCCTTACATTGATCTTCAGTGAACGAAACCACTTTTGCCCGTATTGCCAGGTCAGCGGCGGTGATTGCGAGTTGCAAAATGCAGCCTATGCCGAAGGCATGACCCACTGGCCATTACAGCCAAATTATCAACCTTACCCCATGGATGCTTCGCATCCGTATATCATACTTGAGAACAACCGTTGTATCCTCTGCCGGCGATGCGTAAGAGCCTGCGGCGAATTGATTGGCAACTATACCCTGGGTTTTGAAGAACGCGGCGCGAAAAGTATTCTGGTTGCAGATACCGGGGTTCCACTTGGTGAAAGCACTTGTGTTTCCTGCGGTTCATGCGTTCAAGTATGCCCGACTGGTGCTGTGATTGACCGCTGGAGCGCCTATCGCGGTCGTGAAACTCAGGTTGATATCACCAATACCGTTTGCGTGGGTTGTTCTGTCGGCTGCAAGGTTAATGTCCTTACCCGTGATAATAGTCTCGTCCGCATTGAAGGGGATTGGGAAGCCGAAATGAACGAAGGCGTCATCTGTGAAGTTGGCCGCTTTAATCCTATGAAAGAAAAATGCGAACGGATTGCTACGCCCTTAGTCCGTAAGAACGGCACATTGAAGGCCGCCACCTGGGACGAAGCACTTAATACGATTACCGCCCAACTAAAGCCGATAGCTGGCAAGAGCAGCGATGGCGTCGCCGCCCTTATTTCCACCAGACAACCAGTTGAAGCTATCTACAACTTTAAACAACTCTTTGCCGATAAACTGGGCAGTGAAATGGTAACCACCACAGAAGAAGGCGCTTTTACAGCCGATTCTGCAGTTTTTGCTGATTCCCTGAATAAAGAGTTTGAAGGTAGCTTAAAAGATCTGCAGTCGGCCGGCGCTGTCATGGTTTTTGGTGCAGACCTCGTCAAGCACCATCAGGTAACCGGGTTCTTTATCAAAAGAAAACTGGCTTCGGGTACAAATTTGCTGATTGTAGACAACCAGGAAAACGGTCTGGCAAGATTGGCCAACAAGGTTATTAAGGCAAGCAAGGGAACAAAAACAGATCCTCTCAAGGCGATTATGGCTGCTGTGGTCAAACTTGGTCTTGCCAAGGCAATGACCCCAATCAAGGCAACCGATCTTGATTCCCTCGCAGCATCAACCGGTCTTATAACCGATGATTACCTGGACGCTGCCTACGTTTTGACTTCTGCTGAAAATCCGGTGATCGTCTATGAGTCTGGTTCAGAACTCGTCACTCTAAAAGAACTCGCTGATGTTGTCAATGCAAAATTGATCAGTGTAAAAGGCGAAGCCAACAGCCTGGCTGCATCACAGCTCCATCTTGACAAGGCTTTAAAGGTCAATGGACACAAAGCTGTCTTCTTCGCAGTTGGTGACGATGAAGCCTCACAAAAAACCGTAAAGGAATTTGAAAAAGTTCCGTTCAAGGTTGTCCTTGCCACCTACTCTTCTGCCCTTACTAGTGTGGCTGATGTCGTCTTACCCTCCACGAATTGGTTGGAACAGGATGGGCATTACCTCAGTCTGGAAGGCAAGTTACAGGAAGCAAAACAAGCCATCAAGCCCGCTGAAGGAGCCTGGTCAACAGTCCAAACTATGAATGCACTCGCCGATAAACTTGGTGTCAAACTGGCAGGTGATTGGACGAAAGAATTGCACAAGCGCGTTTCTGTTGTTGAAATTTCTAAATAATTGATAAAACGAGGAGAGATTATGGCTAAACCTAAAGTCTCATCAGATTGGTTGGCAGGATGCTCTGGCTGCCACATGTCTTTATTGGATATGGACGAACGAATTGCACAAGTTGTGGCGCTGGTTGACTTACGTTCAACGCCGATCACTGATTTCAAACACCCGGACGAATCTGGCGTAGATGTTGGAATCTTGGAAGGAGGAATCAACAATTCTTCCAATGAGGAAGTTGCACTTCGAATGCGCTCACACTGTAAAATATTGGTAGCTCTCGGAGACTGTGCTGTATTTGGTGGCGTTCCGGCCATGAGAAACTTCTTCACGATCGAAGAATCTTTACGCCGGGCTTATATCGAAACTGAAAGCACGGATGAAAGCGGTAAAATTCCGAACGATCCAGAACTTTGTGTCCCTACCAAGGTCCGTGCATTGCAGGATGTGGTTCCAGTTGATGTTTTTGTGCCTGGCTGCCCCCCGGATGCTGATACGATCTTTTATGTTTTGAGCGAGCTTGGTCAAGGTCGCATGCCAGATTTGAAGGGTGATAAGCTGGCTTGGAATTAGCTTAGGAGGTATTGAATGGTAGCCCAAAAAATTACAATCGAACCAGTCACTCGTATTGAAGGCCACGCCAAAGTCACGATCCGCATGAATGCTACTGGTAAAGTCGATCATGCCTATCTTCACATCAATGAATTTCGTGGTTTCGAAAAATTCTGTGAAGGCCGCATGGTATTTGAAATGCCCTTGATCACCCCTCGTATCTGTGGGATTTGCCCAGTAAGCCACCATCTTGCGGCAGCTAAAGCTGGAGATGATGTGCTCGGCGCTCCTCCACCCCGCCCTGCCTCTCTCTTGAGAGAATTAATGCATATGGGTCAGGTCGTCCAAAGCCACGGAATGCATTTCTTTGAACTCGCCGGACCTGATCTGTTGCTTGGCTTTGACGCCGATCCCGCCATTCGAAATGTGGTTGGTTTATTACAAGCCAACCCTGAGTTGACAGTCAAAGCGGTCAATCTGCGCAAATGGGGACAAGAGATCATCCGCATTTTGGGAGGTCGGAGAATTCATCCCAATTTTGCCATCCCGGGTGGAGTGAATAAAGCCTTAACCAAAGACGAACGTGACCTAATCTTATCAGGCTATGATGAAGCGATTGCCACTATCAAAGTCGGCATCAGCATCATGGAAGGTTGGGCTGAGCAAAACATGGAAGATATCAACAAGTTTGCCGTCTTCCCGACCGGGTACTTCGGTATGGTCAGCCGCGATAACGCACTTGAACTCTACGATGGCGACATAAGGTTGATCGATTCAAACGGCAAACAACTTGAGCGATTTGATCCTCGCAATTACCTCGATTATATAGCTGAACATGTTGAAAACTGGTCTTACTTGAAATTCCCATATTACAAGAAAATGGGGTACCCGCAGGGAGTTTATCGCGTTGGTCCGCTAGGTCGGTGTAATAATTCAGAAAATATTGCCACACCGTTAGCCAACGAAGAACTTAAGAAGTTCAAGAAATTAAATAATGGCAAACCTGTTGAAAACACGCTTCACTATCACACCGCCCGATTAATCGAGACCATGTATGCGGCTGAACATGTCAAGGTTTTATTGGATGACCCTGATATTCTCAGCAAAGACATACTCAACACCTGCCGAAATCCGAAACCTTATGGAGTTGGAGTAATTGAAGCGCCCCGCGGAACTTTGATCCATCATTACTGGATGAATAAGAATGAACAAATCGAAAAGGTGAACCTGATCGTTTCGACCGGTCACAACAACTGGGCCATGAGCGAAGCCGTAGATAGTGTCGCAAAAACATATATCAATGGACCAGAAGTCTCTGAGGGTATGTTGAACCGGGTAGAAGCCGCAATCCGCGCCCACGACCCATGTCTCTCGTGCTCAACACATGCTGTTGGTCAAATGCCCATCATCCTTGAGATAAGAGATTCATCAGACCAGTTGGTTAAAACGATTACCCGGGATTAATTCAAGCGGGATAAGTCAATCAAACGCGATGCCGCAATAAATTGCTAAGCATCGCGTTTTTCAAAGAAAGGAATCTTTGAGAACATTAATTTTCGGTTATGGGAATGCAGATCGACAGGATGACGGGGTTGCATGGCATATCCTGAAAGAGATCATGACCAGGAATCATTTACCTGTTTCTGATGAGTTGGATATCGATTATCAAGACGAAACCAACCAGGTTGATTATGTATTTCAGCTTCAACTCACCCCTGAAATTGCTTATGATCTCAATAAATATGATCGTGTATGCTTTATTGATGCGCACACCGGGGCAGTACCTGAAGACGTCCATTTTGAACGAGTTCAATCCAGGTTTCAAAATTCACCTTTTACGCACCACCTTACAGCGTCTTCCCTCTTGTCCATCGCTGAAACACTTCACAAAAAGATACCTGAAACAATTCTTGTCTCGGTTCGTGGGTTCAGTTTTGGTTTCTCCAGATTTCTTTCGGATGAGACCATTCAAGTATCAAGCCAGGCTACTGATATAATTATGCGATGGATGGCTGAAGTTTAAGGGTATATTTTTCAGAGGGGAGAAAAGGTTATTAATGGGGGTGTGCTTTTTGAAAATTAATGTGAATATGAAATTTTCGCGATCTAAAACACCAACAATAATTCAGGCTTTTAATCACATATTTTATGACAGGCTTCTAAGAGCAGTATGACGGAAAACACTTACTTGTAATAATATATAATGATATCTTATTAAAAGGAAAATGTTCAGACAGGTTAAACATGTTTAACGACTCAGCCAACATTGAAACATTGAAGATCATTCCCCTTTTTCTTGATTTTAATAACGATCAGTTAAAGCGGATCAGCGAGATCGCTGAAGTGATCGAACTTGACCCAGGTGACACGCCTATCCAGGAAGGCGCTCAACTGGATTATCTTTACGTTTTAATGGATGGCGAAATTAAAGTTGAAGTATTCGTGCCCACCCGCGGACAGCTAGAAACAGCCCGACTCGGTCCCTTGGACATATTAGGCTGGTCTTCAATGACTCCAGTCGTCAGGCAGCGTACTGGAACCACGACCGCTATCACCCATTGCAAATTGATTAGAATTCACGGTAAACAGCTTTTTAAGCTATGCGAAGAAGACCATGACATCGGTTTCTTTATCTATCGCCGTATTGCGAATGTTGCTGCCCGTAGTTTTTTGACCACCCGTCTTCAATTCATGAATATTATTGTTGAAGAAACGCAATTAGTCACAAAATAAAACGGGCATTTTCATAAAGAAGGTTTATTCATTGTTAGGCTTCTGTTAATAGTCAAGTTAAAGGTATAATTTTGACGCCATGCATGAACTATCCGTCACTGAAAGTTTATTAAAGCTCACTCTTACCCATGCTGAACAAGCAAATGCAAAAAAAGTTACCGATATCAATATTGTAATCGGCCGTCTTTCCAGTATCGTAGATGATTCTGTCCAATTCTATTGGGATTTCGTTGCCGAGAATTCGATTTGCGAAGGGGCAACATTGCACTTCGACCGCCGGCCTGCAGTTCTGCATTGTGGTGATTGCAGCAAAGAATACACGATTGATCAAGAAATGACCCCCTGCCCGGCTTGTGGCAGTTACTGTACTACTATTCTCAGCGGTGAGGAATTTTACCTGGACAGTATTGAAATCGAAAAGGAATCGGAGAATGAAGGATGAGCGCGATTAGGGTGCCGGTCGTTGAAAAAATATTCAGTGCCAATGACAGAATGGCAGTCCAGAATCGTCAACTATTGACTAATAATAAGGTTTTGGCGATCAATCTTATGGCATCACCCGGCGCAGGAAAGACCAGCTTTATTCTTGAAACAATCAAGCAACTGTCAAATCAATTTAAAATTGGTGTTATAGAAGGGGATACCGCCCCGGTGACGATTGATGCCGACAAGATCATCTCTGCCGGGATGCCAGCCGTTCAGATCAACACAGGCGGTAACTGCCATCTGGACGCCGTCATGATGAGCGATGGATTGGCTCAACTTCCGATGGATAAATTGGACCTTGTCATTGTAGAGAATGTTGGCAACTTGATCTGCCCAGCTGCATGGGACTTGGGTACGCATTTCAATCTTCTGATAGCAAGTGTTCCTGAGGGGGATGATAAACCTTATAAATACCCCAACATCTACCGCGGGCTTGAAATACTAATCATTAATAAAGTTGACCTTCAACCATATGTTGAATTCAAGATGGATTATTTTCGAAAAGGGGTTGAAATGTTAAACCCAGGTCTTGCTACCTTCCCGGTCTCGTGCAAAACAGGTGAAGGAATAGACGCCTGGATCGTTTGGCTTATCGAGAAGATTAAAGTTTTTAAGAATTCGTGATGAACAATAAATCTGCAGGTCTAAAGATAAGCGTTACCGGGATCGTACAGGGCGTTGGATTTAGACCATTTGTTTTTACATTAGCAACCAATCACCATCTTTCCGGAACAGTATGGAATACTTCAAAAGGTGTTGAAATCGAAGTTTTCGGTTCAACGCCTGATATTGACCTATTCTATAAGGAATTGCGTGAACAACCGCCCGCCTTGGCAAGAATAGACAAAATCACTGCTGATTCAATCCCGATTAAGCAAATTAACAATTTCACGATCAATTCCAGCCAGGTAGAACAAGGTCAATTCCTTCCAATCTCACCTGACATGAGTATATGCCCTGATTGCAGGAGGGAATTATTTGATCCCGCAAATAGAAGATACCGCTACCCTTTTATCAATTGTACAAATTGTGGTCCCCGGTTTTCGATCATTAAGGATACGCCCTATGACCGGACGATGACAACTATGGCGCGCTTCCCGCTGTGCTCAGCCTGTAAAGCCGAATATGATAATCCGTTAGATAGAAGATTTCATGCTCAACCAGTTGCCTGTCATGAATGCGGCCCCAGAATTTCGTTTGAAACGAAAAATGAAGGAATTTTCTGCGATGAAAGAGCTCTGAGAATCGCCAAAGAATATATCAAACAGGGCAAGATCATCGCATTAAAAGGATTGGGTGGATACCACCTTGTTTGCAATGCTGAAAATTCACACGCAGTGCAGCAACTCAGAGAGCGAAAAAAACGTTCAGACCGGCCTTTTGCATTAATGGCATTCGATAAATCAGTAATTCGTAAATATTGCCAGATAAACGAAACTGAAGCCAGCGAGCTTGAATCGCCTCAACATCCGATCGTTCTACTCAGAAAAAATGACGATTGCAGTCTGCCAGTGAACATCGCGCCATCTCAAAATCACCTCGGGTTCATGCTGCCATACACACCACTTCACTTACTACTGCTTGAACCAGAAAAAGGCTTCCCGGAAGTTCTTGTCATGACCAGCGGAAACATGAGCGATGAACCGATTGCTTATGAAGACGATGATGCTCGGCAGCGATTATCCTTAGTTGCTGATGGGTTCCTGCTGCACAACCGCCCAATCCACATGCGCGTGGACGATTCGGTAATCCGTGTGTTTGAAAATCAACCTTATTTTATCCGCCGTTCCAGGGGTTACGCCCCAAATCCAATCCTCATTAATTTCGAAATGGCTGAAATTTTAGCCTGCGGAGCGGAACTGAAGAATACTTTTTGCCTTTCGAGATCCAATTACGCCTTCCTGAGTCATCATATTGGCGATCTTGAAAATTATGAAACGTTGGACTCGTTTGAGAGAAGTATCGACCATTACCAACGTCTTTTCCGTATTAATCCTCGCTTGATTGCTTCAGATATTCACCCCGATTACCTATCTACCAAATACGCGATAGCCCGGTCAACCCAAGAATCGATTCCACTCCTCCACGTTCAACATCACCATGCCCATTTGGCTGCCTGTTTGATCGATAACAATTATTATTTAAAAGAAAGTGTGATCGGATTAATTTTTGACGGGACAGGCTACGGAACAGATGGAAACATCTGGGGCGGTGAAGTTTTGATCGGTTCCTGTTTCTCTTATCAAAGGCGTTTTCACTTGGCTGAGACGCCCTTGCCTGGCGGTGATACCTCTATACGAAATCCGGCAAGAATTGCACTTGCTCAACTATTCGCTTCAAGTATCGATTGGTCTGCCGATTTGCCGCCTGTACAAACATTTTCACAGCAAGAACAATCCGTTATCAGGTCGCAAATCGTAAATCGGATCAACACCCCGTTGACCACCAGCATGGGACGGTTATTCGATGCCGTCGCATCTTTAATTGGCGTCCGGCAGATCGCTACTTATGAAGGTCAGGCTGCCATTGAATTGGAAAATCTCTATGATAAATTTGAAGTCGGGTTTTATCAGCTCCCGATTGAATCCGGCATAATCCATACAGCCGAATTATTCAACCAGATTATTTATGATCTTCGTGCAGGCGTAGCACGATCAGTTATTTCGTCTCGTTTCCACAATGGATTATCAGAGATGTGTCTGGCAGTCTGTAAGGTTATCAAGACAGAGACGGGCATCGAAACCGTTGCACTCTCCGGCGGGGTGTGGCAAAATACTACTTTGTTGCAAAAAACGCTGCAGTCCTTGAAAGAAAATGGTTTTAGAGTTTTAATACATCATCAAATTCCCGCCAACGACGGTGGAATATCGCTCGGTCAGCTTATGGTCGCAGCAACAACCTTTGATCAAGATTTGAGGTAGATTATGTGTCTCGCAGTGCCTGGAATTATTATTGAAATAACCCAAACCCCGGCAGCCAAAATGGGAAAAGTGGATTTTGGCGGAGTATTTCGTGAAGTATGCCTGGAAGCCGTCCCTGAAGCGGAAATTGGAAATTACGTCATCGTTCATGCCGGATTTGCCTTGAATATACTCAGTGAAAGGGAAGCCCAGGAAACCCTTGATGCCCTAAGGGAACTCGGCGACATTGAAGCTGAACTTCTCATCAACGAATCAGAACAAGGATAGGTTTTTCATGAAGTATTTGGATGAATTCAGAAATGCTGAACTGGCAAAGGTCGTCCTCGATAAAATTCGCAAAACAGTCAAGCATCCATGGGTGATCATGGAGATCTGTGGCGGACAAACCCATTCCATCATGCAAAACGGTATCGATCAATTGCTGCCATCACAAATTGAACTGGTTCACGGTCCGGGGTGCCCGGTATGTGTGACATCACTAGAACTCGTCGATAAAGCTCTCGCGATCGCGGCTCTTCCGAATGCGATTTTTTGCTCTTTCGGAGATATGGTTCGCGTGCCAGGCTCGGATAAGGACTTATTCTCAATTCGTGCAGCAGGCGGTCAAGTGAAGATCGTCTATTCCCCACTCGATGCCGTTAAGATTGCCCAGCAAAACCCTGATAAAGAGGTTGTCTTTTTCGCAATAGGGTTTGAGACCACTGCCCCAGCCAATGTGATGAGTGTGCTTCAAGCAAAAAGCCTGGGACTGAAAAATTTCTCTGTCCTTGTCTCGCAGGTTACTGTTCCACCTGCCATGCACGCCATCCTGAGTTCACCAAGTAACCGGGTTCAGGGCTTTCTTGCAGCCGGTCATGTTTGTTCCGTGATGGGTTTCCATGAATATCAACCGATTGCCCTGAAATATCAAATCCCCATTACCGTCACCGGGTTTGAACCCCTGGATCTGCTGAAAGGAATCCTGATGACCGTAGAACACCTAGAGGCAGGCAAACATGGCGTCCTCAATGGTTATCCGAGAGTTGTTTCAGAACAAGGAAACCTTCCAGCGCAAGCATTGATCAAAAAAGTGTATCAAGACTGTGACAGGAACTGGCGCGGGATTGGGTTGATTCCAATGAGCGGATGGTGCCTGCGTCCAGAGTACGCTGAGTTCAATGCCGAAACACGGTTTTCTGTCGAAAATATCAAAACACGGGAATCGGAAATTTGCATCGCTGGTCAGATTCTGCAAGGGATCAAGAAACCGCCCCAATGCCCTGCGTTTGCGAACGAGTGCACTCCTGAGAATCCTTTGGGTGCCACGATGGTTTCTTCTGAGGGTGCTTGCGCGGCTTATTATCGTTATGCGCGATTTGAAAAGGAAATCATATGACAATTGAGCCGAATCAGACCTCAATGCATGGTCCGGTTTGTCCGATGCCCTTAAAACATTATGACAAAATCGTAATGGGGCACGGCTCAGGCGGGCGTATGACCCAGGAGCTCATCCAACAATTTTTCCTGCCGAACCTTTCCAATAGCGCTTTGCTTGCAGGGAATGATTTCGCAGTGATTAACCCCAACCAAATCGGCAGGATTGCTATCAGTACTGATGCGCACATTGTTTCACCTCTCACTTTTCCTGGCGGTGATATTGGACGGCTTTCGATCTGCGGCACAGTAAATGATGTTTGCATGTCAGGCGCAGTCCCAATCGGGCTCACAGCGAGTTTTATACTCGAAGAGGGTCTCTCAACCCATTTGTTGGAAGAAATCATCAAATCGATGGCAAAAACAGCCTTGGAAGCCGGTGTACCGGTAGTTGCATGCGATACAAAAGTCGTGGAAAGGGGTAAAGCGGACGGTTTATTCATCTCGACGACAGGTTTTGGTATCATACCGGAGAACTTGCATATTAGCGGATCAGAAGCCAAACCTGGAGATGTGGTTTTGATCTCAGGTACGATTGGAGATCACGGGATTGCTGTCTTAACTGCCCGTGGAGATCTTGGGTTTGATTCCAATATTGTGTCTGACGTCGCCCCTTTGAATGGTCTGATCCACCAAACGCTCACAGCTGCACCCAAGATTCACGTCTTGCGGGACCCCACACGCGGCGGTCTGGCAACTACATTAAATGAGATCGCGGCGCAAAGCCAGGTGAACATTACCATCGATGAAGATAAAATCCCAATTCATCCTGCTGTAGCTTCAGCATGCGAAATGCTCGGGTTTGATCCTCTTTATGTAGCAAATGAGGGCAAAGTAATCGTCATTGTACCAGCTGATCAGGCAGAGGCTGCCCTAAATGCAATGCGGACTCATCCCTATGGTAAAGATTCGTGTCGGATCGGTGTGGTGAATTCCTCCCCTGTCTCGCGAGTTTTACTCAGAACTCAAATTGGCGGTACCCGAATTTTGGATGTGATGGCTGGAGAAATGCTTCCGCGCATATGCTAGCATAATGGCTGTGGGAGTTTGATAGATAGCCAGTTTGATAGATAGTTTAATAGTTTGATAGTGTGATAGATTGACACTTCCACATTACCATTTATACTTATAGAAACTAATTTACTGAGGGATTATGAAAATCAACTTTCAAGAAACCACAAAAGACCTGGCTGTACGAATCGACATCCATTCAAAATTTGGCGCCCGTGATATTGATGCCTGGATGCTTGATCTCACCAAGCTTCAGCCAAAAGACATTATCCTTGATGTCGGCTGCGGATCAGGAAAACAATGTTTCTCCTTTTATGATTATTTAAAAGGACAAGGAAAAATCACTGGAGGTGATGTTTCGGAAGATCTTCTCAACCAGGCTCGGGACGAAGACAAACGTCGAAACGCTGGGATGACCTTTGTTCATCTCGACTTCAATCATGAATTCCCATTCGAACGCGATACTTTTGATTTTGTGTCCTGTTGTTTCGCGATCTATTATGCTGAAAATGTACCTTTCACGATCGGTGAAATGCACCGTGTTACAAAAATGGGCGGAAGATTGTTTACCACTGGTCCGATGCCGCAAAATAAGCAACTATTCTACGACATCATTCGTGAAGCTACCCAAAAACCGATCCCGCCAATGCCTGGCAGTTCACGTTTTTCCACTGAGTTTCTCTCCACCATCAAATCGCTTTATTCTAAAGTTGACGTGCATATATTTGAAAATCCACTTACCTTTGAATCCGTTGAACCTTATATAGCTTACACTCGCGCATCCATGTCAGAAGATCGAAAATTATGGAGTAGTTTTTTTACCAATAAAGATGATTTTGAAAAGATCATGAATCAGATCACCGAAGTAGCCAAGCGCCGCCTTGCTCAAGAGGGCAAACTGGTTATGACCAAAGTGGTTGGCGGAATTCTTGCAACAAAATAGGTGCTTATGAATCATGATATGACTTTTTTTGGGAAGAAAGTCTGTTTTATTGGGGCTCACCCGGATGATATCGAGCTTGGCTGCGGAGCTTTGATTTCCCACATAGCTAAACAGACAGAAGTATGTTGTGTGACGCTTTCTGACAATCAGAAAAATCCGACATTGAAAAACGTAGTCGAAGAGCACTATAGAAGTATGAAGGTGCTTGGAGTTCCTGAAAAAAAAGTAATTGTTGGAAAATTCGAAACCCGGCGCTTTCCAGAATTCAGACAGGAGATTCTGGAATATCTTATTGAACTCAACCGGAATTTTCACCCTGAGATCGTTTTCGTTCACACAAAAGCGGATCTCCATCAGGACCATGCCACTATCACAGACGAAGCGCTGCGCGCCTTCCGTGGAACCACAGTCCTGGGCTATGATGTGATCCGCAGCAGCTATGGTTTCTTCCCGAATTTTTTAGTCGAAGTAACTGAAGAAGATGTGGAGAAAAAGATAGCCTCTTTATCTGAATATCACACCTATGATTCGAAGTACTACTTTGATCCTGCCCTCACACGCGCAACTCTGATCAGGCACGGTGCACTGGCTGAACGGAAATTCGCAGAAGGTTTTGACATCCTGCGAATCATTGGAGCCTTCGGCTGCGTAGCATAGAGAAATGACAACAAAACTCGCGGAAATTTCGCGAGTTTTTTATTCAGGAATTCCCACTTCAATATATCCTTCGACCACCCTGACCGCATATACTGGAATATCAGTCACTGCCGGCAAAGAAAGGGTTTTGCCGGTCCGAATATCAAACCTGGCGCCGTGCCGCGGACAGACGATAACATCCCCCTCCAGTTCGCCTTCTCCGATTGAACCTTTGTCATGTGTGCAAATATCTCCGGTAGCCAAGTATTCACCATTTAGTGAGAATAAAACGATTGGGTTCCCATTCAATTCAAAAAATAACCTTTCGCCATCCGGGAAATCAACAGGCTTCACAATCGGAAAAAACTTGAAATTTTCATTAGTTCGTTCGCTCATGGTTACTCCGCCTCCACCAGATCATCAGTTGCCTCACCCAGGCCGTAAACGCCTGCTTTTAGAATTTTCAGCGGCAGTAATGCGCACTTCAATCGTACTGGGCCGAGTTCTATCCCCAGTAGATCCATTACATCCCCTTTTTTTAATTGTTTCACCTGATCCACGCTCTTCCCAATGATAGACTCTAGCAGCAGATCGGCAGAAGCTTGTGAAATTGCGCAGCCATGACCATCAAATGCCGCCTCTGTGACAATTCCATTCGCATCAATCCTTAAATCTACACGAATATGATCACCACACAGTGGATTTTCATCCTCAAAAGAGATATCGTGCGGATCAAGGCTTCCACGATAACTTGGGTTCTTGTAATGCTCGATGATGACTTCGCGATAAAGATCGTCCACTTGTAATATCCTGCTAAGCAAACATTTCAGTGACTTTGTGCAGTGTTTCAACCAAATGGTCAACCTCTGCTTCAGTATTATACAGATAAAAGCTCGCTCGTGAGGACGCCGGAATTCCATACTTGTCATGTAAAGGCATTGCACAATGGTGGCCTGCACGAATAGCTATTCCATATTGATCCAGGATCTGAGCGACATCATGCGGGTGAATACCCGCTAGAGTAAATGAAACTACTCCGCCGCGGTTTACTGCATTCTCTCCTAATACCTGTAAACTTGGGATCGTTTTAAGCTTTATCAACGCAGATTGAACTAGAGCATGCTCATGAGTCGCAATGTTGTCCATTCCGACAGAATTAAGAAAATCGATTGCAGCGCCAAATCCGATGGCTTCAGCAATTGCCGGTGTGCCCGCCTCAAACTTATAGGGCAACTCATTTGGAATGAATGATCTTAATAATACTTTCTTGATCATGTCACCTCCACCCAAAAATGGCGGCATAGCATTGAGTAGTTCTTCTCTACCCCATAGCACGCCGATCCCGGTGGGACCAACCATTTTATGCGCAGAAAATGCCAGAAAATCCACACCCAGTTCTTTTACAGACACATCAAAATGTGGAACTGATTGCGCGCCATCAATTAATGTGACTGCCCCGGCTAGTTTGGCTTTTCGAACGATCTCCTGAGCCGGATTGATCGTTCCCAGTACATTTGACATATGTGAAAAAGCGACCAGTTTTGGCCCTTCATCTAAAAGACGATCATAAACAACTTGATCAAGCTCCCCGTCCTCTGTGACCGGAATAAATTCGAGCCTGAGATCTTTTTCTTGCGCCAACATATGCCATGGGACAAGATTTGAATGATGCTCCATCTCGGTTAAAATGATCAGATCTCCTTGCTTTAAGAAAGACCTGCCCCAGGATTGGGCTACCAAATTGATTGATTCTGTTGTGTTCCGGGTATAAATGATCTCTCTCGGTTTATTCGCATTAATGAAGTTAGCAATCTTTAATCTCGCCGCTTCATATTCCGATGTCGCTTTCTCAGCCAAATAGTGAACGCCACGATGGATGTTGGCATTGGTTGTCCGATAATAATTATCCATCGCATCAATGACCACAGCCGGCTTTTGCGCAGTAGCAGTCGAATCCAGATAGACTAAAGGAACCCCGGACCGAACTTCTTGCCCCAGGATCGGAAACTCTTTTCGGATTTTCTCAACATTAAAAAAAGTCATTATTTAATTACCTTGGATAATTTATCCAACTTTAGTCAGATCAGGTTTATTCGTTTTCTTGACTGGTATACGAATATGAGGTGATTTCTGTGGATACCACAATATATGATCTGGTACCATCCATCCATCGGTCAAATAAACATTGGTGCGGAATTGAACCGCAACCATTTTTGGGTCAACCTGAACCACAATACCTTTAAGCCAGCCCCTGATACGGTCCTGGTTTTTTTCGTGGTCACAAAATACTTCAACCATATCACCGACTTCATATACAAACTCATGATCGGGGGGGTTCATGAAAGGAATTGGCGCCATTTTTCTTACTCCAAACCAGATTTTTTTGGATTTAATCGTTTCATTCTATCATAATCGCTTATTTTTATATTAATCGTTTCGTGCTATCAATATCCGTTCATTTTTTCTTCTATTGCGCTTTGAAAACGATTTCTCACTCCATTAAAAGGGATCCGCTGCATGATTGGGTCAAAGAAACCTTCCACGATAAGTTTTTCAGCGGTTTTTCGTGGCATACCGCGACTTTCCAGATAAAACACCTGCTCGATATCGATTTTTCCGACTGTCGCCCCGTGAGTACAGCGCACGTCATCTGTAAGGATTTCAAGCCCTGGAATTGAATCCGCTCTCGCCTTTTCGCTCAACACCAAATTACGGTTAGCCTGGTATCCATTAGTTTTGTCTGCGTTAGGAGCAACATAGATCATTCCCTGCCACACCGACCGGCTTTTGCCCAGCAAAGCGCCTTTGAAAAGGAGGTCGCTGGTGGTGTTCGGGGCCAGGTGGTTTTGTTGTGTGTCATGGTCAAGATGCTGGTCTTGATTCGTAAAGTAAAATCCTGACATCTTGCCGGAGCTTCCTTGCCCTATCAGGTTCAAGTCAGAAAAATTCTTAGTGACGTGGCTTCCCAATGCACCAAAAATCCAATCAACCTCTGCGTCTCGGTCAACACTCACCCGTTCATGCGTGAAATTCCAGATATTAGAACCAAAGGATTGTAGTTCGACAAAATTTAGTTTTGAACCTGGTCCTGCATAAACCTCCATAATTCCAGTGTGGATACTCTGGCCATCTAAATTATTCGGGGAAGAACTTTCGTGCACATAAGTTACTGAGGCATCTTCTTCCAGGTATACAAAAATTTTAGAAGCATGCACAAGCCCCTCACCAAACGCCCAAAAAAGTGTATGCAGCGGCTTTTCGACTTTTACTCCCTTTGGAATGTATAATAAAATGCCGCATGTTCCCAAAGCTCTTGCCAAAGCTGTGAACTTATCTTCTGCTTCAGAAGATGTTTTTTCGACTGCTTTGGCCAGAAATTCAGGATATTCCTTTTGTGCGTGTTCAAGGTCGGTGAAAATCACTCCAAGCGCTGCTAAATCACTATCCAACGTAATTGTGGCTCTACCTGGTGAGAGGAGAATTTGTCCGCCGTGAATATCATCTGCCAATGGCTTGGTAAGTGATTCCGGAATATTCGTCTCAACTTTTGAAGAAGGATCAAGCAGTCTGAACTTCTCAAAGCGCAGTTCTTTTATGCTGGTCCGCTTCCATGCTTCGTCAGTTTCTGACGGAAACGGCAACTTCTTGAAAATTTCCCACGCCTTCATGCGATATGCCAGGAGAAAATTGGCAGGTTCAGAAAAATCAGGTGAGAACTGAAAATCTCCAACTTCTATTGTTTGAGTTCGAGATCGAGTAATAACTAAAGTTGATTCTGTCATTGTAATGTTTCTTCCTTTATCAGCGGGTTACCCAACAGAACCTTCCATCTGCAATTGAATCAACCGGTTCATTTCAACTGCGTACTCCATTGGAAGTTCTTTCACCAAAGGTTCGATAAAACCCGAGACAACCATAGTTGTGGCTTCTTCCTGGCTCAATCCGCGGCTCATGAGGTAAAACAGTTGTTCCTCGCCCACTTTTGACACAGTTGCTTCATGACCAATCGTGACATTTTCTTCATCGATTTCGATGGTCGGATATGTGTCAGAGCGTGATTCAGGATCGAGGATCAATGCATCACACACCACACTCGATTTTGCATTGGTGGCGCCTTTATAGACTTTGAGTAATCCGCGGTATGAAGAACGTCCACCGTTCTTGCTGATTGATTTTGAAGTGATTTTTGAACTGGTATCAGGCGCAAAATGCACAACCTTGCCGCCAGCGTCTTGATGCTGTCCTTTGCCGGCAAACGCCACTGAAAGGATTTCGCCATGAGCGCCGCGCCCTACGAGGTAACAGGATGGGTATTTCATGGTAACTTTCGATCCCAGATTGCAGTCCACCCATTCCATTGTCCCATTTTCTTCCACCTTAGACCTCTGGGTGACAAGATTATAGACATTGGTAGACCAGTTTTGGATCGTCGTATATCTTACCCGGGCGCCTTTTTTAACAATGATTTCGATCACACCGCTGTGAAATGAGTCCGTGGTATATTGCGGGGCTGTACATCCCTCAACGTAATGCACCTGTGCGCCTTCATCTGCGATGATCAATGAGCGTTCAAACTGCCCAATATTGGCGATGTTCAACCGGAAATAAGCTTGCAAGGGTAATTCTACTTTCACCCCCTTAGGGACGTAAACAAACGAACCGCCGGACCATACCGCAGAATTTAATGCTGCAAATTTATTGTCTTCGATCGGGATGACTGTGCCAAAATATTGTTTAAAAAGTTCCGGATACTGTCGTAAACCATCCTCAATGCTGAGGAAAATGACACCTTGCTTTTCAAGGTGTTCCTGAATGCTGTGATAGACCATTTCGGACTCATATTGCGCACCTACGCCGGCCAGGAATTTTCTCTCGGCATCAGGAATGCCCAAACGGTCAAAGGTCTTTTTGATCGTGTCAGGAACTTCATCCCAGGTGCGGCCTGCGGCTTCTGAGGGGCGGACGTAATAATAAATATTCTCTAGGTCAAGAGCTGTGATATCCGCTCCCCAGGTTGGCATAGGTCTTTTTTTATAATGTGCCAGCGCTTTCAACCGAAATTGCAGCATCCAATCCGGTTCATTTTTCATTGTGGAAATATTGCGAACAACTTGTTCGCTTAATCCTCGTTGAGATTTATAAACAGAAGTATCAGGATCACTGAACCCATACCGATAATCGTCAATTTTTTCAAAGAAATCAGGTTTCTGTCCGCTACCCATAATAAACTCCTTCGTTCATGTTCAAATCAAGCAGCAGAAACAAACCCTGGTTCGTATTTTTCACGCACCCAATCGTATCCATGTTCTTCCAGGTGTAAAGCCAGTTCAGCGCCACCAGATTCAACAATTGTGCCACCCATCATGATATGCACAACATCCGGTTTTACATAATTCAACATTCGTTGATAATGCGTGATCAACAACACTCCAATATTTTGGCTGCGTAACAGATTTACACCTTCAGATACAATCCGCAGGGCGTCGATATCCAGACCTGAATCCGTTTCGTCCAAAATGGCGATCTCGGGCTCTAACATAGCCATTTGAAGCACTTCTGCACGTTTCTTTTCCCCGCCGGAAAAACCTTCATTCAAGTAACGCCCTGCAAATGATGAGTCCATCTTGAGCATTTCCATTTTTTCTTTAAGCAGTTTTCTAAATTCCGGTACGGCAATCCCCTTATCTTCGGGATTGTTGGCTTTACGACGTGCGTTCACTGCGGTGCGCAAGAAATTTGCAACGGTTACACCAGGTATTGAAACTGGATATTGAAAAGCAAGGAACAACCCAAGCCGGGATCGTTCGTCAGTAGATAGATCCAGCAAGTTACGGCCTTTAAATTTAACCTCACCTGAATTTATGATATAGGAAGGATGCCCCATCAGCGTATAAGCCAGCGTGGATTTCCCAGTTCCATTCGGTCCCATGATTGCGTGCACTTCACCCTGCCGCAGTTTGAGATTTACTCCCTTTAGGATTTGTTTGTCTTCGATGCTGACTCGTAAGTCTTTGATTTCAAGTTCCGACATGATCTACTCCGTGGCAAAGAGCGCATTCACTCTTTTTATAGAATTATATAACAATTATCTAATATATATCTTCAGCAAAAGAATTATATCACACCTGGTTTTCCGGGTCAATATTTACTATATTTATCTACTTTATTCGAATAAACCTCGATTAATTTATATAATAAGTATCTATTTATTGACACTTATTATACCCCTATGGTATATTAAGTGTGCAAGAGGCGCTATAGAGATTGGATTTGAGGATGAAAAGTACTCGAGATCGAATTTTACAGACCATACTAACCCATCGGAACGCCACGATCAATGATCTTGCAGAGGCTGTGGATATTAACGCCATATCTGTCCGTCATCACCTGACAAATTTACAGGCGGAGGGGTTCATCCAGGCAAATGAAGAACGGCACGGGGTCGGGCGTCCCCGTCTGGTATATTCATTGACCGATTCAGGACTTGAGCGTTTTCCAACCCGATACATGAGCCTCACGAACAGGTTATTGGACCAACTTAAACATTCTCTACCGCAATCCGAGATTAACAATATCTTTATCCGCATGGCTAAGTCGCTTGCCGCTGATCAGGCTGACAAGATCAAGAAACTACCCATAGAACAAAAACTGGACTATATTCGAAAGAGCCTGGGCGATGAAGGGTTTATGATCGAGTGGCAAAAGGTCGGGGAAGAATATCACATCACTGAGACTGCCTGCCCTTTCTACCATGTGGGTCAATCACACCCTGAAGTGTGCGTCATGGATCAAACGCTTATTTCAACCATACTTTCCATCCCCGCTGAGAAAATTCAGTGTGTTCTTAGTGGAGATGTTCATTGTACGTTCGTCATAAAAGCGCACTCTCTCCTGGAGCATTAACTATGTTAGAAAAAGGTACACCCGGTACGAATAGAGCCAAATGGGAAGCCGAAGATACACATCCGGAATTATGCGATCTATTACTCAAAGGCTTTAGCGAGATCAATGATCCGGAGTTGGGCTTGAATATCATACAGCTTGGATTAATCCGAAATGTAAAAATCGATGATGAAGGCGCGATTGTCAAAATGATCCTGACAACTCCGTTTTGCCCATATGGACCTGCCATGTTGGAGTCTACACGCCAAAAAGCGGAACAAGTGCTGGAACGCCCGGTCGGCATTGACTTTGGCATGGACCCCTGGGATTTTTCGATGATGGAAGAAGGTTTGGGAGGCGACTGGGGTTTGTTCTAATTAACGGTCTTTCTCAATTACCAAAACTGCGTTAAACTGTCCTTTTTTATTAATCCTTATCCTTATTGGTTATGTACACAATTTTTTTTCATTCTTCAGTACAGATTTTTCTATTTTAAGTTAAAATTTAAATTATGATTCGATCAGCGTTCTTTGAGCCTAATCAGCCCATCCAATTCCTCAACAAAACCGAAGAGATCGTCCAAAAAATGGATTCCAAAACCGGCTTTCTCTGGGTTAGTCTGGAATCTGCTTCCGCGGATGAAATTAACTTAATTTTAAGAGACACTTTTCAATTCCATCCTCTGACAATCGAAGATTGCCAAAGTAATGGTTATCAGGTTTCAAAAGTTGATGATTTTATAACCTATATTTTTATCATCGCTCATGCATTAAAACCGGCTCTAGATTTTCATGAATTAGAAACACTGGAATTAAATCTATTCCTTGGCGAAAATTTCCTGGTTACCTGTTCAACTGAACCTCAAATGCTTCCAGTCGAAAAAACCTGGTCACGCGTTAATAAAGATTTTCGTCTATCCTCCTTTGGCCCGGATTTCTTGTGCCACGCCATTCTTGATATGCTGGTTGATGACTATATGCCCCTCATTGACCAAATGGAAACCGAAATTGAATGGCTGGAAGACAGCGTGCTTGAAAAACCCGCCCCTGCTACCCTCGAGCGGCTGCTCACGCTAAAACACAGTATCATGGCGCTGCGGCGTGTGATCTCGCCACAACGCGAAATGATCAATCGATTGACCCGCGACGAATTCATGCAGGTTGATCCTCAGAGCCGCTATTACTTCAGAGATATTTATGACCATCTCGTCAGAATTCAGGATCTTTCAGATACTATCCGGGATATCGTTTCTGGAGCAATGGATATCTATCTAAATTCCACCAGCTTAAGGCTGAATGAAGTGATGAAAGCGCTAACGATTGTCTCTACGATCTTCCTGCCTCTCTCTTTCATCGCAGGCGTATACGGCATGAATTTTACTCACATCCCCTTGGCTACACACATGTTGGGGTTCTATATTACCTGCATCGCAATGGTTGCAATCGGGGTCGGAATGCTGGCATATTTCAAATGGCGTAAGTGGTTCTAAGTATAAAATTTTACCTAAAAATTAAACTTGAGATCATCTTTTAAATTAACAAATTTTGTATCCCTGAACCTCACCTACTATTTCCAGTCATTTAAATCCAAACACTAGCTGAAATTCATGCTTAACAAAAAAGCAGGGCCAAGAGGTGACCCTGCTCGCTTTCTGAATGTAAATCGGCTTAGATCAGACCGACTTCCTTACCCACTTTTTCAAAAATTGATAACACTTTATCCATCTGTGCGTCGGTGTGAGTGGCCATATAACTGGTGCGCAGCAACTGATGTCCGGCATTGACCGCTGGCGATATGACCGGGTTTACAAAAACACCATTGTCAAACAACATCTTCCAGGTCAGGAAAGTTTTATCGTTATCGCCGATGATAATCGGAACAACCGGTGTAACCGAATTGCCTATATTGAACCCTAATGCGCGGAATCCGTTTCGCATCTTTTCGGCAACTTCGATGACCCGTTTACAACGATCCGGCTCTTCTTGCATGACATGCAGCGCAGCAAGCGCTGCCGCCGCATTCGCTGGAGGTATGCTTGCGCTAAAGATCAATGCGCGGGCAAAGTGTTGGATGTAATGGATTGTTTCATCATCACCGGCGATAAACCCACCCAATGACGCAAAAGATTTGCTAAAAGTAGACATGATCAGGTCAACATTATCAGTAACGCCCCAATGAGCGCACGTTCCTCTTCCACCACCCAGAACTCCCATCCCGTGCGCATCGTCCACCATCAGGCGTGCGCCATATTTCTTTGCCAATGTAGTTAACTCTGGCAATGGCGCCAGGTCGCCTTCCATGCTGAACATTCCATCAACTACGATCAACTTTCCTGCTGAGTCTGGAACCGACTCAAGAACTTTGGCAAGATGATCCATATCATTGTGCCGGTATCTTTCGATCTTCCCATATCCCAATCGCGCTCCGTCCACAATACTGGCATGGTCATCCTTATCCAGAATCACAACATCGTCGCGACCGACCAGTGCGCTCACAGTTCCCAGATTTGTCTGCATCCCGGTGGAAAAAACCAACGCAGCCTCTTTACCCACCCACTGAGCAAGTTCCAATTCAAGCTGCTCATGAAGGGCAAGGGTGCCATTCAAAAATCTTGAACCGGTACAGGATGTTCCAAAACGATTGATCGCTTGAACAGCTGCTTCACGCACTTTTGGATGGGTCGTCAATCCAAGGTAATTGTTTGATCCGCACATGATCAATCGTTTCCCTTGAAATACGACCTCTGTCCCCTCATTTTCATTCAGGGGAATAAAGTAAGGGTAAATTCCAGTAGCCATCGCTTCTCTTGCTTCAGTAAAATTGCTGCATTTTTCAAATAAGTCCATTTGTCCCTCGCTTTAGTGTTGAAAGAACGGAATTGTCGTTCATAATACCAATATAATAAAACCCTAGATCAACATTCAACTGATATATTAATTGACACCCATTCTAAATGAATGTGTTGATTATACAATGAAAACTGCGCTCTTCTCGCCATGAATTTTGAGATATGCTATGATTAATTATTTCTTACTCAGGACGGAAAAGATGAAATGGTATGGCGGCATTGAAGCAGGCGGAACAAAATTCAATTGCATCATCGCTCGTGATCCCGATCATGTTCTTGCGGAAACCACCATTCAGACAAAATCTCCTGATGAAACAATTCCGGACGTTATCAAATTCTTTGAAGACTCCAAACAAAAGTTGGGGATTTCACTTTCGAGCCTCGGCGTGGCAAGTTTTGGACCTGTCAATCTATCGGTCGATCAACCCGGTTACGGAACGATCACATCGTCACCAAAAATACAATGGCAAAATACTCCATTGCTCGACCGGTTAAAAGTTAACTTCAACATTCCAATTATGTTTGATACAGATGTCAATGGAGCCGCCATCGGAGAAGGAAAGTGGGGAGCCGGTAAAGGGTTGAGTGACTTCGTATATGTCACAATCGGCACCGGGATCGGCGGTGGAATAATTACAAATGGCCTCCCCGTCCATGGCTTGATCCACCCAGAACTTGGTCACATGGTAATCAATCATGACCGGACGTTCGACCCCTTTGAGGGAATTTGCCCATTTCATCACGATTGTCTTGAAGGACTTGCCAGCGGACCGGCGATGACCAAACGTTGGGGGATTCCCACCCAGGACCTGCCTGAAACGCATTCGGCGTGGGACCTTGAAGCATATTATCTCGGCCAGGCGATTCATAACCTGTGCTTGGTCTGTTCACCCAATCGCATCATCCTTGGCGGTGGGGTCATGAAAAAACCAGGCTTGATCGAAAAAATCCGTTTAACTGCCCAATCCTCTCTCAATGGGTATATTGAATCTGTGGAGATCAAGAATAATATTGACGCTTTTATTGTTGCACCAGCGCTCGGCGACCGTGCAGGAGTATTTGGAGCGATTGCACTCGCGTCACTGGCTTTTTCAACATAACCTGATCCTCTGGAGGTCATCATGCTCACAAAACGCAACTGGATTGCGATCACAATTCTCGGTTTCCTTGGTTCTCTGGCTTGGGGGGTTGAGAACCAGTTTTTTAACACCTTTATTTATAATACGATCACGCCTGATCCAAGGCCAATCGCATGGATGGTAGCCGCCAGCGCTATCACTGCAACCCTGGCTTCCGTTTTTATGGGAGCGCTCAGTGACCGCATCCGTTCGCGTTGGGGAAGAAAACCATTTTTACTGATCGGATATCTGGGCTGGGGGATCACGACTGCGCTTTTTCCAACTGCCGCCTTATTTCATTCAATAGGCATAGCGATTTTTATGGCAATCCTTTTCGATTGCGTGATGACATTTTTTGGATCCAGCGCTAATGATTCTGTATTTCATGCCTATGTGGCAGACATCACCACAGTACACAATCGTGGAAAAGTCATGGGTGTCCTCGAAATCCTCACCTGGGTGGCCCTGTTATTCGTCTATGGCGGCGCCGGCATTGTGATCGACTCGCTAGGTTATTATGCTTTCTTTTATATTGTCGGTGGTCTGGTCTTTGTTTTAGGTTTGGTCTCCTCATTGCTCCTTAAAGAACCTCCATTACCAAAAGAAGCTCCTAAAGGGAGTTATTTTTCACAAATCGCGGATACCTTTCGCTGGGCGACACTAAAAAAACAAAGGGATTTATTGCTCCTGCTCATTGCAATTACACTGTGGGGAATCGCCCAGCAGATCTTCTTCCCCTATCTTATGATCTACATCAATACCTACCTGGAAATTCCGACCATGCAAGCCTCCTTGATCATTTTTGCAGCAATCCTGTTTGGCGGGATTGCCACTGCCTACCCGCTCGGTTTGCTTACAGATCGGTGGGGTCGAAAAAAAGTCGCCTTGCTTGCTGTCATTGGCGAAATGGCAGGCTTGATTGCGTTTTCTTTGGCGCGTTCCGTGCCGGCATTGATCGCCACAGGCATTCTCTGGTTGGCTCCAATCAGCGCCTGGATGATCGCGACGGGTGCCTGGAGTAAAGATTTATTCCCTGAAGACAAACGCGGTCAATTTGGCGGCTATGTCATACTCTTCTCCGTCGCATTCACCATGGTTCCAGGTCCAATGCTGGGCAGTTGGCTGATCACTACCTTCGGCGTTCCGACCATTCTAGATGGAAAAGCAGGTTTTATTCCTACTTCGTTGATCTTTCAGGTAGGTGGTCTTGCTACCTTGCTTGCGGCAATTCCATTACTTCGCATTGGCAAAAAAACCTCATCAGGTTGATTTTTTCGAACAGGAGAATTAACCATGGCAATTCCTGAGTTTGTGCTAAGAAAGCTTGTAGTTCAAGGGAGTCTTAAGAAAAAAGGATCCGGTTTTTCGTTCATCCTGAATAACACCTTTGCCCCCGCTACCATTCAACGTATTGAACTTTTCGTTGGCGATTCCAAAATACCTCCTCAGTCAATCGTTTTTTCTACTTCTGACATGCCAACCCGGACCGCGGATGAAATCGTTCCGGAAAATCCGATTTTTACACCGGTTGGTTTGGAAATTCTGATTTCGGTGTCAGACCATCCTCTAAATGGATTCGTCACCGTAAAAGCCACAACCAAAGAAGTGGGTGAAATCGTTTTCTCCATTTCTGATTCCAAAACCAGGAAACGTATTAAAAAGATCAAACCATATTGGCTGACCCGATTTTCGAAGCCAATTAACGCCCAAATTGAGATCGATTTAACCAAACAAAATGGCAGCATCTCACCATTCCTGCTCGGACAATTCGTTGAACATTTGGAGCGCTGCGTCTATGACGGCATCTGGACTTCAGATGGTTCACAACTCCGGCTGGATACGCTTGATCTCATCCAACAATTGAATCCGCCCATCATCCGATACCCGGGTGGTAATTTCGCCAGCGGTTATCATTGGGAAGACGGGATCGGACCTAAAGATAAGCGCCCGTGCCGACATGATGCTGCATGGCAGGCTGAAGAATCAAACCTGGTCGGAACTGACGAATTCCTCGCGTTTTGTGAAACGATTGGCGCTGAACCATTTTTAGTGGTGAATGACGGATCTGGAACTCCCGAGGAAGCTGCCCACTGGGTGGCTTACTGCAACCAACCTGAAACCACTGATCAAGGGAAACGGCGAACAGCGAATGGTCACGCAGAACCCTATTGTGTAAAATATTGGGGTATCGGCAATGAAGTGTGGGGAGCCTGGCAGATCGGCACAACCAATGCTGAAGAATATTCTCGTCGCTTGCTCAGATTCATCAAAGCGATGAAAACCGCCGACTCATCCATCAAGATCATCGCTGTCGGCAGCCATCCGTTGACAGATGATGCAAACGACCCTGCTTTGTTATGGAACAAAGAAGTACTCTCCAAAGCTGGCGATCAGATCGATTATCTCTCATGGCACGTCTACCAACCCGAGAAAGATGGCTGGAATGAACACGCTGAACCTCACCAATTATTTCAGTCAATATGCGCAGCTCCTCTTGATTTGGATACATATATAAAGCGTGTTGCAACACACATTTCTCAGTTTTCACCTAATAAACACGTCCTTCAAGCCTTGGATGAATGGAACGTTTGGCTTCCTCCCCTTGAAGGAGAAACCAGCATGCATCACGTTACCTATTCAATGAGGGACGCATTGTATGTGGCTTCTGCCCTTGCTGTGTTCTACCGCAACAATCAAACGCTGGGCATGGCAAATCTCGCGCAATTGGTGAATGTGCTGCCTTTGATCCAAACCAACCCTGATTCTGCCATCGCGACCTCTATCTTTTATCCGTTTATTTTATTCAATCAAATGGAGTCAATACTTGTTCCCTCTCTTTGCAGCGTATCCGATTTTAATAGTAAGCCGATGGGAGAAAATATTTCGGCGCATGAAAATGTGCCATTTTTAGATCACCTGGTGACTATAAGCGAAGATCAAACCAGAATAACTATGATTTTCATCAATCGACATGCTGAAAAACGGATGAAGGTTAGTTTTTTAATGGAAGGTACACCATCGAACGCAATGGAAATTTCTGCAAACCACCCTCTCGCCTCAAATTCATTTAAACATCCAAATAAAGTTAAGATCATCTACGCTGTTAAGCCCAAATTAGAAAATGGGTTCTGGCAAGTAGTTCTTAAACCTGCCTCGATCACCTTTTTAGAATACAAGAGGAAATAATATGCCAAAACCTTCAATCACCTTTTTTTGCGAGCTGGAAACACCTGATCTGAAAGTGTTATTTTCCGATAGCAAGGTGATGAAAGATTTATCCAGTCTCAATGCCAATGTCAGTCTTGGTTTACTGGATCTGTCTATGGAGCGGGCTGATATTGTTAAAAAGTTAACCCGTGCCGGAATTCCCATTACCGCCTGGCTGTTGCTGCCAAAGAGCGAAGGGTATTGGACAAATTTGGACACGATCCAGGATGCCATCCGGCAATATTTCAAATTCAAAGAATGGAGGAACAAACACAAACTTGAAATTTCGGTGATCGGATTGGATATCGAACCTAAACTCGACACAGTACTCGCTCTTGGGAAAAACCCTGTGAGCCAGTTTAAACAGATCGCCAGACGATATTTCTCAGGAAAACGTTATGCCAGTAATGAAGTTGATACCCGAGCGCTGATGCAAATGATTAGATCTGACGGTTTTGCAGTTGAGACCTACCAGTTTCCGATAGTCGTTGATGAGCGAGCCGCCAGATCGAACTTTTTCACCAAAATTTTGGGGATCCTGCCTTTGCCTTCTGACCGCGAAGTTTTAATGCTTTACTCAAGTTTTTTCCCTTACTACGCAGATTCCATTTTATGGAGCTACGCCCAACACGCCAAAGCGGTCGGCATTGGCAGCACCGGCGGCGGTGTGGAATTAGAAGGTCTACCACCCCTCAAGGTGTTACGTTGGATCGATTTGAAAAGAGACCTGTTGCTGGCTAGCCAAGCAGTGAACCACCTGTACATTTTCAGCCTTGAGGGCTGCATTAAAAACAATTACATGGACAGATTTATCGAGCTGGATTGGAGTACACAGGTTATCCCCCCTACCCGTACAGCCATGGGTGTATCGTTGGTGCGTCGTGTTGGTCAAGTAGTCTTGTGTCTGCTTTCACACCCGTTTGAAGCGCTGGCTGGGATTCTAGTTGGAACCTTGATTTTCAATCGAATCAAAAAAATAGGCAAGAAAGAATTCCCGAAAACTTGAGACATCTTTCTCTCTACTATTTCGTTTTCTCACGGTATAGATCAAGCGTCTCAACTGCGTGTCTTAAATGAGGAATAACAATACTCCCGCCAACAACAAGCGCCACATTGAATGCGTCATAAAGTTCTTCGTCCTTCCAACCTGTATCAACACACTGAAGAATATGATAATCGATGCAATCATTGCATCGCATTACCATCGAGGATACGAGACCTAACAATTCCTTGGTTTTAGAATCCAGAGCGCCGTTTTCGTATGCTTTAGTATCCAGATTGAAAAATCGTTTAATTCCCAAATTATCAATGTCCAGAATTCTGGCATTCATTTTCTCGCGGTAGGTTTGAAAATCATCAATTCTATTGGTCATAGCATTCGTTCCTTATTTTAGGAGAACTGTTACCTCTGGTTTTCTCAAATGGATTCGAATCAATCTACGGTCTTTTACTTCCAAGGCTTGATAATCTCCAAGCGCCTGAGCCATTTGCAGGGTTCCGAAGGTTAATCCCTCACCAGGTATTTCAATATTCGCAATTGGGTCTGCGGTAATCTCAATGAACACCCCTGAATTGGGCCCGCCTTTGTGAAGCTGCCCTGTGGAATGCATAAAGCGTGGGCCGAAGCCCAATGTGACCGCATTCCCATAAGTTGATAAAATTTCCGCCCGCAAGGTCTGAAGTCCTGCTTCAAGCCTTGGGGTTCGAGGGATGAACGCATTAATGGCAACATAATCACCAGTCTGAAGATATTTCTGCAAGAACAAATCCAGCGCTGCATGTACGGATTTTTTTTGACCCATTTCTAGAACCTGATTAGAGAAAATATCACCATCTTCAAGATTCATTATTGGTGTCCCTTGGTCGAGTTTCCCGGTCTGTTTATAAGCGGCTATCCCCGCCCTTGTGCGCGTTTTTGCATCCTGCACATCTGGTTGATCAAAAGAATTGATGCCCAGAATCGAGCACGCGGTTGCAGTCGCTACTTCCCAAAGGTAGAATTGGCTGCCAAGATCGTATGATGTCTCAACATCGAAAACAATCACCGGATGACCTGCCTGCCGAACTTGATCGCAAAACGTATCCGATTCACCTGAATTTCTCAGATATACAAACAACCGATCTTTGCCATATTTTGTTGCACTAACTCGTGGCTCATTCGCAACAGGTACGATCCCCTTTCCATCTTTGCCGCTGCTTTCTGCGATCAATTGCTCCAGCCAGTTGCCAAAAGAGCTCCAAGCCCGGTCAGTCACAACAGTCAGTTTATCTCTACCATGCAGAGCGGCTTCCGCAATCACAGCGCCAAGCACAACCCCAGGGTTTGCAGAGATTGGAACCGATTGCCTGCATAACTCTGCTGTCGTTTGTGCTCGCTTTAATAATTCTTGCACATTCATCCCGATCAAGGCTGCCGGCACAAGTCCAAAAGCAGTCAAGGCAGAATTACGCCCACCCACTCTTGGATTCGCCGAAAAGACTTTCCAAAAACCTTTGTCTTTGGCAAGTTTTTCCAACCTGGTTTCCGGATCGGTGATTGCGATGAAATGTGAGCCGGCACGTTCGCCTAAAATGGTCGTAGCTTGGTCCCAAAAATATTGATAAAATGCGTTGATCTCTTCAGTCGTTCCGGATTTGCTGGCAACAATAAAAAGAGTCGTTTCAATTGGAAAATGTTGACTCGCAAGCAGCACTTCATCCGGATTTGTAGAATCCAAAACGCCGAGATCCAGACCTTGCACTCCTCGATATTCGCTTTGACCATTGATCACACACAGCACTTCCGGCGCAAGCGAAGATCCCCCCATGCCAAGCAACAGCGCGTGGGTGAAACCTGTACTTCGACATTCTGATAATAGATTCTCAATATGGGGCAGTAATTCTTCAGACTGCCAGGGGGCATTTAACCAGTCCATTCTCACCCGGATTTCGTCTTGACCTTTTGGATCCTGTGTCCACAACGACGGGTCATAATCAACCATGCGTTTAACGAAATCCTGTTTTTGCAGCATCAATACGCGTTTCTTTACGTCTGAGGCCAGACCGAAGAGACCTGTAACCTGCACTTGGCGCCGCTCTTCTACACTTTGCAAGAGAGAACGGAAAGCGTCTGCAAAGGACTTCACTCCCTGTTCTTCCAATTCGTTCGTGACTGTCTGCATTGAGATTCCTGTAGATTCCAATGCATGAATTGATTGTTTTTCCTTTTCCAAATCTTTTTCGATCGTTAATGCCGCATTACCGTGATCCCCATAAGCCACCAATGTAGCAGGAGGAACAGTGTTGACGGTTTCAGCTCCGATCAATTCCTCAATATAAATGACATCCCTGTAGTTGGGATTCTTGGTACTGGTAGAAGCCCAAAGTGGGCGTTGATTTTGGGCTCCATTCTTGAATAAACTCTTAAACCGTTCTCCTGAGAATTTTTCCTTATACAATTGATAAGCCAATTTGGCGTTGGCAATGGCTGCTTTTCCAAACAGTTTATTTGCTTCGTCAACAGACAATGATCCGCTTTCGATTAGCTTGGATATCATTCCATCCACTTTAGTATCCACTCGGGAAACGAAAAAGGACGCGACCGATGCGATGTGATCCAAACCTTTGCCCGCCTTCAGGCGGGCTTCCAGACCTGAGAGAAATGCTTCAATAACCGCTTGGTATCTCTTCAAAGAGAATATTAAGGTTACATTGACGTTGAGCCCGTCTGTAATGGTTCTTCGGATCGCTGGGATTCCTTCAACTGTTGCTGGGATTTTAATCATCAGATTTGGACGATCTACTTTTTCCCACAAACGCTTGGCTTCACAAATGGTTGCTTCCGTATCCTTCGCCAAGAAAGGACTTACTTCCAGACTTACATATCCGTCCTTCCGATGGGAAGATCGATAAATTGGAAGAAACAGATCAGCTGCTTCCTGAATATCCTTGATTGCAAGTTCCCAGAAGATCTCTTCAGCATTCAGACCCGCCCACGCCATCGGCTTAAGGGTTTCGTCATAGTCGTTGGTTTTTGTAATTGCATTGTGGAAGATACTTGGGTTTGAAGTAACTCCCTTGATCTCCCCCCTTTCGATCATCGCTTTAAGTTCCCCGTTACCTAATAGCGAACGCTGAATATTGTCATACCAAAGAGCCTGCCCAAAATTATGAAGTTCGTCAATCGATTTCAAGAAATCACCTGATATCCTATTATTTTTAAATTAATTTGGAGTATTGATCTTTCCGTTTGACTCCAGCTGCAAGATCTTTCCAACGCGCCGCATGTGGCGTTCTTTGTTTGAGAATGTGGCGGCTATGAATGATCTAACAATTTCTTTGGCAAGTTCAGGTCCGATGACCCTTCCGCCCAAACATAAAACATTCATGTGATCGTGTTCAACACCCTGATGAGCCGAATACGTATCATGACACAAACAGGCATACACTCCTTTGATCTTGTTTGCGGCAATGCACGCTCCGACCCCGGACCCGCAAATGACGATAGCCCGGTCGGCTAGTCCTTGTGTAATTGCCCGACCCGCTTTTTCTGCATAGTCCGGATAATCCACCGGTTCCTGATCATAGGTTCCAAGATCAATGACATCCAGACCTGATTCTTGAACGACAGCGATCACTTCATCTTTTAACGGGTATCCCGCGTGATCACAAGCAATAGCTATACGCATTATTTTCCTCCAAATTTAGAAGTGAAAGGGTAAGTTGATAGACATTCTCAACCGTAAAACCATATTTTTCCAACAATATTTTATATGGCGCAGACGCTCCGTAACCATTAATTCCAAGAATTATTCCCTCAGTTCCCACCCATTTTTCCCATCCTTGCGCGACGCCCATCTCGACAGCCAGTCTTTTTTTAACATCCGGAAGCAAAACGCTCTCCTTATACTCTTTGCCCATCTTTTCAAATAATTCCCAGCTTGGGAAGGAAATAACCCGAACTGAATTTCCGGAATTCGCTAATCTTATTCCTGTCTGCAGAATCAAATCTACCTCAGATCCAGAAGCCATTAAAAGAATCTCCGGCTTGCCAGTACCGAAGTCAGCGAGGACGTACGCTCCCTTCTGCGCGCCCTTTGCGGATCCATATTGGTTCCGGTCAATAGTGGGTAATGCCTGGCGGGATAACGCGATCACGGTGGGTCCAGATGTATTTTCGATTGCTGAACGCCAGGCTTCAACAGTTTCGTTAGCGTCCGCTGGTCGGATGACCGTCATATTGGGAATTGCCCTCAAAGCAGCCAATTGTTCAATTGGTTGATGAGTAGGTCCGTCCTCTCCCAAACCGATGCTGTCATGCGTCAACACCCAAATTGAATGCAAACTAGAAAGCGCAGAAAGTCTCATTGCACCCCTCATGTAATCGGTAAAAACGAGGAAAGTTGCCCCGAAAGGAATCAACCCTTTATGGTAAGCCAACCCGTTGACGATAGCTCCCATAGCGTGTTCTCGCACGCCGAAGTGCAGGTACCTGCCAATTGGGTTATTCGCCTGGAATGCTGAAGATTCCATAATCCAGGTGTTATTAGAAGGGGTTAAATCTGCAGATCCCCCCATCAATTCCGGCAAGATACCGGCCAAAGAATTGATCACCTGACCTGAGGCGACGCGGGAAGCCATCCCCTTAGAATCAGCTTCAAACTCTGGCAATGAAGCTGCCCAATCCACAGGTAGTTTTGATTCCATTCTTCTAACGAATTCTTTTCCGAAAGTTGGAAAAGCTTGTGAATATGCCTTCAATAGCTTGTCCCACTCTTTTTTACGGGCATCACCTGCTTTTCCTATTTGTAAATAAAATGCCTTCACCTCGTCAGGAATATGGAACCTTGGTTCTTCAGGCCAGCCCAAATTTCGTTTTGCGGCGTTAAGTTCTGCATCACCCGGGGGTTCACCGTGAGCTTTTGAGGTATCCTGTTTGTTAGGCATGCCAAAACCGATGTGCGTTCGGCAAATGATCAGTGAGGGACGGTCATCTTTTTTAGCTGCAATGATGGCACGATCAATTTCTTCAACGTTATTTCCATCCGAAACGTTTAACACTTGCCAACCATATGCTTCAAAGCGTTTACCGCGGTCTTCAGTAAATGAGAGCTCAGTGGAACCGTCAATGGAGATGCGGTTGTCATCGTAACAATAAATGATCTTGCTTAATTTCAAATGACCTGCCAGTGACGCAGCTTCACTGCTGACTCCTTCCATCAAGTCTCCATCGGTCACGATTCCGTAGACATAATGATCAACGATCGTACTATCCGCCTGGTTAAATTCTGCTGCCAGGTGTGTTTCAGCAATCGCCATTCCTACACCGTTTGTAAACCCTTGCCCAAGCGGACCAGTGGTGGTGTCTACTCCAGGAGTAAATCCAAACTCCGGGTGCCCTGGTGTGCGCGAGCCCCATTGCCGAAATTGTTTAAGATCATCGAGTGAAACATCATAACCGGTCAGGTGCAACAGACTGTATAAAAGCATTGAACCGTGTCCACCAGAAAGTATAAAACGATCACGGTCAGCCCAATCCGGAGTATTGGGATCAAACTTTAAATGTTTCGTCCAAATAGTATAAGCAATCGCAGCAGCACCCATCGGCAATCCGGGGTGTCCCGAATTCGCCTGCTGGACAGCATCTGCAGACAAAAACCGAAGAGTGTTTATTGCTTTATTCTGAAGTTCATCCATCATTCCATCCTCCGTATACTAAACGTAATTTTACCATTTTTATGTTTTCTACCGCTTACCGTCTGCCCAAACCATGAAGGGCATGTTCACCACAATATCTGTTTTTTGAAGCGTTAATTCGCCATTCGTTTCAGCAGTCATTATGTCAACAGCTGATCTAATTTCAGCAGGGGTTGCTGACTCCAACCATTTTACTAATATAATCCGTCTTAGTGGTGTATATCCAGTTGTACCGGGTGGATTATCAAATACATCAGATTGAAACCCCAATGGACCTTTGCCTTTTACCCCATTTTCGAAAACATACACTGCAGATGTGGCTTCTTCGGGAACACTGCTGAGAGATGGGACATATAGAACGGGAGATTTCATCATTTGGGTTAATTTTTCTGCCAACTGAGCGTCAGAAACTTCAGTATGTGAAAAATAGATTTCTTGCCCCTCAGCAAATGCCTTTCCTGCAGGAATACTTGCAAAACCTGAACCAGAATTTTGTTGGTTTGCGCAACCTGCTAGAGCCATCACAAGGGTCAATACAACTACAGAAATTATTAAGAATTTAGGTTTCATCATGTTCCTTTTGATTAGTTTATATCGTCCGAAATATTTTTTGAATTATGTGTTAAAAATCGATTTTCTTTTTAGTTAATCGCAAACTATTACTCACTACAAACACACTGCTGAACGCCATGGCTCCTGCTGCCAGGATTGGCATCAATAAACCGAACATTGCAACAGGAATTAAGACAACGTTGTAAAAGAAAGCCCAGAAAAGATTTTGCTTTATTGTATTCAGCGTCTTCTTAGACAAATTGATCGCCCGAACAACTCCTCGCAGATCACCGCTGATCAAAACAACCGGCGCAGACGCCATGGCAATATCCGTTCCGGTACCAATGGCAATGCCAACATCAGCCTGAGTTAGCGCCGGGGCGTCATTAATTCCGTCACCGACCATTGCAACGGTGTACCCTTGAGCCTGCAATTTTTTCACTTCAGCGGCTTTGTCACCAGGCAGAACCTCTGCGAGGACTGTGTCTACCCCGACTTGCCGGGCCACAGCATTAGCGGTTTGCTGATTGTCGCCGGTGATCATGGCAACTTTTAAACCCAATGCATGTAGAGATCGGATCGCCTCCACTGAGCCGTCTTTAACTGTATCTGCTACCGCAATGATGCCTGCCATGCCTCCATCAATAGCAATTAACATCGCTGTTTTTCCTTCACTCTGCAGATGAGTGATCTCTTTTTGCCATTCGTCAACCAATATCCCTTTCATGGTCATCATTCTTTGGTTGCCGACTAACACTTGATGCCGTTGCACCATTCCATGAACACCAAGACCAGTCTCCGATTCAAATGTCTCTGGATCAGAAAGTTTAAGTGAACGGTTTCCCGCTTCTGCCACAATTGATTCCCCCAGCGGATGTTCGCTGTTCTTTTCAAGCGAAGCAGCCAGTTGCAGCAGGTCATTTGCCTGCCAGGATTTCGACGTCATTACATCTGTCACTGCCGGTTGTCCACGGGTGATCGTTCCGGTCTTATCGAGAACCACCATTTTTACGGAACCTGCCCGTTCCAACGCTTCAGAGGATTTTATCAAGACTCCCATCTCGGCGCCCTTGCCAGTACCTACCATAATGGCAGTGGGAGTTGCCAATCCCATTGCGCACGGACAGGCAATTACTAAAACTGCTACCATATTGATCAATGCTCTGGTAACCGGTGTCATATCTGAATTAATAGCCAATTGTGGACCAAAGAATAGCCACCCAAGAAAGGTCAGGATACCTAAAACAATTACAATTGGCACAAAAACTGCAGAAACCTTGTCTACCAATTTCTGGATAGGCGCTTTACTTCCCTGCGCCTCTTCCACCAGGCGGACAATTTGAGCCAGGGCAGTTTCCTTGCCGATTTTTGTCGCCTCGAACTTTAAGGATCCAGCCTTGTTCATTGTAGCGCCGATCACTTGCGACCCTGCAGTCTTTTCAACCGGCATGGACTCACCCGTGAGCATCGATTCATCCACAGAAGAATGCCCATCTACAACAACCCCGTCGACAGGAATTTTCTCTCCCGGTCTTACCAATACCAAATCACCTATCAAAACATCGTCAACGGGAATATCCATTTCAATCGAATTCCGAATGACGCGGGCGGTCTTAGCCCGGAGACCCATTAGTTTCTTAATGGCTTCACTGGTTTTCCCTTTAGCGCGCGCTTCCAGAAACTTCCCAAGTTTTATTAAGGTGATGATTACCGCGGCAGTTTCAAAATAGACATGTCCGCGGATCAATCCAATCGCTGCCGGGATTGAATATAAGAAAGCTGCAGATGAACCTAAGGCTACCAAAACATCCATGTTTGCAGAGCCATTGCGGAGTGATTTATACGCGCCTACGTAGAATTGCCAACCCACATAAAACTGAACCGGAATCGCTAATACCATTAAGATCAATCGGAACCAGATCGCATGGGTCACATAATCTGAAAAGAAACCCAGATCGCCTGCCATTGCAAGAATGAATAACGGGACCGAGAAAACGATACCGATGATCAGGAGTTTCTTTTGATGATCGATTTCAGTCTGGCGGGCTTTTGCCTCCACATCCTCGGTATCTCCTTCAGTCTCAACCAAATCAAAACCCGCAGCGATCACTGCTCTGCGAATTTCATTTTGACTAATCACAGTCGGAATGTATTTCACCCGGGCACGTTCATTGGCAATCGTTACATGGACGTCCAAAATCCCTTCAAGTGAGGCAAGTTTATTCTCCAGACGCCGGGCATCATTGTCGTCGCTCATGCGTTTGATCAATAAATCCGCTTCACCTGCAGCAATCCCATAACCTGCCCGTTCGATTCGCCCTACTAAAGCGGTGAGGTTTGTCTCTACCGGGTTAAATTCAATTGTGGCTCGTTCGTTGGATAAATTAACTGAGGCGGATTGGACAGCATTCTCCTTTTTTAGACTTCTTTCGATCGTCGCCACACAATTCGCGCAGGTCATCCCTGTTACTGGTAATACCACTTGCTTTGATTCGGCCATATTCCGTCCTTAAGAGTAAACTTATTTTTTAACTGGATAGTTGATCTCAGCCATCAGATTTTCTATTTTTTCAGGAGTGGCTGGTGCGTCATACTGTATCGAAACTTCTTTAATGGTTGAATCTGCATCCACTCCGAGCACGCCTTCCAAATCGCCTAATTCCGTTTTGATAGTGTGAACGCAGTGATTACAATTGATACCAGGTACTGAATATTTAATCGTGTTCATGTTCTCTCCTTTTTATACTTTCGCAGCTTGTTCATAAATTTCAGCAATTTCTTTCAGAACTCGTTCTCTTTCTTTTGGGTCTTCCCCTTGCACTGCCGTGATTACGCATGAGTTCAAATGGTCGTTCAATATATTGCTGCTCACTTTGTTCAACGCAGCTTGCACAGCTTGAATTTGACGTATGACATCGATACAATATTCACCATTTTCAACCATCCTTGTTACACCTTTGATATGCCCTTCGATGGTTTTTAATCGCATTACTGTTTTTTCGCTATTCATCATCCCTCCACCCTCCCCTCTTGGGGGGGGGTATAAATAATATTATCAACATTACTGTGTTTGTCAAGGGTAACACGCTAACACAAAATGCTACAAATTTCCGTGTTTATTCTATTTATCTATGCATGCTTGGAGTTTTTGCGTAACAAGAGTGGCCCAACAAAATCAATTATCTTGGAAAAAAACACTTCCAGTAAAGGGGAAATGACTAAATAATAAGGGATGTAGACTACTTTTTGGGGGTGATTTATTAATCTCCAGATACCCTTTGCAACGGACTCTACCGAGGTTGCAATTTTTTCTGCTGGTACATCACTGCCGTTATCCAGTTTTCTGGCAGTTTCAAAAAATTCGGTTTTAATTGGACCAGCACGTACAACTGAAATATTCACCTGACTGCCTCTCAAGTCGCGATAAACCGATGTAGTAAAGGCGTCTAAAAACGCTTTTGAGGCGGAGTAGAGCGCAATACCTTGTTCTGGCAGCTTTCCAGCAACCGATCCAATATTGATGATATGTCCATGCTTTTTTGCCAACATCGATGGAAGGAAGATGCGAGTGAGGTGTGCGACAGCTTCCGTGTTGACCGCGATTAGTTCTTTGCCAATCTCCCAAGGCATATCATAGTAATAACCATACCATGCAAAACCCGCATTGTTGATCAAGATGTCAGGGATAAGGTTTTGGTTATTTAATTTTAAGAACAAATTGTTACGATCATTTTCGTTCGTCAGATCTGCAACGTAATATCGCGCATCGCCCTGATGTTTTTTTATCCTTTCACAAACCTCCAACAATTTTTCTTCGCGTCGAGCGACGAGAAGAATCTTAAGTCCTTTTAATGCGAGGTACTCAGCCGTTTTTGCCCCGATACCGCTCGATGCGCCGGTGATCAAAACAATGTCATTTGTGTTAAATTTTTCCTTGTATTTCATTGGTTTTTTTCAAATCTTGTTTTCTTTTTCAACAATGTTAATTCTCGCTGTCTCCACCAAATTACCGTGTCCCGAATAGATTCTCTTATCGACCTGGGTTGATATCCAAGCATGGACCGTGCTTTTAAATTGCTTATGACCGCGTTTGTATGAAGAGTCTCAATGCTATAAGAGGTAAACCGAGGTTTGGTTTTTGACAACTGGTAATAAAACTGTGTAAACTTTGCAACAAAAGAGGCAATCCAGACTGGGATATTGATGAAGGTTGATTGCATGGATATTAATTCTTTGACCAAGTGCCATAAATCAACGACTCTGATCAATTCTCCTGACAAGATGTAAATCTGGCCCGTTTTTCCTTTCTCGCGAGCGAGAATCATCCCTTGGACAACATCTCGCACATCAACAAAATCATAATCCCCTTCGATCAAGAAATTTACTTTACGCAGCATCCATTCCTGAATGAGAACCCCCATTTCAGAACCCTTATAATCATATGGTCCAATAACCCCGGAAGGGCAGACAACCACTGCAGGAAACCCATTATTCACTTCTTCAAGGACTGCCAGTGTCGCCTCCGCTTTTGATTGGTCATAAGCAGCCAAATTTGATTCAGGGTCAATAGGGATGGTTTCATCAATAACAATCCCGCGTGGAACTCTTTTAAATGCGTGAATAGAACTGGTGTGAATGAATTTCTTTACATTTGCTTCTTTTGCGGCTTCAACCATGTTAGACGTACCATTAACATTGACATCATGGACAAGAGTGTCTTTTCCTGGCATGATCGAAATTATTCCGGCAAGGTGGAACACGTAGTCCACACCGATAAATGCGGGTTTAATAGAAACCTTGTCTAATATATTTCCGCGTACAATTTCAATATCAAGTCCCTTTAGTGGGGCAAGATCTTCATCAGGCAGAACGAATACCCTAACTTTTTCTCCCCTCTTGACAAGTTCCTTTACAAGAACATTTCCAATGTGTCCAGTTGCTCCGGTAATTAGATTCATCTATTACTCCTTTTTAATTCCATCCAAGAGATAATTCATTGAAGTTTGTGTGATTTTTGCCCAATCCCCACCTTCCGGGTCGATCATGCTTGAAAGAAGTAACCCCAGAGAAAGCGAAACGAGAACTTGAGAGACGGTTAAACTCTCAATATCTTTTATTGAACCCTCTCTAATCCCTTTTTCGATCAATTTCTGAAAGAAGGTTTGGTATCTGAAAAATGGTTGGATCGTTTTACTCCAGATTTTCGGGTCCCTGTATGATTGGAGCCAAAATTCAAGAAACATTGACAAACGGCCTTCTGCATCTCTAAAAACGCTGTTAATTGGTTGGGATACTCTATTCAAGCCTTCAGGAACAGATTCAGCATGTTGGAAATCCAATGAAAGTTGATGGTCCAAATCGTTCAACCATGAGCCAAGCAAATTAAGAAAAAGATCATGCTTGCTTTCAAAATGGTGATAGAAAGCGCCTTTGCTTACGCCAGCTTCACGACAAATCTGAACAAGTCCAGTCGCATCGTAACCCCGCAGCGAAAAAAGTCTCAGGGATGCGGTTAGAATTTTTCTTCGGGTTTCTTCACTGCGTTGTTGCATCAAATTCTCCAAAACAGACCGATCAGTATGATACTAATCGGTCTGATACCTTGAAAGGTATTACTTTAGATAGATTTGCAGTCACATTAAAGAAAAAAAGCTGGACCGTTTTGTCCAGCTTTTAAATTGACCTGCATGAGTTATCCGATTTTTGGTTCGATCAATCCCAAATCGCCGTCGCGACGTTTATAAAGAACATTAATGGAGTTCGTATTTACATTGTAAAAGATGAAAAAGTCTTCATGCGCCACCAGCGCCATTTGTTCAATGGCTTCATTTTCATCCATCGGGACGAGCGTGAAGGATTTGCGCCTTACAATCGCTGTTTGTACACCTTCATCCAATTCTTGCTCTGGAGCAATGACCTCCGAAGCAGGAGTGCCATCTCCGCGGCCTCGACTGCGTTTGCCTTTGAAACGTTCAATCTGACGCTGCATTTTATCAACAGCGTTATCTATGGCAGTGAGCATATCTAAATTGCGTTCTTCGGTCCGTAAAACAAATCCTTTGCCGGTAATGGTTATTTGCGCTACTTCACGGTCTGAACGGTTGCGGGCTGTCTTTGCATAAGATAAATCAAATTTCATATTTTCAATTGAGGGTAATAACCTCTCCAAACGTGGTACTTTTTTATCAATGTACTCTTTAATACGATCTGTTAATTCCATATTTTTTACTGAAACTTCAACTTTTTGCTCCATAGTTTCCTCCTCGATGAATTTTGAAAAACGCGAATTGGAAGCCTAAATTCACTTCTGTTTGGATGTGCGAAGCACAGCTCTGGCGACTGATAGACAATAGACTTGTTTTGCGCCTGCATCGATAACTTCTTTTGCACAACTTTGCATCGTGGCGCCGGTGGTGATTACATCGTCTATGATTAATACACTCCTTGTATTTAGTTTAGCAGGATTTCCCCAAAAAGCGCCATCTAAATTCGTAAATCTTTCCTTAATATCAAGTGAAATTTGAGTCTTGGTGTCGCGAACGCGTACAACCGCGTCATTAGAATGGTGAATATTGATGGATTTAGAAATAAAACGTGAAATTAAAGCCGACTGATTGTAACCGCGCTGTTTGTAATGTGAATCACTGAGTGGAATTGGGATGATAAGATCAACCTTCCAGTTTGATTGGTTGATTACGTTTATTAATTGCTTCGCAAGAATATGTCCAAGTGCGATGTTTTGCTTATATTTTAACGAGTGGATCGCTTCACGAATAGAACCTTCGTAGACAGCCCACGACCGCATTTCTCTAAATATCGGGGGATTTTCGAGACAATCCACGCATTTAGTCTGCTTTTTTCGTAAGTGGATTCCGCAGGAAATACATAAATTCCCTTTAATTTTCATGATAGAAGATTGGCATTCCTCACAGAAAATCACTCCTGATCGGCCACAACTGCAACAGGATGGTGGATATAGCCAATCCAAAGCATTCCAAATATATTTATTAAAGGAGAAAAACTGCTTTCTTTTTTGGGTAGAACCCGCCGAAGGCATGTAGAACTCCAGAAAAAATGATTAAAGTCCGCCCAAAACGCCTGATTGCATGACCGTTAGTACGGCAGGAACAAATAATATGATCAGTAATGAAGGAAAAATCAATAACGCCATTGGAATCAGCATTTTGATGGGAGCTTTATGAGCTTCCTCCTCTGCCATTTGTCGCCTGCGAATACGCATTTGATCGGCTTGAATTCGGAGGACTTTTGCCATACTGACACCGAGCTGTTCACTCTGAATGACGGCGGCTACAAAACTGGTCATCTCGGTGATCCCGACGTTTTCAGCCATAGCACGCAATGCTTCACGTCTGAGTTTGCCCAATTGAATCTCCTGAATCACTCTATGAAAAGCCATGGAAAGCTGGGATTCCCATTTTTCGGCAACTTTTGAAAGGGCAGCATCGAATCCTAATCCTGCTTCCACACAGATCGTTAACAAATCTAACGCATCAGGCATTGCTTTGCGAATATTTTTTTGTCTTTTTGTAACCCTAGTAGAAAGTTGAAATTGCGGTATAAAAAATCCTATGATTGTAAACACAACCGTAAATAAAAAGACCTGCCCTGGGGGAGTTGCCTTGGTGACTACAGTCAGGAAAATAAACATAATCGCGCCAAAAGCAACAGCAGTGATAAATTGAACGGACAAGAAAAGCGAAGGATCCATCCTGGAAGGGCTGCCAGCTAATTCCAGTCTTCGAGAGATGGAATTTAACCAGTTTTGTGGGGTGAATTTAATTGTGAATTCGCCTAGTTTTCGAGCAATTGGATATATAACCCGCTCGGTAAATGGCTGTGACATTTCCAGTTTTTCAAGGTCAACCTGCTCACCAGTTTGACTAAATTCTTCCAGGCGCTCTTGCAGCAATCGATCATTTACTGTTTGCGGGTTTCTCAAACCAATGATGACTAAGGTAACTGCAATTGCGAGAATTATCCCGATAAGAACCAGAATCGCAATCATATTTAACTCCCGATCTTAGACCTCAATATTTGCTATTTTTTTAATCACAAAATAACCGGAGATAATCATTAACCCGGCAAGTCCAAGCGCTGCAAAACCACAAGGGAATGGTTGGTTTGATTCTTTTGAAACAAGTATTATGATATATTCACGATTGATTAAATACAGCACAAAGACTAGCCCTACCGGAAGAAGGGAAAGAAATAGCGCTGATATGTCCATTTGTGCAGTTAAAACTCGAATTTCACCCTTAAGTCTGACACGCTCCCTGATTGTATGAGAAATTGTATCCAGAATCTCGGCAAGATTACCACCTACTTCCCGTTGAACGTTCATTGCAGTGATCACCAAATCCAGATCATCACTCGGAATGCGGCGAAGCAAGTTATCGAGAGCTTTCTCAGTTAAAACGCCGAGTTGAATCTCCTGCACCACTCTTCGAAATTCATCACTGATCGGTGAAGGTAGTTCTTTACTAACTGCTTCCATCGCTTGCATAACTGAATATCCAGCACGAAGACCGTTAACCATCAATCCCAGCATATCGCCCAATTGCTCGTTAAATTTGATCAGACGTTTTTTCTTTTGTGATCTAACATACATACGGGGAAGGAAAAGACCTAATACAGCGCCGACTACTCCGAGTAACAAGTTTTGAGTGCCTATGAACCATCCAAACACAGCAGATGCAAACGAACTGATCGCCATTAAGGCAATAAATTCACCGGGTTTGAGTTTTAGATCAGCTTGCGCCAACTCTTTTCCAAGTTTGTCACCGAAATTGGATTTTTCAACTCGTTTGGTTAACCAATCCGTTACTGGAGTAGGCGCTTCTCTTTTCTTGGTATCGGCTGAAATCTCTGGTTCAACATATTCGCCGAGACGATCTTCTTCAACTGATCGTCTGCTGCTAATCGACACATAAATTCCCACTCCGATCAAAATCAAAATCAGTGCGCCGCCCACCCAAAGAATGATTACCGGATCCATAAAGTCACCTACTAAGTTCCTTGTTATCTGCGAGTACCAATGCCAAAAACGCTTGGCGGAAGATGGATGCCAGAAGCTTCGATCTTTTCCATAAATTTGGGTCGTAAACCGGTTGGACGCATACGACCAATTACCTTATTATTCTCATATCCGAGCTGCTCGTAAACAAAGATATCTGTCATTGTGATGACATCACCTTCCATGCCAGTGACTTCTGTTACATTAATAACCTTGCGTGTTCCATCTCGAAGGCGTTCCTGGTGAACAACCAGATCAATTGCTGAACTCACTTGTTCCCGAATCGCCCGCATTGGAATATCCATTCCTGCCATCATCGTCATCGTTTCAAGGCGCGCAAGCGTATCGCGAGGGCTATTCGAGTGCAACGTGGTCATTGAGCCATCATGACCTGTATTCATTGCTTGCAGCATATCCAATGCAGCTTCATCCCGAATTTCTCCCACGATGATCCGGTCAGGTCTCATTCGCAATGCATTGATAACCAAATCTCGAATCGTGATCTCACCTTTGCCTTCAATATTCGGTGGCCTGGATTCCAGAGTGATAACATGATCTTGCCGTAGTTGAAGTTCAGCCGCATTTTCTATCGTTACGATGCGTTCGTCAGTCGGGATAAACCCGGATAAGACATTTAGCAAAGTTGTTTTTCCAGAACCTGTACCCCCAGAAATGACAACATTAATTCTGGATTTTACACATGCATCAAGAAACTGAAGAGATTCTGTTGTGATTGACCCAAATTGAATTAACTGATCAACTGTAAACGGATTTTTTGAAAACTTGCGAATTGTAAGCACCGGTCCAACAAGCGAAACTGGTGGGATGATTGCGTTAACCCGGGAACCATCTGGTAGCCGTGCATCAACATATGGGCTGGATTCATCAATTCGGCGACCTAGTGGCGCCACAATCCGTTCGATAATTCTCATCACATGCTCGTTGCTTTCAAACGCAAGCGGGACGCGTTGAATTTTCCCTCGGCGCTCAACGTAAATGTTTTTTGCTCCGTTGACCATAATCTCGGTGATCGTGTCATCTTCTAGTAGAGGTTGCAGTGGACCGAGGCCGAGAATCTCAGCGACGATTTGGTCAAATAAACGAGATTTTTCTGTCCTTGAAAGGACAAAGTTCTCTTCGACAAGAATTTGATCGAATAACCCTTGAATCGTTTTTCTTACTTCCGAGATTTCGGTTACATCGACGCTAGGATCCAACTCAGCCAATAATTTGTTCTGAACCCTGCCTTTTAAATCCTGATAGGTATCCTGGCTGCTTTGACTGGCGGTTGAAAGAGTTCTTCGTGATTGCATTAGCGAAGAGCCAGAACCCTCATCCGTCCCGCTCTGGGGGCTTGGCGGTTGATTATCTCCGGATTGAATTCTTCTTAAAATTGACATTATTTCTTGCTCCTCATCTCATCCATTACGAAGCGCTGTCCTGTTCTTTTTGGATTCTCGTGCGGATCGTTTCAATTAATGAAAAGATAGCTTTCCCTGCAGGAGCAATTTTGTTATCTAACATGAATGGGATACCCCGATTCATTGAACTAGTCATCCGTTCTTCATATGGAATCGCAACAATTACAGGTTGTTTTAGACTATCTCCAACGCGTTCAGGTGAAATTGCGATTCGTTTGTCATAGCGATTCATTATAAAGATAATTTTTTCACGTTGAATTCCTGAGGCATCTGCGAGACTGAGGAATTGATTTGCATTCTTTATTGAAGGAATATCTTGCGTTGTGATAAGTATGATGTAATCAGCGATATCAAGACAGGTTTGAACTACTTCTGTAAGGTAGGGTGTCGTGTCAATAATAATGTAATTGTAGAGTTGTTTCATAAAAGTGAGTATTTTTGAAACAGGCTCTCCTTTATGTGCATCCATTAATTCCGGATCTCTTGGCGAGGCCATCAAATGCAATCCAGTCAGTTTATTGTCAACCATAACGTCTTCAATGATTTCAGAGTCGAGTTCATTTGACCTGTCAACCAGATCCAAGACGGAATTCTTGCCATGTTCATTGAGGAAAACCGCAACATTGCCAAACAACAGGTTTGCATCAACAACCGCGACCTTGTTATCTTGTGTTTTTAGTCCCACCCCTAAATTGGTTGCGATGGTAGTACAGCCAGTGCCGCCTTTTGGGCTGTATACACAAATTATTTTCCCGAGCAGAACAGGCATTCTCATCATCATTCCTGGGGTGAGTGGACCTGTCAATCCTGTAGGCTGATAAACCACTGAGGCTTTTGCTTTTTCCTCGTGAGCTAAATCCCCAGCTCGTCTGATGGCAGCAGTTAATTCATCGATCATCGGAGGTTTAGTTAAGAAGTCGCGAGCGCCAGCAAGCATTGCTTTACGCATATAGTTTGCATCGTTTTGTACTGATAACACCACGATTTGGATGAAAGGCACCTTTTTTCGAATGGCTTCTGTAGCCGAGATCCCATCCATATCCGGCATATTGATATCCATAACGATTACGTCGGGTTTTAATTTCTGGGCTGATTCAATTGCCTCAATTCCAGTTCTACCAGTACCAACCACTTCGATACTGGCATCAAACTGCAGCATACGCAGGATCATCTCACGCGATTCATCAATATCATCTACTACAACTACATTAATTTTTTCCTGCGATGCCATAACAACTCCGACAACTCGTAATTCGATCTAAACTATTAAGGTTGAATCAAAATATAGTCATTGAAGCCAGGGTAGATGAGTGAGTCAATTCTTGGTTCCACGCTATAAGGCAATTTTAAAGGTGAAGGGATATTTTTTTGATCCATCACGTATTGCAAGGTAACCGGATCAGTCGATATATAGCTGGTATCCCCAGAGCTGCGTAAAGCCATTGATAATTTTGCTCCTGAGAGCAGCAAGTAATTGATAACAAGGGTGTCTTGTGGAGAAACAACAAGAGTAATGGATCCTGGATACACCGTCCCAGTTGTACCGCCTTGTTCTGTTGCAACCACAACTGGAGTGGGAATGGCTGTACCCTCAGTCGTTGGACCTAACGGGAACATACCAACTTGAAGGACCATGGCATCCTGAATAATCGTTTGGCAAACAAGGCGAGGTCGTTGGATCTCAGAGGGAGAAACAAAGACCAATTGGTTTGTGGCTGTATCCAATTCGTAGCGGCCATAATAAGAAAATTGACCTTCGCCAAGAGGTACGACCGTTATCGAATTTGTAACACCTGCTTCAGAAAAACCGGGGGCGAATGTGGTATTCGCACTATTAGGCAAACGGGATTGGTAGTCTGTATCCACATCTGAAAGAAGCAGGCAGCCAACGACCATAACACGATCCCCTTTTTGTGGAGCGTAGGCAATGGTTGTTTCAGGGCTGGCTGGGAGTGAATAAGCCGTCATCCCGGCGGGAATATCGAAGGATGCGAGAGAGCCACCTCCCTCATGAATCACCATGCTGATGGTTAATGGCACCGCTGGGTCGATATTGTATTTTGCCTTTGTGCCCACTGCTTCTTCAATACTTGAAAAGAAAGTGTCCTGCGGCAATTCAGCTTTCGGATATTTTATTGTGGTCAAAACATCACTTGTGATCAATGATCCTCGAGGGATGAATTGCGAGGCAATGACAATCTCCACTAACTCATAATTTGGAGTAAGGGTGGGAACTTGTTGATCAGTGGTCTGGCTCCCTGAACCCCCAGTCAGCAAGAGATACGCTAGAACCGCTCCTACCCCAACGATCAATATTATTATTATGAAAATTCTTCCGCTCCGTTTTTTGCCTGCAGCCATTGGTTCCTCCTACGATTCAATAAATCCAAGTGAACACTAAGCTTAATTATACGGCAAATTAATAAAAGAATACCCGATTATCTAATCTTTTCCCCCAATTATCCTTACAAATAAGAAAGGCTCTGAAATCAGAGCCTTTCTTATTATTATGCGCGATAGTGTCTAGACGCCAGACAAGGAGCTATTGATCTTGCTGAATACTCCGCCAATCTGGGGCCCGAGCAGCCGTAGGACAACGATCACAACAACTGCAATCAAAACGAGAATCAATGCGTATTCAATTAAACCTTGACCTTTTTCTTTCGGTGCGAATAACATGAGGTATCTCCTTTCATTAAATTGAATTCGTTAATAACCATTATAGCATTCTGAGTGAAAATTTCAAGTCGTCAACATTACAATGACTTTGCAATCAACATTACTATGACTTTGCAATCAGACATTTTTGCTGTAGAAACTGACAGAGAGGCTCTTGTGGGGTCTCTCTGCAGGTCATGTCCAAAATACAAATTATGTAGAAGATAGCGAATCGTTGATTTTGCTGAAAACTCCGCCGATCTGAGGCCCGAGAAGCCTTAGGACGACAATCACAACAACAGCAATTAAGACGAGTATCAATGCATATTCAATTAAACCTTGACCTTTTTCTTTCGGTGCGAATAACATGGCAATCACTCCTTTCATAAAATTGGATTATGCTATTAAAAGTATAACCAAAGAAAAATACAATTCAAGTGCTACTCATAATAAAATACTTAACAAATTTGAAAAGAGGTTTCCAGTGTCTGTAAAATTACTTGCAAGAATCTGAACAATTAGTTGTCAAAATGCATTATTCTCTTATAAAAAATTAACATTTTAATTGAATTTTTTACGCAAGATTTTCGTATTATAAATGTGTGCAAGAAATTGAATCTCGCACGAAATAATATTATAATCATTAAGACTTTCTATTATGTAAAAAATGGAGGATACGAATGAGCGATTTGTTTGATCGGGTAACAACCCAACAAGACGCATTGAAGAAACTATTGGCCAAAATCCCGGGATTCAAAGGGTATATTGAGCGTTCTGACCGTAGATCAGCGGATAAACTTCTACGTGAAACGATATCTGACAAGTATCAACAACAATGGCAAAGATTATCCAGCATTCAACGCGATCTTGTAAATGCTGGCAAAATCGAGGTAATAGATGATATTGAAATCGCAGCAGTCAGACTTCGCCAATTCATTGATAGGATTAAGACTGCAGCTTATGGCTATTCTGGTTTTTTTGATGCCGTAAAAATCAATGAGGCTGAGTTAGAGAAGATTTATCAATTTGACTTGGCGCTAATGACAATGGTAGATGAAATTTCAAACGCGATAGATAACCTTGAAGTTTCAATTGATACTGATGGATTTCCAGCAGCGGTAAGAAATTTGAATCAGAAAGCACAAGACTGTGTTGATTCCTTCAACAAACGTTCAGAATTGATGAAGTTCGGTCAGTAATTAATTATTCAATCATCCAGGGAGAGACCCAATGGCAAGAATTTTTGATGTAGTCGAATATGCAAGTGAAATGACTGATGAACTGGTTCATCGCTTTCCAGAGGCTGGTGTGGCAGATCTGCGCATTGGTTCTCAGGTGATCGTACGTGAATCACAGCGGGTCGTGTTCATGCGTGACGGCAATGCGCTTGATACATTTGGCCCCGGACGACATACGATCGTAACCGCAAATATCCCGTTACTCACGGATTTCATTGGTAAAGCGTTTAATGATCGTACTCCGTTCACGGCTGAAGTTTATTATGTCTCCATGAGAGAATTCCCGGATCGCAAATGGGGAACCGCTCAACCGATTATCGTTAAAAACACCGGCGTCGGATTAGGAATTGCTCTCCTGCAGGGGTATGGAACTTATAGTTTCCAAATTTCAGATCCGCAACAATTTGTGACGCAAGTAGTCGGTGCCCAGAGCGTTTATCGAATTTCTGACATCGAAAACCGATTACGCACTATGCTGCTTTCCAAACTACAGGATATTTTAGGTGAGACAGGCGGCAAGAAAAATGTTCTAGAAATGATCGGGTTAACCGAGGAACTTGGTGCAGGGATTCGTGTTAAAGCCCAGGAAGATTTTGCTGCACTCGGGATTCTATTAAAGACCTTTTACATTGGCAGCCTGAAACCTTCAGAAAAATCTGCTGAGGAATTGCGTGCCATGGGAATGTTGGATATGCAGACCTATGCACAATTGCAGGCTTCTGATGCCATGCGAGAAGCTGCCAACAATCCAGGTGGTGGTGCAGGTCTCACCGCTGGTATTGGCGCTGGTTTAGGGATAGGTAACGTTTTGTCTCAGTCGCTTGCAGGGATTGGAACCAATCAAACAGGGCAAACAACAACCTCGGGGGCTGCTGCAAGCATTCCTTCCGTGATGACCACTGCTGAAGCTGCCAATGTTCTTAAGGTGGCCGAGGCTGATGTGATTGCTGCAATCACTTCTGGTGGTCTAAAAGCAAAGAAAATTGGCGAGTCGTATCGAATCAGTAAAGAAGCACTTGAAAACTTCTTGAAAGAATAGACGATTATGTGAGTATGTGGTCAAACAGTCCAGAGCGAAATCTGGACTGTTTTTTGGAGAATTGCGACATTGTATAATTCAATCGGTTTGTGGAATCTAACGTATTAAAAGGCGGCTGGATGAAACTTCACGAATACCAATCAAAAATCCTTTTTACTATGTACGGAATTCCAATTCCAAATGGACGGATCGCAAATTCAGCAAAAGAAGTCAGGCAAATAAGTGATGAATTGGGGGGAAAAGTAGTCATTAAAGCACAGGTTTTAGTTGGCGGGCGAGGAAAGGTTGGCGGCGTACGCATTGCGAAATCAAGTGACGAGGCTGAAGAATTTGCCAACCAAATCTTAAGTATGGAAATTAAAGGCTTACCCGTCAGAAAAGTCCTCGTTGATGAAGCTGTATCAATTTCACAAGAATTCTATTTATCAATTGCCAATGATCGTAATACTCAAAAACCTGTTTTAATGGCTTCAAGCTCAGGAGGAGTAGAAGTTGAAGATGTTGCACTAAAAACACCAGAAAGAATTATTAAAAGAACCATCGATCCATTATTAGGACTTCGAGATTATCAATTGCGAGATGTTGCCATTAATATTGATCTTGATCGAATGTATTGGCAGGAATTTGGAGAAATTATCAATGGCGTTTGGAAGGTATATGTGGAATGTGATGCGACACTTGTCGAGATCAATCCGTTGGTAATTACTGCTGACAAGCGACTGCTGGCATTGGATGCAAAAATTATATTGGACGACAATGCGTTATTCAGGCATCCTAGTCTTGCTGAATTGAGAGACAAGGACGCAGAATCAGGTCCAGAAATTAAGGGAAGAGCATTTGGCGTTACCTTCATTAAGATGGAAGGTAACATTGGTTGTCTCGTAAATGGCGCTGGTTTGGCAATGGCGACCATGGATATCATAAAAACCCTAGGCGGAGACGCGGCAAATTTCCTTGATATCGGGGGCGGTGCGACTGCAGAAAAGGTTGCGGCATCGCTTCGGTTGATTTTGGAAGATCAAAATGTTAAAGCTATTCTAATTAACGTTTTTGGAGGTATCACGCGATGTGATGAAGTGGCAAAAGGATTAATGACAGCTTATAACGAAGTAAAACCTGAGATTCCAATTATTGTTCGTTTAGTCGGGACAAATGATGAAGAGGGGCTCAGGTTGTTGAGAGGATCAAGTTTAATTCCTGCTGAAACTTTAGTCGAGGCTGCAACAATTGCTGTACAAAAGGCCTATGGAGGGTAGTGGATGAGCATTTTAGCGAACAAGGATACTCGTTTACTTGTCCAAGGGATTACTGGAAATGAAGGTTTATTCCATACAGAACAAATGCTATTTTATAAAACCAATATTGTAGCCGGAGTAACCCCAGGAAAAGGCGGTGACTGGGTGCTTAATGGAAAAATCCCGGTTTTTGATTCGGTGCAAATCGCTATGGAGGTGACTGGAGCGAATGCATCAGTAATCTTTGTACCGGCAATGTATGTAGGGGATGCAATTTTTGAAGCCGTAGACGCAGAGATTCCACTTGTTGTGTGCATAACCGAAGGAGCGCCTATCCAGGATATGATGCGCGTAAAGCAATATCTTAAATCACGGAAAACAAAACTTATTGGACCTAATTGTCCAGGCATATTAACCCCGGGTGAAACCAAGATTGGAATCATCCCAGGCAATATTTCTATCCCTGGAAACATCGGTGTTGTTTCGAGGTCTGGAACACTCACTTACGAGGTCCTTTATGCTCTCAAGAAGAATGGAATGGGAGTGTCAACTTGTGTTGGGATTGGTGGAGATCCGGTTAAGGGGATGGGATTTGTTGAAACCCTTGACTTATTTGAAGCGGATGCCAAGACCGATGCTATCATTATGATTGGTGAAATCGGCGGGAATGATGAAGAATTGGCTGCAGATTTCATTTCGCGAAAACTTACAAAACCTGTTATTTCATTCATTGCCGGCGTTTCAGCTCCTCCAGGAAAACGAATGGGGCACGCTGGAGCGATCATTGAGGGGACATCAGGAACAGCTGAAGGAAAAATAAAAACATTGGAATCTGTTGGAGTAAAAATAGCCCGATTCCCAGAAGAAATCCCGGGCTTGGTCAATCTCTAAAATTAAATAAAAAGAGGTGCTTTTTATGAGCACCTCTTTTGTTAGTCTTATTTTTTGTGTGTATCGATATACTTTACAGCGTCTGATACGGTCTTGATGGTTCGTGCATCTTCATCATTAATATTGATATCAAATTTTTCGCAAAATCCATCGATGAGAAAGAACTGATCCATCGAATCTGCTTTTAAGTCTTCTACAAATTTAGTTTCTTCCTTAATTTCCTTTTCATCTATTTTGAGAACATCAACGATAACTGCTTTTACTTTATCCAACGTTTCGCTCATTTGAAGAACCTCCTGGCGACCAATGTAATAATATATTTAAAAGAATTGTAACTATCCTTAACATTCTGTCAAGGATACACTAAGACCAATTATTGAATAAATAATCTGACTATTTGTCAATAATCTGATCGAGAACATAGCGAACGGTCACAAATCAGATTTGATATTGTTGATAATTAGATTAATGAGGGATAGCATCCCACAAAAGGGGTGCATACTCGTTCATCAACATCCGAATTGTTCCGAGAGTGGCATCACGAGTGACGGATAATACCCAGAAGTAGGAATTATCCCCGAGAAAACGACTGAGAATATATACTTTATCAGTTGTTATCAGGTTATCGTCTACTGTTCCCATTGCAAGTTTACTACTGACACTGGCTGATAGTTTCATCACCGCGGCAAACCGGGCTGAACTATCTGTGGAATCAAAAACGGTATCGATATCCAGTTCCTTTTTAACAACCTTGTCAACCTTGATTTCTGCATCAGGCTTTATACTGAAGTCAGTCCCTCGCCAAACAAGAGGTGGCGCAGCGGCAACCTTCGGAGCTGCCTTAGGAGCAGCAGCTGCAATATCTAAATCGAAACCTTGACTGATTGCATCACCAGCAATGGATAAACCATCAATCCCTACAATATCAGTAGAAATAAAATCATTACCGATTTGAGTACGGATTTGCTGAATAAGTTTTTCTAATTTATTCATAGATTTTACCTTTTCCGAGATCTAAATAGGTCTACCGCGCCAAAACTTTAGCGATTCGTTCGGAATACAATTTGCTAAATAAACGCAAATTTCCCAAACTGGCTTTTTTCCGATTGGCTGCAATTCCCAAAAAATATTGTTTTTTAGGGAGAAACCGCATCAGTATGTAAAGTCCCTCAGTTGTTAAGAGATCATCCTCAACAACACCGGCGCCAAGTTTTTCAACAGTATTATCAACCAGTTTGAAAAGCAAGGTGATTTGCGCACTGATTGCATCAGGATCAATATCTGCAATCGTGTGATTAGCAATATTTAGACCATCCATTCCAATTATCGCGCTGGCTGCATAACCAGTGATTTCGCTGCTCATTTCGACAAGGATTTCATCTAAATTCTCTGCCATATTCCTGACCTCCGAATAATCCTATTGTAATCTGAAATGATAAAACTATCGATTTTTGGTAAGTGATAATATCTTTGTTGAAGGAAGTAATTTGCTTTGAAAAAAAACCAGGTCCACGTACAAAGTTATTCATGGATCAAATTGGAAATCAATAATCGGACGCCATCATTCCTAATAATAATTTCCCAGCAATTAATAATAATACATATTTCAAAACAATGAGTTTACAATGTGAATTCAATGCGCATTTTAAAATAAAACTATCTGATATCTATTTTTCTATACTTTAAGATGTATCATCTCAAAAAATGGGGGTAGAGTTAAGATTTCGGGAAAGACCACCCCAAATTGAGATCAATAGCCCGAGACGAAACCAGGTTAGCTAAAGGTT
>WOUT01000078.1 GCA_009773005.1 Chloroflexota bacterium | reverse complement strand
TAGTAGCGGGGAGTGGATTCGAACCACTGACCTCCGGGTTATGAGCCCGACGAGCTGCCACTGCTCTACCCCGCATCACGAAAACCAATAATACCACGCCCGGCTACCTGCGTCAAGGAGTTGCACAGGAGTTGTACAGGAGTGCACAGGAGTTGTACAGGAGTGCACAAGAGTTACGCATTTTTTGCTAATTTCTATCGATTACAATATAGCCATTCCAAAACGAGAGGTCAGGTATGAAAGATCAATTGAACCCCACTTCAAATCTCTGGCAAAAGACTAAATTTGTGACCAGATCTGTCAAGTTCTCGTGGAAAATGGCACAGGATTACGGGCTTCTGCTTCTGGGGGCATTGATCCAAGCGTTTGCGATGCGGCTCTTTCTTGTGCCCGGTCAATTGGTCAGCGGCGGCATCAGCGGTGCGGCGCAGATCATCAATCACTATGTCAGCTTCCCTTTGGGTGTGATGATTTTTCTCGGCAATATCCCCTTGTTTTTTTTAGGCTGGCGCTTTTTGGGAGGCTCCAGATTCGCGCTCCGTACTGCCGTTGCTATCACCGGATTTTCGATTTTAACAGATTTACTTGTATTGTTCATCCCTGCCCAGGGGCTCACGCAAGATAATGTGCTCAACGCACTCTTCGGTGGCGTACTCCTGGGTATTGGACTTGGATTGGTTTATCGCGGGCAGGGTACCAGTGGTGGTTCTGACATCCTCGGGCGCATTCTCAACCACCGCTTTGGCATTTCCATCTCTCAAGCCTACTTGATCACAGACACCGTCGTGGTACTGGCAGGCGGATTTGCGTTCTCCTGGGAAAAAGCGCTTTATGGAATGGTGGTTATCTATGTCAGCGGAATTGCTGCCGAGATGATTTCGGAAGGCTCCAGCATCTTCCGCACCGTGATAATCATCACTGAACAATCCACTGCGGTAACGCGCGCAATCATGGATGTGTTGGAGCGCGGGGTGACGATTCTCACTGGAACTGGGGGTTACACCTCCGAAGACCGGCCTGTCTTGTACTGCGTGATCACTAGGGCAGAAGTCAATCAATTGAAGCAATTGGTCAAGGAGATTGACCCCAAGGCATTCATGGTGATCGGGGTGGCCCACGAAGCTATGGGTGAAGGGTTTAGACCTTTGAAGTAACGTTTTTACTTTAAATGATAAAGCATCGCTCCAGTGATCAACCCGATTTGACCGACGTGATAGGTGAGATGCACATAACTTTGTCCATGTTTGATCTTATGGACAAAACGGTCATATCCCAGTAGGGTGTCTGAGATATAAAATAAAATACCGCCGCTTGCAGCGAAAACTGCCGGGGCTACCATCCAATCGGCACGGAAAAGTGTGATCAACGTGGATAGCAGCATGAGTGTCAGCGTGGCTCCGTAGATAAAGACCGCGGTTAAAAAACGTTTCCCCCGCGGGACTTTCATAAGCCCTGGTTTTAACACTCTGAAGACGCGAGCAGAAGACACTCCAACCAGCACAGCAAGGATCATGAGTCCAACGGATAATGGAGCAGGATGCTGGTTAAATCCTATCAGATAAGCTACGTGAGCGAAGAAAAATGCTCCTACCCCGGCCAAAAAATAACGCGGATTAAGCAATAACACGATATCTCCCAAAAGGGAGAATATCAGGGCGATGCCGAACCAGACCATTCCGCCTTGCCAGCGGGTGACCTGAATTGTCCAAAAGATCAGGAAAAGTAGTGTCGCAGGTTTGGCAATATATAGTCGGATCTTCCAGCCTTTCCAGGTGGATGCCCAATCCAGGAATGCGAAAGCGATTGCGACGAAGAAGAGCCAAGTAAACAAATTACTCCTCCTTTCCCACAGTGTATCCGAGCAGTCGTAAGGCGTCTGGGCTGTTGCGCCAGTTCTTGTTTACTTTTGCGCGTAGATCCAGGAAGACTTTCCGACCGCTCATAGATTCTATTTCCTGCCGGGCACGGGTGCCAATTTTTTTAACCATTTCACCTTTTTGGCCGATCACAATCCCTTTTTGAGAATCCCGCTCCACAAAGATGGTCGCTTCTATGTATGCACCTTTGTCGCCGCGTTCTTCATATTGATCCACCCGCACCGCGATACAGTGCGGCACCTCATCCCTCACAAAAGTGAGCACAGACTCGCGGATCAACTCCGCTGCGATATCCCTTTCCCGGTAGTCGGTGACCGTTTCTTCGTCAAAATACCGCTCGCCAAAAGGCAGCACAGCCAGGATCTTTTGTTTGAGAATGTCCAAACCGGATTTGGTGATAGAGGAGACCGCTAACATATCCTCTGCGGGGAAGAGCGCCAGAGATTGTTTCTTGCGCTCAAACAGAGTGTCTTCATTTATCATGTCGGCCTTCGATAAAACGATCAAAATGGGAGGTCGTTTTTTGATCGTTTGCAGCCGGGTAGCGATCATTTGATCTTCAGGGGTAATTGGAACGCTCGCATCGATTAACCACAGAATAAGGTCAGCGTCTCTTAGACTCTCGACCGCTTCCTGGTTCATGTAATCACCAAGCTTGTGCTGTGGAACGTGCAACCCGGGCGTGTCGACAAAGATGACCTGCGCATCTGGCAGCGTTAATATCCCCAATTGGCGGCGGCGAGTGGTTTGCGGTTTTGCAGAAACTGCCGCAATCTTTTGCTCCAGAAGAGTATTAACGAGCGTTGATTTTCCGACATTTGGTCTGCCGATCACTGCCACGTAACCCGCACGATTTTGTGTTTTTTCTTCAGTCATGCGAACTTCCTTCCTCAATTAATCGCGTCTTTCTGGCGTGCCCAGACATGAAACGTTTACTGTTAACAACTATGATACCCGCGAGCACCAATGCACCACCTACATATAATCGCCAATCCAGGGGTTCTTTCAGCACGACCAACCCTAACACTACTCCCACCAACGGAAACACATAGGTCACCATGCTGGTTCGGCTTGGACCGACTTCATTGATCATTCCAAACCACAGCAGCGCCGCCACAAATGACCCCAGTAACCCCAACCATACGAGCGCAAGGTAAGTTGAACCAAGTACGGGCAATTGAAATGGGGCTTCCCAGATCAACATGGCAGGTGCGATGAATAGAATACCGGTTGCATATTGCCCAAGAGATTGATCCTGCGGGTTGACCTGGTGATTGGTCCGGCGGGCAAAGACAGCGCTGGCGCCATAGCTGCAAGCCGCAATTAGCATCGCGATTATCCCAAAACCTTGTTTTTCAGTTTCTTCTCCAAGACGGTTTGACATAAGAACGACTACGCCTGAAAAACCTATCAAAAGTCCCAGGATTCTCTTGAAGGTTAAACGGTCTTCCTCAACAAAGAAAGAGGCGATCAACATGGTGAATAAGGGAACCGTAGAGTTCAGGATCGAAGCCAAACCGGATGAGATGTGTTTCTCGCTCCAGGAGATCAAGGCAAAAGGTAACGCCACATTAAAGAACCCGATCACCGCATAGATCCACAATGACCTCAGGTCGAATTTTCTTTTTGTGATCAAAAAGTAAACAATCAGACCAACCGTTGCGAACAGGACTCTGAAAAAGACAAGCGTAAAAGGGCCCACTTCCTGGAGCGCGATCTTGATCCACATGAAGGATGAGCCCCAAACAAGACCCAATATAATGAATTTAAACCAATTTTTGACTGACAATTTTTCGTCCTTCCAGTTCAAGCAACCACTGTTTTGTTTGAATTCCATCCGCGGCGGAAAAACCGGTCAAATTGCCATTTGAAGCCACTACACGATGACATGGAATGATGATTGGCATTGGATTTCTCGCGAGTGCGCCGCCGACTGCCCGGCTGGCTGAGGGAATACCAAGCTGCTGCGCCAGTTGCCCGTAAGTGCGCACTTCACCGAAAGGAATTGCGCAGGCTGCTTCCAGCACCTTCTTTTGGAATGAGGTGATTTGACTCCAATCTACCAGAACATGGAATATAGTCCGTTTCTTATCCAGATATTCCTTTATCTCCTGGAGCGCCTGGCGGGCGATCTGCAGAGCCTGAGGATGATTATTATCCGCATCCGAATCAATAGCTGCCGATATTGAATTTTTCCCAAATAAATTAACCTGGAGCAAACCGGCATCGCCCGCGATGACTTCGACCCCACCGACAAGAGAATTAATAACCCTTTCAATAACCAATTCACTCATAATAACTCCAACTTTCAACAACTTAAAAATCTAATAATTAAGAACCATAAAAAATGCCGGGAAATAACCATCGAGATATCGTAGGGTAATCATAGGGGAAGAGTCAAGTAATCCCTGATGTTTTTAGGTATGCTAATTACAGGGCGACTTCTTTTCTTCTCCTCCTTAGTAAAGAGAGCCGGGGTCGGCGTCCCCGGCTCTCGATGATTTTACCATATTCATAAATCTCTATAGTTTTTCCTCTCTAAAACCCCCGCAAGCACCTGTCTGCGGGAACTAATAATTTAAGTATAAGGATGGTTTTGAACTTCACCCCATTTAATGGACACAGAGTTAAGGAGAACTTTGGTATTTAGCCTCGAATTCAGCTGGTGATAAGTATCCCAATGTTGAATGCAGCCTGACGGTATTATAGTATGCTTCGATGTAACTGAAAATATCTGTACGTGCCTGAGAACGGGTCTTGTATTTTTGGTGATGTACCCATTCATTTTTCAACGTACCGAAAAAACTTTCCATCACAGCATTGTCATAACAATTACCTCTTCCGCTCATACTGACCTGAACCTGGTTGGCAGTCAGAATATTTCGGATTTGGTGGCTAGCGTATTGAACACCCCGATCAGAGTGATGGAGCAATCCTTTGCCAGGCTGGCGCTGGTACAAGGCCATGCGCAAGGCGTTTTCTACCAGTGTCGCATCAATCTGGCTCGACATCTCCCAGCCTACGATCTTTCGTGAGAACAGGTCCAATACTCCGGCCACATACAACCAACCTTCTTCTGTAGGAATATAAGTGATATCAGCCACCCATTTCTGATTGGGTTTGTCCGCCTGAAATTCCCGATTGAGCATGTTGGGAGCCACAGGAAAACTGTGTTTGCTGTTCGTGGTGATCACTTTTCGGTGCTTTCGCTGGGCTTTTAGCCCATCCTGGTGCATTAACCGAGCTACCGTCTTCTGATTGCATGTATATCCCTGCTTTTTCAACTGAGCGTACACTCGCGGGCTGCCATAGGCTTTGCGGCTCATCTTGTGGATCCGGCGAATATGATCGATCAGTGCCTGATTGGTTTGTTCCCGTTGACTGGGTCTGCGCTTTTTCCAGGCATAATAACCACTACGGCTGATCCCAAGCAGTGCACACACACGTCCTACCGAATATC
>WOUT01000077.1 GCA_009773005.1 Chloroflexota bacterium | reverse complement strand
GGCTTGCATGCCTGCCGATTCTGAGTATACTTTTATCAAGATAAGCGCGGCGGTTTCTCTCGGATAAAATGATGGCCTGCCCATCTTCTTGGGTGCACCTGACGCTTGGGATTCTGCCGCATTTCCGAGTATTTTTCTGGCTTCGAGTTTTTCCTGCTCCCAAACAGAATCCACGCCCGCCCACAAGCAGGTAACGCAAACCGTTGGACCGCCTGTTGTGGCCGGCCCCAAAAACTAGTCTAGCCATAGAGTTTGGAGTTATTAGACATTTCTTGTTGGTGTGCGCGAAAAGATGCGGACAATGCCAAACTTTATAAACATTTTTAGAGCCCACCATTCGGCCTGTGCAAAGCTTTACGGATATTCTGTTTGATGGGCGACAACTTCGATTAGTTCGGGGGGATTCTTAATTTCGGACAGTGCCAAGATTTATGGATTTTCGTAGCATATGCAAAAATGTCCGGCGCCAAATTATGTGTTTGAAATGATGGCCAGTGCCAACGTTTGCGAATCGTAGTGCCAAACTATGTGGTAAGAAACGGCTTTTTTGGCCCCCATAGTGCCAAACTTTGCGGGACCCGACAAAAACTCTGGCAAACAGCAACTTCGGGAGTTTTTATTACTGCGTATTTAAGGTATGATTTGTCTAACGATCCTGGAGGATGAGATGGCGCAAACGAACCGGTTGAGAAAAGTTATTAATGTCATCGAGCCGATGTATGTGATGGAAGGCGCCGGGGTAAGACTGCGGCGCAGCATTGCCACTCGCCAACTGGATTACCTGGATCCTTTCCTGCTCTTTGATCATTTTGGTTCAAACGACCCGGCGGATTACATGGCGGGTTTTCCGATGCACCCGCACCGGGGGATCGAAACGGTGACCTACATGTTAGTCGGCGCGGTCAAACATACGGATAGTATGGGCAACTCCGGGGTGATCACCGACGGAGATGTGCAGTGGATGACCTCCGGGAGCGGCATCATGCACGAAGAAATGCCGCAGCCGGTTGAGGGACATATGGAAGGTTTTCAGTTATGGGTTAACCTGCCTGCCAAGTTGAAAATGAGCAAGCCTCGCTATCAGGAGATCCCTGCGGGATTGATTCCGGTGCTCAATCCAGAAAAAGGGGTTAGCATTAAATTGATCGCGGGTAGATTCGGCGATTTTCGCGGACCGGTGACCGATATCGCCGCCGACCCAGTGTATCTGGACGTTTCACTTGACGCTGGCTGTAGATTTACCAATCAGATTGCTTCAGACCACACCGCTTTTGCCTATGTGTTTGCCGGGGATGGAGAGTTTTGCGGGAGCAGTGTTGTTTCTACCAAATTAGTGATCTTTGGTGAAGGGGATGTCATCGAAGTGGCTGCGGGATCTGCCGGGGTGAAGTTCCTTCTTATTTCAGGCAACCCGCTGGGTGAACCGGTCGCACGCTACGGTCCCTTTGTGATGAATACCAATGAAGAAATTGACCAGGCTCTGCAAGACCTCAGGAATGGGACGTTTGTAATTTCTTAATAACAAATTACTACTCAATACACCTCAATTTCAGATCGTATTAAAATAAAGACAGTAAACTCTTGAATCGTGAATATTGAAGATTATTATTTTAAGCCCTGACCGGAGAGGTGATTATGGCAGATCCCAGACTTGTGAAGTTAGCAGATGTGCTGGTTAATTATTCAACCAAGGTGAAACCCGGCGATTGGGTGCATATTGAAGCCGGCCGCATTGCAGTCCCTCTCGTTCGCGAGATTGTGACACAGGTTGTCAAGGCTGGCGGGCATCCGACTTTCCGCCTGGAATCGGAGGAAATCGGTGAAGCCTTTTATGCCAGCGCCAAGGATGAACAATTGAAATGGACCTCTCCGTTGGATATGTTGATGATCAAGCAAGTCGATGTGGCGATTTTTATCAGCGCACCTGAGAACACCCGCTCGATGAGTGCGATTAACCCCGAAAACCAGCAAAAAAGGCAAAAAGCGTACCGTAAATGGATGGAGACCTACATGAAACGGTCGGCATCCGGCTCACTGCGCTGGACGATGGCTAATTATCCATGCACGGCTCTTGCCCAAGAAGCGGATATGAGTCTGGCAGATTATGAAGATTTTGTATATAAAGGGACCTTTACAGATAAAACTGATCCTGTGAAAGCATGGTTGAAAGTGCATGATGACCAGGAAAAACTGGTGAAGTTTTTGGAAGGAAAGAAAGAATTCAGCATCAAAGGGACGAACGCTGATATCGTAATGAACATCGAAGGGCGCAAATTCATCAATTCTGATGGTGATCAAAATATGCCAAGCGGCGAAGTCTTCACCAGCCCGGTCGAAAACTCTGCCAATGGATGGGTGAAATTCACCTACCCGGCGGTACATCTGGGTAGAGAAGTTGCAGGCGTACGATTGGTGTTCAAGAATGGCAAGGTAATCAACGCCACAGCCGAGAAAAACGAAGATTTTCTGAACAAAATGCTTGATACTGACAAGGGGTCAAGAGTGTTGGGCGAGCTTGGTTTGGGAACAAATTACGGGATAACCAGGTTTACCAAAGACATTTTGTTTGATGAAAAGATCGGCGGATCTTTCCATCTGGCGGTTGGTGCAGGGTTTGAAGAATGTGGCGGCACGAATGTCTCCAGTCTGCATTGGGATTTCATCTGCGACGCGCGCAAGGACATCGAAATGCGCGTCGATGGAGAGTTGTTCTACCGAAACGGGAAATTCGCCATTTAAGAGTGATCTTCATTGGAGGTTTATGAAACCTGCGCTGCTTGTGATTGATGTTCAGAAAAAGTTTTTTGAGCGCGATGCTGTCACCCGACAATCTCTCAACTATGCAGTTGAAAATATCAACGAAGCCATCAAACTGTTTCGAAAACGAAACCTTCCAATTGTTTTCGTGCAGCATATTGATAAAGAAGATGGTCTGATTCCAGGGACGGAGGGATTTGAACTGCCGGATGAATTTGAGGTTCTCCCGACCGACTTACGCATCCATAAAACTTATGGAAATTCATTTCACCAGACTCTTTTGCAAAAGGAACTCAAAGACTTGGGAGTGGATACCCTCATCCTCACGGGGTTCTGTGCCGAGTACTGTGTGCTTTCCACCTATCGCGGAGCATACGATGTTGATCTTATGCCGATCATGCTGGCAGGCTCGCTAGCCAGCGTAAAACCCGAAAACATCAAATTCGTTGAAAGTATCAGTGAAGTGATCTCGTTGGGGATTTTGAACAAATTCTTGACCGGTTAGTCGATAATTAGAAGCGAGCTGAACTATACTCCTTGGTTGCTTCAGGCAATCGGTGAGGATATTTGGCCGGAAATATGACGATAACGAAAATGTGAAACGGTGGGGATTGACTTTCTTACCAATATGACTAATATAGTCTATATAGTGTTAATAAAAGGAGTACAAAATGTCCCTTTTTAAAAATGTATCTGTGGTCTCTTATTATGTTAAAGACTGGGAAAAAGCCAAGAAGTTCTATCAGGAAACGCTGGAATGGCCAGTAATTTTTATCAGTGACGAAGCGGGTTGGATCGAATACGGTCATGAGAATGCAGCTCACGTTGCCATCAACCGCTGGGATGGACCGGACCCAATACCACCCAGGAATGGCGGTGGAACGGCAGTATTGGCTGTAGAAGATGCCAAAAGAGTGACTTCCGCGCTTCGAGTGAGAGGGGTACGCTGCGATGATGCAATAGAAATTCCGGGAATGGTGTGTTACGGCACTCTCTATGACCCTGAAGGTAACCGCATCCAATTTGCCTCCAATCCTTCATCGTAGGCAATAATAAAAAACAGCCCTTTCGGGCTGTATTTAATTCCGGTTATTTTTCAAGTTCCTGCGTCACTTTTTCGAGCGCTTGCAGTGCGGTCAGGTTTCTCACTGGCCAGCCTTTTTGCATATTTTCCGGGCTGTCAAAAAATGGTTGAGCATAAGTGAGGTGGATTTGGTCTTCCTCGAGTCCATTGCCGGGCAGGTCTTGCATTGCGCGCCAATAATTCCAAACAGGTACTTGATATTCATAACCGACTCTGGCAATGATGGCGTTGATGCTGCCATCACCTTCCAGGTTGTCCGCTTTGGTTGCGAGTACCGGAACAACCTTATTCTTGATCGCGAAATCCAGCAGCAGCTTAAGATTTTTTTCAAAGGCGCTGCGTGAGCTATTCTTGACATCGTTGGTGCCGAACATCACCAGCATAATGGCGGGTTTATACACTCTGATCTCGCAGATCAGCGGGGTTTCATTGGCTCGGCATTGTTTTCGGTCAGCCCAGGTTGGCGAAAGGACTGAGGCGACACTAAATCCCCGTTCAGCGGCCAGGCTCCTTCTCGAGAATGACCCGGCATATTTTGTGATTACGAGTTTAAGAGAGGTGTACTCCCCCAGCCGGTAGCCGGAAGGCTTCAAGTCAAATGGCGCAAGAAAGTAATCGGTGAAGGTTTCACAATCACCCACTTTCGAGAAATGGTTTTGGTTCAAACCGCTGGTCTTTCCGGTCTCGTAAAGCTCCTTCATCCTCTGGCTGACCGTTTCAGGAATGACTGGAAGGGTTTTCCATGAATCCGGCAAGTTGGGATCGTACGAGGCAGGAGATGGGGTTGTTCCACTTGTGGGAATTGAGGTTGGCGTTATTAAGATGGGCATCAGTGTTGGGGTTGCCGTTGGCACAGTGGCGACTTCAGTTGGACTGGGCGTCACAGGCTGCGCCGAAGTGCAGGCAGCCATGACCAGCGCCAGCAAGAGCAGACTGGCGCTGATGAGAGAGTAATGCAGGGAAGATTTACTCATGAAATGAGAACCAGATTTAGGGTGTTCGCAGAGAGACCATCCAGATGCCGGGTTGGTCTTCGGTTACTTTTGAATAATTTCCGGTCAGGTGCATCCAGGTGTTGCCAGGCTGAAGCGGAACCGGGTTTTTGTCTTTATCATAAAACTGAATAGGGGTGTCATAGACTGATTTATAGAAGACATCATATATTTTGCCATCGCGGAAGATCAACGCGCGGCCATTTTCGCCTGCGATGTGGATTTCGTGGATGGAGTCAGCTTTTCCATTGAGAGTTTCGATCTCTGCAAAAATGACTACAATATTTGAAAATCCGAGTTGCTTCCCGGTGATGCGGTCAATCAGCGGAATCATAGTCGCCTCACCGCTGCTGTTCACTTGATCGATCCAGCGCAGAAATTTACCCGAGGCAGTATCATATTTCCATTGCGCGTTGTTGTTCTTGCCATAATGCATGGTGAACTCGGGGGCGTCTGTGCCTCCGGCAGGTGAAACACTGTCAAATACCATCCCATCCAGCGTTTGCCTGAAATTAGTGGCCGTGGTTTTTGCGGCATAAAGTTTGGTCATTTCCGATGTGTTGGCAAAGCGGCTGACCTCGGTCAACGGCCCATCGCTGCACAAAGCCGGGCAATGGTCGCTG
>WOUT01000076.1 GCA_009773005.1 Chloroflexota bacterium | reverse complement strand
TGCAAGAAAATCCGCCAAGTCTATCCATGCGATGGAACGATAAGTCGGTGTTGATGTGGGTAGAGATGCTGCGGTTAGGGCAACTCTTTTTTGGGCAGTCGCAATTGCATCTATCTCTGCTGTTCTGGCAATCGAAAAGGCTTGAGCTGTAACTATAGAACCTTGAGCTGCGGCGTTTGATGCTAGATCCGCTTTGATTCGGTCACAACCAGTGATAAATATTGAAAACAACCAAAACATAGTAATACCAGAAAATATTTTCTTCATTTCCCCTCCTAATATAAAGGATTATTCGAATTATAGAATAATAACAGTATTTGGGAATTTAATTCTGGGTATGCCTGTCCATTGAAGAGGTCAGGTGCGCGCCAAAGAGGATGATCCAGCCGCTGAAGTAGATCCATGCCAGCAGGGCGACGATCTTGCCCAGCGAGCCGTAAACGATACGATCTTGCCCAGCGAGCCGTAAACGATTTCGTATTGCGCCAGTCCGCTGCCGAGATAGGCATTGAAGAGGTACGTGATCAACTGCCACACGAAAGCCGCGACCACGGCACCGGTGAGAGCTGCCATTTTCTTGACATTGATCTGGGGTACCCAATAATATAGGCTGAAAAAGATAGCAGCACGAATCAGGTTAGGAAAGATCTTGGTGAAAAAAGTGGACGAAAAGAAGTCGCCGACCTGTGAATAGTCAATCGCCAGGCCGAAATTTGCCGCCACATTTTTGAAGGTTAATGAAAAGGACGATATTATCAGTAATAATGCCATCGCGCTGATGATGGCGAGCGACCAGAGGCGCATTCTGATAAAACTGTGCGGGGCGGCATCCGGCCAGGCGGCATTGATATTGCGGATGAGGGTCGAAAAAACCGCCATTGAGGACCAAACCAACCCAAGCAGCGCCAGGATCGACACAGTGCCACGCAAGTCAAAAATCTGTTTGATGTTAGCCAGGATAAAATCCTGCGAAACCGGGATCACGTTGGGGAGAAAAATGATCAATTCCTGCTCCACCACGGATTGATCAACGAAGAATGAGCCAACCGCCACAAAGGTCAAAAGCAGAGGAAAAAGAGAAAACAGAGTGTAATAGGCGATACTCGCTGACGCCTCAGCCCCTTTGGCAATCGTGAAGGTCATCAACGCGCCGCGGATGACCCGAAATACTTTTGCAAAATATCCATCAACAGGATGACGGTCATGCTTTTGTTTTCTTGTCACTGGTTGTTTTTCCATTTGCGTGTTCATTTCTCAATTCATGAATTAGAAAATTGTGCTACTCAAGAAGGTTAATGTCAATCGGCAGCGGCCGTATTTGCCGGCGTCTCTTGAAAAATATTTAACTCCGTTTCCAGTTGATGACGGAACTGGCGGGTATATAGCTGATAATACTTGCCCCGCACCTTGAGCAACTCAGCGTGAGCGCCAATTTCTGCGATGCGCCCGCCTTCGATTACGAGGATACGGTTGGCTTTCTTGATAGTCGAGAGCCGGTGGGCAATTACAAAACTGGTGCATTTATTGAGCAGCGTTTCCATCCCCCTTTGGATCAAAGCTTCAGTCAAAGTGTCAACAGAACTCGTGGCTTCATCCATGACGAAGACCTCGGGTTTGGCAAGCACTGCTCTTGCCAGGCTGAGCAGCTGCTTCTGACCCACAGAAAGCAAGTTGCCGCCTTCACCCACTTCAGTATCAAACCCTTTTTCAAAACGGGTAATGAAGTCGTGGGCTCCGACGACCCGGGTGGCTTCTTCAATTTCTGCGTCAGTGGCATTCAATCTGCCGTAACGCAAGTTCTCGCGCACGCTGCCAGAAAAGAGATGAGGGGTTTGAAGCACGACGCCGATGCGGGATTGAATGGCTTGCAAAGATAAACTGGTGTAATCGCGCCCGCCGATGAAAATGCGGCCTTCATTGGGTTCGTAAAAACGGCACAACAGATTGACGATAGTGGATTTTCCGCCGCCGGTGGGGCCAACCAGCGCGATGGTTTCTCCGCGCTTGACGTGCAAGCTGAAATCCTGCAGGACAGGCTGCTCATCCTCTTCATATTTGAAGGTGACATGGTCAAAGATGATATCTCCACTGATCGTGCCGGGGTCAATGGCTTGAGGACGGTTCTCGATCTGCGGTTTTGAGTCAATCAGCGAGAACATGCGTTCCGCTGAGGCAATGGCTTGCTGCATTTCCGCGAAGACGCGGGCGATATCCTGGATCGGCCACATCATGAAAGTGATGTAAGATACGAACGCTTGGATGCCGCCGATGGTCATTTGGCCTGACTCCGCTTGATATCCTCCGAACCACACCACTGCGCCAACCGCAAACGCCGAGATGATCTGCACTGTGGGGAGGAAGAGCGCGCTTAACCAGGCCGCCCGATAGGACGATTTGTACATGCTGCCGGTCAGTTCTTTGAACTCGCCGAGGTTTTCCTTTTCGCGCCCAAGCGCTTTAATGATGCGCACTCCGGTGATATTCTCGTTGTAAGCTCCGACGATCTTTGAATTCAGTTTTCGCACATTGCGATACTCACCGAGGATGCGTTTGCGGAACTGGATGGCAATGTACAAAAGAATCGGCAAGATTCCAAGCACAATAAGAGCCAGTTTCCAATTGATGATGAACATGAAGACCATCGAAGTGCCAATGCTCATGACGCCCCAGGTGGAATCGACAAATCCCCAGGTGACCAGGTCTGCGACGCGCTCGGAGTCTGAAGTCACGCGCGCCATGATCCAGCCGACCGGCGTTTTACTATAATAATTTAGCGAAAGCGCCTGCAAGTGGTTGAACATCTTCTTCCGAAGGTCGTAACGTATGCGCTCGCCAAGAATCCCTGCCAGGTAGATGAAAAGGAATACATTGCCGGCCTGAATGAGGACGATTGAACCATAAGCGATCAGTAGATTGGTCAGGGCTTGCGGGTTCTTTGCCACAATCCCGTCATCGATGATGTGTTTGCTCAGGAATGTGGAAACCGCATCCATGGCAGCGACCAGCGCAATGGTAACAAGGAACCCGATCACCCATTTAAGATGAGGTTTGGCAAGACCCAGGATCCTCCGGAAGGTCTTTTGGTTAAACCTGGTCTGAAACTCTTCTTCTTCGTAGTAATTATCCGGCATTGGCGAGTTCCTTTTCCAGTTCCACTTCAATACGTGTTTGAATGTTGAAGATCTGCTGGTAGACGCCTGGTTGGCTGACCAACTCTTCGTGTTTGCCGCGCTGAATGATCTTGCCTTTATCCATCACCAAAATGAGATCAGCCTCGGTGATACTTTGGAGGCGGTGAGCAATGATGAAGGTTGTGCGGTCTTTCATCAGGTTTTGCAACGCTTCACGGATCTCGGCTTCTGTTTCGGTATCTACGGAGGAAGTGGAATCATCCAGAATCAGGATGCGCGGATTTTTGAGGATCGTTCGGGCTATGGTTACTCGCTGCTTTTGACCACCGGAAAGGGTAACCCCTCTTTCACCCACAAGCGTTTTATAACCCTCTTTGAAAGAAAGAATCACGTCATGGATAGCGGCAGCGCGGGCGGCGGTTTCCACTTCATCATCCGAAACCTGCCTGCCGACGCCGTAGGTAATATTCTCGCGTATGGAACGTGAGAACAAGAAAGGTTCCTGCTCGACGATCCCGATCTGCTGACGCAGATACTTGCGCGGGTAACGGTTCAAATCCACACCGTCCAGCAATATCTTTCCGCCCGTATATTCGAAGAAGCGTGGAAGTAAATTGACCAGAGTGGATTTGCCGGAACCAGTTGATCCAAGTAATGCGATCACCTGCCCGGGTTTGACATCAAAGGTGATATCTTCCAATGTTTGATCATTTGGTTCGTATTCGAATTTTACTTTTTTAAATCCAAGTTTTCCAACAATGTTTGCAGTTGGCAGGTGGTCACCCTCGTCCAATGGTTCACGGGCTTCTTTGATGATGTCCATGACGCGGGCGTAAGAAACCAGCCCGGTAGAGGTTTGAACAATGATGCGCCCGAGGTTGCGAAGGGGGTATATGATGTAGATGACCATCCCTGCATAGGCGAGGTATGTACCGACAGAAATTGTTCCATTGATCGCCATGAGCGCGCCGACCATGTAGCCAACCAGAAGCTGCGCTCCGCATAGGATGTCTGATAAAGGCCAGAAGAGAGAGTGCATGATCAGCAATTTTTTACCGCGGATGAATTTTTCCCAATTATCCTTCTCAAACTTAGCCATTTCGTAATCCTGGCGCGAGAAGGCTTTTACCACGCGCACACCAGCCAGGTTTTCCTGCAAAGTCGTAGAGAGAATGGCTTCCTGTTCCTGATAAGCCTCATAGGCTTTGGAAACGTTCTTAAACAGGATGATCGAGACTACCAAAACAAAGGGCACAACAATCACGGAGACAAGCGCCAGTTTCACATTTAGATTGAGCAGGGCGATAAAGTTAATCAGGAAAAGCAGGATAATGCGGCCAACACTGATTGCCTGATCAGAGAAGAAACGCCGCAGGGCATCAACGTCTGAGGTGGAGCGCTCGATCAATTCGCCAGTTTGCATCTTCGAATGGTACGTAAACGAAAGATGCTGGATATGGTCGTACAGGAAATTTCTAAGACGTCTGGTTATACCCTCAGCAGTCTGAGAAGAAAGGACACCGCTCAAAAAAGTGAAACCACCTTCGGCAAGAGCCAAACCTAAAAATCCTAACGCAAGCAGAGGTAGAGCAACCGTTCTTGTTTCGGTGACAAAATAACTATCTACAAAAAAACGAAGCAGAAGGTAGGTTAACATTTTAGCAGCTGCCGCGATGCCAAGGCTCGTTACCGCGCCAGCGTATTTTAGCCGGAATCCCTGCATCATACGCCAGATGCCTGCCAAGCGATTTTTGGAAATCGTCTTTTGAAGATCAATATCGGTACTACTTAGCGAAGTTTTCAATAAAAATCCTTTATAGACCAAAAAAATGCACAAATTCGATTATAAAACGAATTTAGTATCCTGTTCGATTTCAACGATTAAAACTGGATGAGAGTTTAGAGGTCAGCCTTCCGGCTGGCAACGCGGACAAATAAACGAACTGGTTGAACCAGTTTTGATCTTTAGGATCAAAGATCCACAAACCGGGCAGGGGCTGTTCTCACGATACCCGATGAGAATATCCTCCATCAGGAAACCGCCCTTCTGACCGTAGAGGTTCATCTCATAAAAAGCGCCGCCTTTTGCGAGACTAGGGCGTAAGCCATCCTGAACCGATTGAAAAAGGTTGTGGATTTCATCGTCCGTTAAACCGGCTATTGGACGGTTTGGGTGCAGGTGAGCCAGAAATAAAATATCATGTATATAGGCATTTCCGACCCCAGCCACCTTGCTCTGGTCCAGCAGAAAAGCCTTCACTTTACCACGCTGCGTTTTTATCAATGTTGAATAATCAGCTTCATTAAGGTCGAGGATATTGGGTCCTAACTTCGCGAGCATTGGATGAGTGTGGATTTCGTCTACTCGACAAAAATGGACGTATCCAAACCACCAAAAATTAATTGTCAAACAGGTCTTGTCGTTAAAATCAAAAACCAGACGATATTTTTCTGGCATTTTCTCGCGATTAGTGAGTAATATCTCGCCTCCCATTCCCAAGTTTATCAACACCCAACCTGAGGTCGTTTTTACTTTGATCCATTTGCCATGATGGCTCACAGATTCAATAACCGCATTCGAGACGAAATGGTTAAATTCATCAGGGGGAATATTGAGGCATTTAGGTTGAAGGATAATTACAGAAAGAATTATCTTTCCAGTCAGTTCTTTATTCATTTCAGCAGCACGAGAAGCAATTTCAGGTATTTCAGGCATATGTCCCTCCCTGGTAATGGTACAAATATTCTATCATTAAATTCATGACTTCCCTGAAAAAACTTATTTTTAATACCCGAATCTTAACTGTTTAAGCGTTACAAACTCCATCCAACCACGAAAAAAAGCTTTTAGGGAAACAA
>WOUT01000017.1 GCA_009773005.1 Chloroflexota bacterium | reverse complement strand
CTCTATCAAACCGCGCAATTGTTCGTTTTCCGAAAAAGCTGTGGCTTGTTCAGTCATTTTTTCCTCTGTATTTCTGCTAGCTGCTAAATGTTTACAAGTAAACCCTATCGTACGCAATCTATGCGTGTTGTTGTTAAAATAATACCATAACTCCACTATGTTTCTAAATAATATACGGGAGTACGAATTCGCTGTTCTTTTACACAACTAGTTGGCTAAGTTTGTCACTTTTTAACCTTTTTATGCATCAGAAAATTAGTGCTTATTTTAGGAGATGAATTATGGAAATGCTGATCGATTTTCCCGGTGGAGCGCGTGTTGACGCCCATTTTGGTCCATACACTGTGCAGACTGACCAGCCTCCTATGGGCGGAGGGCAGGCATCGGCGCCAACCCCCTTTGCATTATTCCTGGCATCCATTGGAACCTGTGCTGGGATCTATGTGCTCGGTTTTTGTACGCAGCGCAATCTGCCGACAAATGGAATAAAGATTCTCCAGCAGATCAATTCCAACCCGGTGACGGGCATGGTGGATTCAATTGACCTGGAGATACAGGTGCCGCCTGATTTTCCCGAAAAGTATTACCCTGCTCTTGTGCGCTCTGCGGAACAATGCAAAGTGAAACAACACTTCGATAAACCTCCGAAATTTAATGTGTTTAGCAAAGTAAATGCATAATACCCGATCAAAAAAGCCCTGAAAAACAGGGCTTTTCGTTCAATAATTCTTAGCCCCCTGCAACCGGGGGAATAAAATCAAGGGTATCATTTTCTACCAAAACTGTTCCAAGCCCCTGACTAAGCGTTGAAACATCATCCCCATTCAGGAAAATATGAACGTGCGCCTGAATCTTACCTTCTTTGTTCAACCAATGTGGTTTTAATGCCGGAATACGTTTCATTATGGCGTCGACCGCGTCGCGCACAGTACTTCCATCAGCCAATTCAATTGAAACAGATTTTTGTCCAGCGATCATCTTAAAAGTAGCGATCAGGGTAACTTTGATTAGCATCATCACTCTCTTTCTGCTTACCTTTTAATTATAATTCAAAAGGGCGTTGATCCGGTAAGACTGCCGAAAGTCCGGAACCTTGATCCTGGATGATGGTCAATGGCAGGTTATATGCCTTACTCAAGATTTCCGGGCGCAGTACTTCTGCCGGGGTTCCCAAACATTCAAGCCGGCCGTTGACCATGAGAGCTACCTGATCAGCATAACGGGAAAGTAAATTGAGGTCGTGGATCGCCACCAAAACCGCCCTTTTCTCAATACCATTATTTATTTCATCCAGAGAGGGATGTGCAAGACGATACACTTTTTCCAAAAAACTGACCTGATACTGGAGATCCAAATGCGCTGTGGGTTCGTCGAGCAGCAAGACCGGGGTTTGCTGCGCCAGGGCTCTGGCGAGGAGCACACGCTGCTGTTCTCCACCGGAGAGTTCGCCAATATTGCGCTCTGCCAGATCGAGCAGGTCTGTCTGCGTCAAAGCCTGGTTGATAATCTCAAGGTCATGATCTGAAATTTGTCCCAACCAGTTCAGATATGGAGTGCGCCCCAAAGTGACCGCTTCTCTGACAGTAAACGCCGGGGGGAGGGTGCGCATCTGTGGAACAACTGCGATCACACGTGAACGCTCCTGAACGCTCAGGGCAGTGAGATCTTCCCGATTAAATAAAAGATCACCTGACGCAGGTGGGAGTACACCGCTGACTGTCCGGATCAGGGTTGTTTTTCCAGATCCATTCGGGCCGATCAACGCTATCACTGACCCTTGGGCAACATTCAGACTTATCTCCTTCAGGATTATCTTCCCGTTGTAACCGGCGCAAATCTTCTTTATAGTCAACATGGTTTCACCAATAGTTCTGCGATTTTGATCGCTTGAGCACCCACAGGAAGAAGGGCGCTCCCATCAGCGCTGTGATGATACCCACCGGGATCTCTTGCGGAGCGATGATCGTGCGGGCTGCGACGTCTGTGATCAACAAAAGACCCGCGCCACAGATCATGGAGAGAGGAAGTAGACGACGATAGTCTCCACCCCACAAGATTCGAACGATATGCGGAACAACCAACCCAACAAACCCGATCACTCCGGCAAATGCCACTGCTGCGGCGGTTACCAGCGTGGCTGCCACAATGACAATACGGCGGACTTTCTGAACCGGAACGCCAAGTTGTTGGGCTTGTTCATCCCCAAACTGCAGCACGTTGAGAGGATGTCCTAACAAGAGCAGTGCTGTTAATCCAATGGCTGCGTAAGGAAGAACCCCCAACACCGGCCCCCAACCAGTCATGGTAGACCCGCCCATTAGCCAGACGATCGCCCGGCGCAGCTCACCGCTAGAGTTAATCATTAACAGCGAGCTGACCGCCGAAGAAAATGCGCTCACAGACACGCCTGCCAGGATCAAATTGGTGGTCGGGATGGTTTTACCAACCCTGGCAAGTTGCGAAACCACCAGAACCGCCAGCAGCGCACCGATGAAAGCTGCCAATGGCACGGCCAGCAAACCCAGAGGTGTGTAAGGCCATTGGATGGTCATGGCTATCACCGCGCCCATCCCCGCGCCTGAGGCTACGCCGATTAAAAACGGGTCAGCCAAAGGGTTGCGGAAAAGTCCCTGATAAGCCGATCCACTGCCCGCCAGCGAAGCTCCGACCAACAAAAGTAGAACGGTGCGAGGTAGTCGAAGTTGGAATAAGATGGTCGAAAAACTTCCATTCGGATCAAAGGGCGACGACTCACCGCGTAAGGCAGAAGTGATCAGGTCGAGTAATGTTGCTGGAGGAATAAAAACACTGCCCACCACAATACTGATGAGAAATGCAGCGCAGAGATACCCAAGGCTGATCAGCAATGGGCGGGCAGTTATCTTCATGCTATTTGTATAACTCCGGATGGATCAATTTTGCCAATGCTTCAAGACCGTCCACAAGCCGTGGACCGGGACGGCTGACCAGATCGTCATTGAAACCAAATATCTGGTTCTGTTTGATCGCTTTCAGGTTTTCCCAGCCGGGTCGGGCAGCCACTTGGTCAGGAGTCATCCCGTAGATCGAATCCCCAAGCAAGATCAAATCCGGGTCCTGCACCAGTAGCTCTTCTACGCTGATTTGCGCCCAGGCGCTGGTCAAGGATGAGCCCAAATTAATCCCCCCTGCCATCTGGATCAATTGATCCAAAAAAGTGCCTGGGCCGGGCGTCCAGGGTTTTGCTGGTTCAGAACCGTCCAATTCATAAAACACGACCGGGCGTGACTCGGTTTTCGCAATTGTTCCAGCCACAGCTTCCACTCTGGCTTTTAGGGAATCCACAAGAACCGTTGCCTCGGCTGAATGACCGGTAAGGGCTCCAAGAGTATCCAGAATGGGATACAAACCATCCATACCTGACGGATTCGCGATATAGTAAACAGTCAAACCCAGGTCTTCGAGCGCTTTGACTTGCTCCGGTGTGTTGATCTCCGCTGCCACCACTAAATCAGGGGTGAGACTTGCGATCATTTCATAAGAATAATTTCCCATCGAACCACCCACGTCTTGAATCTCCTTGACCATTTCTGGGTAATTTGAGAAACTGTCGCGCCCTACCACCTGGCTGCCAGCGCCCACTGCGAACAATATCTCGCTGGCTGATGGGGCTAACGAGACGATCCGCTGTGCGGGTTGGTCAAGAGTAATGCTCCGATCAAGTCCATCCACTACCTGGATGGGTGAAAAAGTGGCGGTCGGCTCAAGCGTTGGAACTATAACGGGCGCTGGTTGTGACACACACCCTGCAAGCAAAGCGCCGAGGATGATCAAATACAATAGACTTTGTTTGAACTTTTTCATGATTTACCTTTTCCATATCTAAAAAATGAATCTTCACGACAGGCAGCAGTGGAATTAAAAATCCCTGCCGCATTGGACAGGGTTTTCGTCGGTTCTTTTTTGACGAGTGCCCACCTCCTTAATGCGAGAGTGTGGTGACACGCTCTTCTGGCGGGCGACCTGACTTATCAGAAGGTTTCTGAATCACAGTTGCGCTACAGTACCGGGCTTTGCACCGGTTTCGCCTTTAAGCCCTCCCATCCGGGGGAGAGGCACCAGAAAAGCATTATTCAGTTGATTACATTCTATTCAAAAACAAATAAATCGTCAAGCAGTTCGCCAAAAAAATGCGTTACTCGCTCATTACACTCCATCCAAGAAGTCTCCATCGCGATATAATAAACCATCTTGATTATTTGGAGACGCATTGAACCAACTTTTACTGGAAGAACAAATTGGGGATCTCTTGCGCGCCAATGCGATGAAATTGACCGTAGCTGAATCTTGCACCGGTGGTCTGGTAGGTCACCTTGTCACCAACATACCGGGTTCATCAGAATATTATCTGGGCAGCGTAACTGCATACGCTTATGAAGTAAAAGAGTATCTGTTAGGGGTGAATCATGAAACCCTGCAAAAATATGGCGCGGTTAGTAAACAAACCGTGATCGAAATGGCGCGCGGGGTTCGCAAAGCATTATCTGGCGGATTTCCATTGGAGTCCATTCTGGGCGTCTCAATCAGCGGGATCGCCGGCCCTGGCGGTGGAACTGCCGAAAAACCGGTCGGCACGGTCTGGGTGGGCATGAGCGCCCCTGATGGGGATTGGGCATGGAGGTTTTGCTGGAAGGGTGATCGGGTTAAAAACAAAGAAGACTCCGCCAGAGTTGCGCTGCAGCTTATCGTGAGGTATCTACAGGGCAACTTGCCATCAGAAAACTGGTCAGAGTGCAATTAATTGTCACCGAGGGGTAATATGGAAATAAAGAAACGTATTTTAATTTTGACTGCCGACGCTGGTTTTGGTCATCGTAGCGCTGCAAATGCAATCCTGGAGGCGCTCGAAGAAAAATATGCAAACAGCGTTGAGGTGGAGATCGTCAATCCACTGGATGAACCTTCAACGCCTGCATTTTTACGCGATTCGCAGTCCGATTATGATAACTATATACGCAATGTTCCTGAACTATATCAATTGGGGTATCAAGCCAGCGATAACCCTATTCCGACCATCTTGTTGGAACAGTCCCTCGTGGTGTTGATGAACGAAACAATGCGGGAAGTATTCAGACGGCATAAACCGGATGTCGTTATATCCACATACCCGTCTTATCAATCACCAGTCAGTTCATTTTTTTCAACCAAGAAACACAGGGCGCCTTTTTATACCGTGGTGACCGATCTTTCAACGGTGCACAGGCTCTGGTTCCACCGCAAAGTAACTGGCTGCCTGGTACCTAATAAATTGGTTGCCGATCTTGCCATGAGCTACGGTTTACCCCCTGAGAAAATTGCTATCACCGGTATTCCTGTTTCACCTGCGATCGCCAACGAGAAAAGAGATAAAAACGCGATTCGAAAAGAATTGGGCTGGAAGCCAGACATTCCAACCATCCTGGCTGTGGGCAGCAAACGAGTGGACAGGTTGATTGATGCGCTCAATGTGATCAATCATTTTGGCGGCGGGCTGCAGGTCGCCGTGGTTGCCGGAAAAGATCAAACGCTATACCATGAGATCACCCAATTCGATTGGCACATCCCTGCTTACGTATATGACTTTGTTGAAAATATGCCCGCCTTGATGAAAGCGTCTGACCTGTTAATTTGTAAAGCCGGCGGGTTAATCGTTACCGAGTCTTTAGCAAGTGGTTTGCCTATGATGTTGATCGAGGTCATCCCGGGGCAAGAGACCGGTAATGCTGAATATGTCACAGCCTACGGCGCAGCAGATATGGCGCAATCACCTGTTGAAATCCTTGAAATGCTCAGCCACCTTATGAGAGACGACCGAACACTGTTGAAGAAAAGGGCTATCAACGCACAAATGCTCGGTCTCCCGCAATCGGCTTATGCAGTCGCTGAAATTCTATGGAAGGCCTGTGAATCTAATCAGTTTCAAAAGGCATCACAACAAAGCCGCAATTCTCATCATCTGGAAATAAATTGAATTCGCCAGAGCGCTTATCAGATTTCCGGGGAGGAAACATGCATTCTTGGCGAAAAGAAGAGTTCCAGGTTATTGTTCTGGTATCTGCCAATGCTGAATGGGAAACTGTTTTAAGATTTTATAAAGACCCCACTGTTCAAAAAACCCCTTTTGGAACATATTTTTACACCTCAATTGCCGGAAAAAGTACGGTTCTGTTTCACGGTGGTTGGGGAAAAATCTCGGCTGCTGCCAGCGCACAATATGCGATCGACCACTGGAACCCAGGATTGCTCATCAATATTGGCACATGCGGCGGTTTGGCTGGAAAAACACATGTCGGTGAACTCCTTCTCGTGGAGCAAACCCTTGTCTATGATATCTATGAACGGATGGGAGACCCGGCGGCAGCGATTTCTCATTATTCGACGCAACTTGACCTTTCATTTCTCAACGAGCCGTTTCCACAGAATGTCAGAAAAGTTCGTTTAGTCTCAGCGGATCAGGATATCGACCCTGATCTCGTCTATAAACTGATGGATGATTATTCTGCCATTGCTGCGGATTGGGAATCCGGAGCGATTGCCTGGACGGCTCAACAAAATCAAATCCGTTGCTTGATCTTGCGCGGGGTGAGCGATCTGGTTGATCCACTGGGAGGGGAGATCTATGAAAGCGGTGAATTCCATGACCGCGCTCAAGAGATCATGTACCCAATACTCAAAGCGCTGCCAAACTGGATCCGCTGTGCGTTGTGGGGTATAAAATAAATCAAAAGCCGGAGGGAATACCCACCGGCGATTTCTTCTAAACTGGTTTTGCTTTACCCATTCTTTCCCGTTCCTCTTCAATAATGACCGCGTCCAATTTTTTAAACAAAGCATGGGGCTGCTGCAAGACCTGACCAGGTTGCAACTGACTGGGTTCCCACTTTCCGGTTGCACTCTTCGGATCATACCGCAGTACAGTGTTCTCACCCAGCTGGTCAGAGCAAGTCTCGACGCTTTGTGTGCCAAACAGGCTTCCCGAATAACCCATAAAGCCATGCAGTTTATCGCTGCTGAAGGGCAAGAACGGGGCAAAGAGGACCTTTAAGGAATCTATGGCTCTCAATGCAGCATAAATCGCTCTGCCTGCCACATCCTTATCAATCTTCACCTGCTGCCAAGGGGCGGTCTGATCCAAATATTTGTTCACTTCTGATGCCAGGCGCATGACTTCAGCCAGCGCGCTGCGAAGATGAACTTTGTCTAATTCTTCACCGACCGTTTTGAATCCGTCTTCAATCGTGTTTATAAGGTCGACATCCAGAGGGGTTAATTTCCCTGGGTCGGGCACTATCCCATCCCAATACTTGAATGCGAATGAAAGCACCCGGTTTGCAAGGTTACCCCAGGTGGCTACCAGTTCATCATTGTTACGGTGGAAAAACTCATCCCAATCCCAATCGGTGTCTTTGGATTCGGGCATATTCACTGTCAGGTAATATCGTAACGCATCCGCATCGTAGCGCGTGAGAAAATCTTTTGCCCAAACAGCCCAGTTGCGACCGCCTGAGATCTTTTGACCTTCGAGGTTCATAAACTCATTGGCAGGCACATCATAGGGAAGCACAAGTGTTGCAGGATTCGGGCTGCCCATTTGTTCGTCAAACTGTCTGCCCGCACCGATCAATTCTGCCGGCCAAATGATGGCATGGAAAGGGATGTTGTCTTTTCCGATGAAATAATAGGCGCGGGAATCCTGATCTTGCCACCAGGTTCGCCAGGCTTGCGGGTCGCCTGTAGCCTGACTCCATTCGATTGACGCGGAAAGGTAGCCAATGACTGCCTCGAACCAGACATAGAGCCGTTTACTCTCCCATTCCTTACCTTCAGGCAATCCTTCTTCCGGGAGTGGAATTCCCCAATCCAGATCGCGCGTGATGGCTCTGCCATGCAAATTCTCGGCGAGGATTTGACCAAGTGACTGTCGTATCACGTTAGGGCGCCAATAAGTATCCCTGAGCTTCAGAAACTCCACAACCAGATCTTGCAGGCGGCTCAAATCAAGATAATAATGCTCAGTAGCGCGTAACTCGGGTGTAGAGTCGTCTATCTTGGAACGCGGACTGACCAATTTGCCGGAATCTAGGAGGCTGCCACATTTATCACATTGGTCACTGCGGGCATTCTCATAACCGCAGATATAACACGTTCCTTCAACATATCGATCTGGCAAGAACCTCTTCTGGCTGGGGGCGTACCATTGCATCTGACTTTCGGTAAATAAATAACCATTCTTTTTTAATGCCAGAAACATATTCTGGGCAACTTTTTGGTGGTTGTAAGTATGGGTGCTCGTGAACAAATCATAGGTTAAGCCAAGTTGTTGGAAGAGCTCAATGAATCCGGCATGATATCGTTGATATACAGCATAAGGGGTCGTCTTTTCAGCGTCAGCCCGAACGGTGATGGGCGTGCCATGAGAATCTGATCCTGAGACCATTAACACTTTTCTACCTTGCATGCGTTGATAACGCGCAAAAATATCAGCCGGCAGATATGACCCTGTCAGATTACCAACATGGATCTCGGCGTTAGCATAAGGCCAGGCGACAGCCACAAGAATGGGTTCAGTCATGGAACACCTCTCTATCGATGAATGGGTTTATTTTAACACGATTCGCAGGACCTCCAAATTTTTACAGGTCATTAGATATATGACCACCTCCAAATAAAAGGGGTTAACACTAAATCCGTCAAACTTGACCATTCGGGTTCAAGATGTTATGATTTTTTTCGAGGTAAAGAATGACACAAAATTCATCTAACCCTTCAGGCAAAATACCTGAAGACGAATTGCAAAATCTTGAGTTTGAAGAAACTTCAACCCAAAAAGTCTCTGCATCAGCGGGACAGATCTGGAATCGAATCTTGCATCTCGGATTAGGCGAAACTGCACTGCATATCGGCACAGCCGCTGCATCCATCATTCTGGTGATCCTGGTGTTGTGGGTGATGAGCAAGTTCTTCCTGCAAGCGCAGAAGAATAGCCCTATTGAAACAAGTACCTCAGAAGCGCTTGCAACCACGCCAATCCTTCCGGTTTCTGATGATTTTTTACCAGTCCTTTCCAGTAGCTTTGGCATCAACCGGCTGGTGCAATTGCACACCAACCAGCCGGCAAAACAGCGTGCAGATATAATCGAATATGAGATTGTTAAAGGGGATACCCTTTTTGGGATTGCTGAAAAATTTGGTTTAAAACCTGAAACGCTGCTGTGGAGCAACCGGCACATTCTTGGAGATAACCCAAACAACATATTACCAGGAGTGGCAATTTTAATCCCTCCATTTGATGGCGCAATTCACCAATGGTTCACCGGCGACGGATTAAATGGCGTAGCAAAGTTTTTCAACGTCACGCCTGATGTGATCATTGACTGGCCAGGCAATCACCTTGATCGAAGCACGCTCGGTGATCTTTCACTGCCAAATATCCCGGAAGGAACTTTTGTATTTGTCCCTAACGGTTACGGCGAATTTACAGATTGGCTGCCCACTTTTACACGCGAGAACGCGGCAACTGCTTCCACGTTAGGACCGGGCTTCTGCGGCGCAATCCTTGACGGCCCAATCGGAAATGGCACATTTATCTGGCCATCCACTGAAACGTGGCTCTCAGGCTTTGATTACTCTCCTTCTACCAACCACAACGGTATTGATATTGCCGGTAAGATTGGCAATGCCATTTTTGCAGTTGACGACGGCGTGGTGGTTTACTCGGGATGGAACAACAACGGTTATGGCAATCTTATCATCGTTGACCATGGCAATGGATGGCAGTCTGTTTATGCCCATTTGGATACGATGGCAAAAGGCTGCGGAGATTATATCTACCAGGGCGATGTGATCGCAGGCTTAGGCAACACCGGCAACTCCTCCGGTCCGCATTTGCACTTTGAACTGCGCAATGCCGTCTTTGGCAGAGTCAACCCGTGGGACTTCTTGTTAAGATAAGTTGATTGATCAAAAGGCAGCCGGGCGGCTGCCTTTTTTGTAACTTGAAGTCTCCACCTGTATAATAAAATAGCCACAAGAGGTGAATATGAATGCTATTAATCCCATTCGACCTTCTCCCATTGCCGGCTCGTGGTATTCTGCAGACCGCTCCAGCTTAGCAGCCGAGATCAAGGAATATATAAACCATGCAGTCATCCCCCGGTTTGAGGATCCAGTGATCGGGTTGATCGCACCCCATGCCGGATACTTCTACTCAGGGGAGACAGCCGGTTACTCCTACCGTTGTGTACAAGGCCTCGCGTTTGACCTGTGCGTGGTGATTTCACCACTGCACGCCTACCTGCCACATCCTCTGCTGACCAGCGCGCATTCCGCCTATGCCACACCTTTGGGTCAAGTGGAGGTCGCGCAAGATTTAATCACAGCGCTAAACCAACGTCTCGACAACGATGCGCTTCCAATCCTTCAGCCTATCGCCAATGACCGCGAACATTCGCTTGAGATCCAGCTCCCATTCCTCCAGATCGGTCTTGTGGGTGACTTCAAATTATTGCCCATCATGGTACGCACTAATGATTCCGATATGTTGCAAAAAACCGCACACGCTCTGGCAGAAGTGTTAAAGAATACAAACACTTTGATTATCGCCAGTACCGACCTCTCGCATTTTTATAATGATAAAACGGCCAATTCATTTGATGAAGTCATGCTTAACTACATGACTGGTTTCTCACCTGAAGGCGTGTTGGAAGCAGAACTTGATCAGGAAGGATTTGCCTGCGGCGCTGGAGCAGTCGCGCTGGTGCTTTGGACAACTAAACGGCTTGGAGCAAAAAATGTGCACCTTCTGCACCACAGCACATCCGCAAAAGCCTCTGGCGATACATCGAGCGTAGTGGGCTACGGCGCGCTGGCGATTACAGGTTAGATATCCGTTGATCAATTCTCAATATGCTCGCATTGCTGTCAACATTCCCCAAATCTGCGGTCTGTTCGACTATCTCGTCCCACCCGAGCTGCACGGTCAAATACACATCGGCTCACTGGTGATCGTCCCCTTCGGAAAACAAACCGTTCAAGGCATCGTTTTCTCCCTGCCAGAAGAACCGGCTGTCATGGAACCTAGACCCATTGAGTCGGTTTTAGAGAAGGAACCTGTTGTAACCCAATATCAGATCAAACTCGCAGAATGGATGGCACAGGAAAATCTCACCAGCCTGTCAGCTTGCCTGCATCTGATGCTCCCTCCGGGATTGAGCCAGCATGCCGATGTGCTGCTGCATCTTGTAAATCATGAGGACCTCCCGGATTTATCTCCACTGCAGATCAGGATCGTTAATCTCTTGAAAAAACGCGGAGACTTACGCGGGCACCAAATGGATGCCGCTCTGCCACGGGCGGATTGGCGCAAGAGTCTGCCGGGTCTGGTCAAACGAGGAATTGTTCAATCACAGTCGATCTTGCAGCAACCCGCCATAAGGCCAAAAGTGATCCGCACCGCCCAGTTCCTGGCAAACCTCGCAGGTGATGAAAACCTGAAGCAACTCGGCAGAGCAAATACTCCGAGTTTTGCGCGCAGAAAAAGGGTTTTGGATTTTTTACAAGAGGAAGCCATTCCGGTAAACGTCACCTGGGTTTATGCCGAGACGGGCGCCAACTCCGCGGATCTTACCCATTTGGCAGAACTTGGATTGATTCTTTTGAGTGAGACCGAGATTTGGCGTGATCCACTGGCGAACCTGTTGCCCGTTTTTGCAACCTCCCCGCACATGACGCCTGAACAAGAGTTGGTCGTGACGCATATTAAGAAACAGTTGATTAGAGAGATTGTCGTTAAACCAAATTTGTTGCAGGGCGTAACAAGTTCTGGTAAAACCGAGGTTTATCTAATAGCGGTTGAAGAAACTCTGGCGCTCGGTAAGCAAGCCATTATCCTGGTTCCTGAGATCTCACTTACACCGCAGACTGTGCGGCGATTTTTTGCCCGCTTTCCGGGGAAGGTAGGACTCATCCATTCCAAACTATCGCCGGGGGAACGCTACGATACGTGGCGAAGGATCCGCTCTGGCGTTCTAACTGTGGTGGTTGGCGCTCGTAGCGCTCTGTTTGCCCCTATGCAAAACCTGGGGCTGATCGTGATCGATGAATGCCACGACGGTTCTTATCATCAAGAGGAGTCTGATCCGCGCTACCACACGGTGGATGCTGCACGCGCTTATGCAGAGGTCACAGCATCAGTCTTGCTGCTGGGGTCAGCCACGCCTGAAGTGGAGAGTCTCTATCAGTTCCAGCGTCAGAAATGGAACTTGTTGAAATTGCCTAATCGAGTATTGGCGCATCAAAACTCCTCTGAGACCACAGAATCAACAGTGGTAAATATCAATTATTTGCCGCTGCCTGATATTGAAATCGTGGATATGCGCGGCGAACTTGTGGCAGGCAACCGTTCTGCCTTAAGCCGCTCGCTTCGTAAAGGCATCGAAAAGGTGTTGGCGCGTCACGAACAAGCCATTCTTTTTCTCAACCGGCGCGGGAGCGCTTCTTATGTGTTTTGCCGGGATTGCGGTTTTGTGTTAAAGTGCAGCCGCTGCAACACACAATTGACATACCATGAGAACGCTGCCGCTTTGATCTGTCATCAATGTAATTATCAACGTCAAATGCCCAAGAAATGCCCGGCATGTGCAAGTGTCAATATTCGACAATTTGGCATGGGCACAGAAAGTCTTGAAAAACTCGTCATAGAGCAATTCCCCGCAGCAAGAGTCTTGCGCTGGGACGCCGACACGACAAGATATAAAGGGGCGCATGACCTGATCCTGGATCACTTCAGTCAGCGCCGCGCAGATATCCTCATCGGCACGCAAATGCTCGCAAAGGGGTTGGACCTTCCAATGGTTACCCTTGTGGGGGTGGTACTGGCGGATGTAAGTTTGAACCTGCCGGATTTTCGAGCCGCTGAGCGGACTTTTCAAATCCTGACCCAGGTAGCGGGCAGGGCAGGCAGAAGTGCTCTTGGAGGTAGGGTGGTTTTGCAAACTTTCCAACCAGACCACTACGCCATCCAAAAAGCATCCACCTATGATTTTAGCGGGTTCGAGCAAATTGAATTGGATTACCGACTAAAGACCGGGTATCCCCCATTTGCGAAACTGATCAAACTTGAGTTTCAGCATTCGAACCCGGTTATTCTGGCAGGCGCAATGAACGATGTGGGAGAAAGCTTTAATTCATGGATCAACGAAATGAGTTTAACCTCCACCAGCATGATCGGTCCCGCTCCCTGCTTCTATCAGCGCAGAGCCGGAGTTTACCGCTGGCAGATCCTGCTGCGAGGACCGAACCCGAAAGAACTATTAAAAGGGCATCCCTTAACATCCTGGCAGCCGCCCGGGATCAGGGTTGAGATAACTGTGGATCCAATGAATCTGTTATAAATAAAAAGAGACTCACAAGTGGGTCTCTTTTTCTGCTTGGGTATTCAAATTCTAAGGTAAAACTTGCCATGGATTAATAAATCCGCCATTTAGCCGTATTTCAAAGTGAAGATGTCCGCCTGTTGATTTTCCGGTTGAACCTGAGTATCCAATCGTCTGGCCTGCAGAAATATTTTGTCCACATCTGACATTAAGTGTGGAAAGGTGAGCATATACGGTCTGATAACCGTTATTATGGTCAATTTCGATCAGATAACCATATCCTGTATCATTCCAGCCTGAATAGATCACCGTGCCCGAATCAGAAGCATAAACAGGTGTTCCGACAGCCGCAGCGATATCGATCCCAAGGTGATAGCTTGAAAAATCAAACCCTGACAGGAAGTTATTCGCTACCGGCCAGATAAAGCCGGTTGACCCGACAGGGCCTGTGGCTGGCGCCTGGCATCCACCGGGACCAGCAACCACTCTGGTCGCGCCAGATCGAGGTGCAAATGGCAGCGCCACGATCCACGACTGCAATTCGCGGTAACCACCGGGGATCATCACATATTCCAGTGAATCCTCAACCGGGTTCGTTATATCTAACCGGTTTGATGGCCAGCTAATGATATTCTCCACATCAGCATGATATTTTTCGGCCACTTTCCGCAGCGTATCGCCGGGTTTCCATTTATAGTAGATCCCATCCGTTGGGGGGATGGTAAGCTTCCAGCCAGGCGAAAGGAAGGTAGGGTCATCATTTAACAAGTCATAATTCGCCCAAAGGATTGACTCCGGCTTGATATTAAACTTTTTGGCGATCGCGAAAATGGAATCCCCCGCTTCGATGGTGTATTTCACCGGGAATTGGCGCTGTCCATTTGGAATGGACGTATCTATGTTCGCAAGTCTGACTAGCGAGTAAACAGGAAAACCCGCAGTGAAATCCGGTAATGGAATGTTATTTTGAGGGATATATGCATTTGGATTGGTGTCTGTGGTTTTTTGTTTAAATGGATTGAACTTCACCAACACCATAACCATTGATGCTACCAATAAGAGCGTTACTCCCCAGGAGAGGACGGGTATCCATTTAACTGGATGGATGGAAGTTTTTGTCGCCTCCACTTCCGGAATCTCCCGAGTGTTTTTTTTAGAACTCACTAGTCCTCCGTAATATTTTCCAAAAATTCCAGGTTGTTCTTGGTCTTTGCCATGCGCTGCAATATTGCTTCAGTTGCAACTGCCGGATCCATTCCAGCGCCGCCTGGCGGGGGAGTGATCATCTGCAAGTACATTCTGCGCACCAGCCACACTCTTGAAAGAATATCGGGGCCAAGCAGCAGATCTTCGCGCCGGGTGGACGAACGTTCAATATCAATTGCCGGGAAGATCCTGCGCTCCTGCAAGCGTCTCGATAGATGTAATTCCATGTTACCGGTGCCTTTAAACTCTTCATACACCACATCATCCAAGCGGGAACCGGTATCAACCAATGCTGTTGCAATAATGGTTAATGAACCGCCTTCTTCGATGTTACGCGCCGCGCCAAAAAATTTCTTGGGGGGATAAAGTGCGGATGGATCCATACCACCGGAAAGGGTTCGCCCTGAAGGATTGACCACCAGGTTATAGGCTCTGGCAAGCCGGGTGAGTGAATCCATCAAGATCACCACATCACGTCCAATTTCAACCAGACGTTTGGCGCGTTCCAGCGTGATCTCGGCCGTGCGGACGTGGGAACTTACCGGTTCGTCGAAAGTCGATGCGACTACTTCTGCATCAACCGACCGATCCATATCCGTCACCTCTTCGGGGCGTTCACCAATCAGAGCGATGATTAAATGTATCTCGGGATTGTTGGCCGAGATCGAATTTGCCAATTGTTTTAAAATTGTTGTTTTGCCGGCTTTTGGTGGCGAAACGATCATACCACGCTGCCCGCGGCCTATTGGAGCGATCAAATTGATCACCCGGGAAGAAAGGATGCTGCGATCAGTTTCCAAATCAAAGCGCTTATCAGGGAAGATCGGTGTCAAAGACTCGAAGGTTTTTCTGCTGCGAATCTCTTCAGGGGTTACCGCATTGACTGTCTCAACTTTTAGTAAACCATAATGACGCTCAGCATCTCGTGGAGGTCTGACAACTCCGATCACAAAATCGCCCATTCTCAGCTCGTAACGACGCAATTGTGCCTGCGAGACATACACATCATCTGGTCCGATGGAGTAATTATTCCGCAAAAAACCCACCCCTTCAGGTGTGATCTCCAGAACTCCGCCTCTTACTTCAATTCCTTCAGCCGCTGCTTCAGCTTTACGAATATTGATGATGAGGTTTTCTTTTTTTAGTCGGTTTGCATTGGGGATTTTAAGTTCATTTGCAATTTGACGCAGTGAAGCGAGCGGAGCGCTTTCCATTTCAATCATTTTCATTTATTTATCATCCGTGAATATTTTTATAAAGTTATGCCGTTTTCACCTGCCAGGCAGGGGAATGGGTCTTTTTGATTTTTGTGTCAAGGGGTTTTTAGGCTGCCTGTTCCCCCAGAGAGATACAGGTTTGCCCAATTTTCTACATCCAGTAAGAAATAATGAATTAACTGAGTATAACATGGTTAAAAGCCATATGCAAGTAAAACAAAGGTTAAAACCAATCGATTTACCTATCTTTTTTACCCAAGATATTCCCTGAGATGCCGGCTGCGGGTTGGATGGCGAAGCTTTCGCAGCGCTTTTGCTTCAATTTGCCGGATTCGTTCACGAGTGACATTGAAATAACGGCTGACTTCTTCAAGCGTGTGATCTTTTCCATCGATCAGACCAAAACGCAGCTCCAGCACCTGTCGTTCGCGTTCTGAAAGAGCCGCCAGAGCATTTTGGACCTGCTCCCGCAACATTTCGCGGGCAGCCGCATCCATTGGCTCAAGCGCGTCATCATCCTCAATGAAATCGCCAAGCTGGCTGCTTTCCTCATCGCCGACAGGCCTTTCAAGCGAGATTGGCTCTTCAGCGGATTGCAAAATGCGCTGAACCTTGACCGTTGCCCATGTCCAGCGTTTTTGAAGTTCGCCGTCGATTGGCTGGTTGGTCTGCCGGGCACGCTTAATGGCAGCGGCATCTTCCAAAGAGAGCAGGTCGCTTTCGAGCGCGAGTTCTTCCTGAGTTGGTTCACGCCCCAAGACTTGCACAAGCGAACGCTGAATGCGTAAAATGCGCGTTATCGCTTCAAACAAATGCACCGGAATACGAATCGTGCGGGCGTGTTCTGCAATATAACGGCTGATCGACTGCCTGATCCACCATGTGGCATAGGTGCTGAATTTGAAACCGCGTGTTGAGTCAAATTTGGATACTGCCCTCAGCAAACCCAGATTTCCTTCCTGGATCAAATCAAGGAAAGAGATGCCGCGCCCCAAATATCGCTTTGCGATACTGACCACCAATCTCAGATTAGCGCGGATCAAAGTTTGATTGGCTTCCTCAGACCGGTGTTTGATTCCTTCCATTTCAGACCTCAACTCCTGGTCTTCTGGAAGTTGTCGTTTGAACCAGGCAAGTTCTGGCATTTCTTCTGTCTTTGTGAGTTTTTTCAACAATACTGCTGACAATTGCTCTGGCAGCAGATACATGCCGAGGAAGAGCGTGTAAGCGTGCCGTACCAGTTCCTCCCAAATCGCATCTTTCCCCCACCTGCCATTATCCAGATAGGTCCGTAAGTAGGAAGGGTCTTCTGCCTGCCAGGTGCGCCGTAAAAGCTGTGATTCCGCCAGGGTTAAAGCTAGATCAGGACATTCTGTTTGTCCGATGCGTTGGGCATCCTCTTGCAACCGAGTCCACGAAGTAAGCAGATCTGTGACAATCCCGACGAATAACGCGCGGTAATGACCTGCAACACCTAGTTCGGGTTTTACATGATTGGTCAAGGTTTCAACTCTGACCAGCGCCTCAATTCGCGCAGCTAACCTGAATTCAGAGTCCGCATCGAGCAAGTGAATTTGCCCAATTTCTTTGAGATAAAGACGAACAGGGTCTTCAGAAAGTTCAAGCGCAATGGATGGATCTTCGAGGATTTCTAATGGGTCTTCCGCGACGATTTCACCCCATTCTTCACGTGTCTGCGCCAGCGAACTCTCATCCGGTTCCTGTTTTGCCAGGAGATCCTCGTCCAGATTCCCGGACCTTAGCGGTATTTTTAGTGGTAGGGTTTTTGTGGTTGCGCGTGAAGAGCGAGCAGGTTTGCCGGTCTTTTTAATCCCGGTGGCATTGTTTGTTTTGATATTTTTTGCAGGAATGGATTTATTTTTGGTGGCGGTTTGAGACATGGGTTAACTATACCATAGTGTAAAAATCAATTTGTCATGAGTGGTTTGGCAAGCGCTTGATCCAACTTGCCTCTGGCAATTGTATATTTTAATGTTTCGGAACGCAAGTTGTTTTTGTCAAGGTCAGATGTTTCCAAATCCTCTTGAACGAACCTTAATTGATTTAGAGTGGTGTTGATCCTGATTAACCTCAGGTTGATCACCGTCCGCACCAAATCTTCCAGCAGCTTTTCATTGTTCTTTTCTGTTTTCGCCGCTGTTAATGATAATTGGTCAAATCGATCTGAAAGGGGGTCGGGCAAAAGTTTGCGAATGTAACTCAATGGATCCATATCATCCTGAGCAAGCCCATCGATAAGCAGTCCCGCAATGATCTGAAATTCCGAACTGTCGAAATCCGCAACTGTAAATTTTTCAAGACCAGCCTGGTTAAGGGACCGTTCCAATTCATAGAACCACTCAATGCGATTAACTAAAAGCGAAAGGCAGTGTGATTCGAGATTGGAAATCCGTTTATCAATTCCGGATTCTGTAACTTTCGGAATGCGGTTTTGCAGTTGATCGCCAACCCGCTCTGTTCTGCGTTTTGGTTTTTCACGAATCCTCTGACTGCCTAACAATGAACGTTCATCGATCTTGAGCAAGCGCGCCAACTGCTGGCGATACGCATCTCTCTCGATCGGTGACGGCACGTCTTCGATCAACGGGATCACCTGAGAGGCAACCGCTGATTTGACTTTTGCGTCTTCGAGGTTCTGGCTTTTCGCCAGGGTTTCCATGACATGCACGACAATCGGCTGGGCAGAACCCAGGATATTCCGCCATTCTTCAGGATCGCGCAGTACCACCTCGTCTGGATCCATTCCGGGCGGCAGGGTTGTTACGCGAACGTCTGCCTGCAAACGAGCTTCATGCCGCAACAACCCGTGGGCATCAAAAACAAGCTCTGTTTCGTGATCCAAAGCGTGACGGGCTAATTCCAATCCCCGCAGCGTTGCTTTTTCACCAGCGGCATCTGCGTCCAGCGCTAAAACGATCCTGCGTGTGAATTTCTTCAGAAGGCGAAGCTGATCCTCATTGAGTGCTGTTCCCATAGGGGAGACCGTGTTATCAAAACCGCATTGATGCAGCAGGATAACATCCAAATAGCCTTCAACAATGACCACTTGATCTTGAGTACGGATAGGTTTTCGGGAAAGATTCAAACCATACAGTAAATGGCTTTTATCAAACAAGACCGTTTGGGGGGAATTTAGAAACTTTGGAACGTCTTCGGGATCCAGAATTCTCGCTCCAAAACCAGCCATTTTTCCGGCTGCATCGCGGATCGGGAACATCACCCGGTTGCGGAATTTGTCATAAAACCCGCCGGAATCGCGCTCATTGACCAGACCAACCTGTATCAATTCGTCGGTTGAAAAACCCTTCCCCCCGAAATGGTTGGTCATGGCGTCATAAGTGCCCGGCGCGTAACCAAGCCCAAACAGTTGAATGCTCTCTTGTGTCACTCCACGCCGTACTAAAAAATCCACCGCGGTTTTTCCGGCAGGGGTTTTCAATAACTGGTACTGAAAGAAATTCGCGGCCTCTTCGAGCAGTTCTCGCAGCCGGTCATATTGGTCTTCGGCGGCTTTGCGTTCAAGGGTGAGCGGTTCGAGGGTGACGCCAGCACGTTCTGCCAGAAACCGTAAGGATTCAGTAAAATCCCAACCTTCGCGCTTCATTACATACTTGAAGATGTCCCCGCCCTCGTTGCATTGACCAAAGCAGCGCCAGGTGCCCGAATCCGGAAAGACAGCAAAGGCCGGCGTTTTGGAGTTTGGATGGAATGGGCAAAAGCCGGTATAACTCTTGCCGGAACGCCGCAGCTTAACGGTCTCAGAAACGAGATCCACAATATCCAGCCGCGCCTTGATTTCATCTACAGCAGTCATAGGGTAATGTTAATTTTATCCCACAATCGAAAAGGTTTATCTAGTATCAAATCCATTGTCTCAACGCGATCTAAAAGCCTTCCAGACAGGAGAAATCCGCGATTCCCTTAGTCAAACTTGCAATGCGTTGCAATAGACCCAATCGGTTGGAACGGATCTTTTCGTCATCAGCCATCACAAGTACATCTTCAAAGAACCGGTTAACAGCCGGGATCATTGGAACAAAGGCATTAAGCAAATCATTCACTGAACCAGGTTTTATTGTGGTCTTTTCCACCCTTTCTATTTCTTTGAGTAATTCAGTTTCTGAAGTTTCTTCGAAATGTTTCGGGTCAATCGTGAAAATTGATTTTTGGTCGCGGGTGATACGCACGCAGCGTGCGTAAGCTGGCAAGATTGTCGTCCAGTCTGGTTTGGTAACCCACTCGCTCAATTCACGCACGGCACGGATAACCCCAGCGGGGTTGGATTGTTGCTCTGCCAGCACGGCTTCAACCACATCATAACGATACCCCTGGTCAGTAAGGTTATTCTTCAAACGACCCACAATAAATTCAAAACTGGCTTTCAGGTTTTCTTCGCTCGCTGGCAACGGCAAATACTTCGCCGCAAGTGCCAACCCTGACTTCAGATCAAAATCGAAATCAAACGCCGAGAGGCTCTGAACCAAACCAAGCGCTGTGCGCCGCTGCGCAAAGGGGTCTTTGGTGCCGGTGGGTGCAAGACCCGCCGCGAATAATCCCGCCAGTGAATCCAAGCGGTCTGCCAAACCAATCACCAACCCGATCTTATTGGAAGGATTAGCATCACCCATATTCCGCGGGAGATAGTGGTCATAGATGGCTTGCGCCACCTCTTCGGTTTCGCCTGAGAGGCCGGCGTAATAACGCCCCATTACACCTTGCAAGGATGTCATTTCAATTACCATGTGCGTGACCAGGTCGGCTTTGCATAATTCTGCTGCCCTAAGCGCGGTCTTTTGTTCAGAGGCGGACAACCCCAATTGAGGGCCAAGCGTTTCTACTAATACTGTGATGCGTTTGGATTTATCGAGCATTGAACCAAGCTTTTGTTGGAAAGTTAGAGTTCCAAGTTTTTCCAACATGTCTGGAAGTTTGCGTTTGAGATCTTCATTGATGAAGAAGTTTGCATCTGCAAACCGAGCGCTGATCACTTGTTCGTTCCCGTCAGTTACCACATCCAACCCCTGTTTGTCTCCATTCCTGATTGCTATAAAATAGGGGAGTAGTTTCCCTTCGTTTGTTTGAACCGGGAAATAGCGTTGATGCTTCTTCATAACGGAGATCAAAACTTCAGACGGCAGTTGTAAATGGGCTGCGTCAAATGAACCGCGCAAAGCGGTCGGCGCCTCAACCAGTTGATTTACTTCTTCTAATAGATCTTCATCAATCTTCTCGGAGCCGCCAACTTCAGCGGCAAGTTTGAGAACTTGCTGCCGGATAGTTTCTTTCCTTTGCGCTGGATCCAGAATTATGCCCTGATTTTTTAAAAGGCTAATATATTCACCCGGATTACCCATCGCCAGGATTTGTGGTTCCCTGAATCTTAGTCCTTGTGTTACCGCATCAGCAGTTAACCCCGCAAACTCAAAGGGGATGGCTGCGGCGCCAAGCATTGCCAATAACCAGCGCACGGGTCTTGAGAATGCCACATTGGTGAAGTTCCAGCGCATGGATTTATCGAATTTGATGCCGGCTGCCAAAGCAGGCAGCGCCTCCAACAGGACATCGTAAGCTGGTCTGCTGATTTCTTTAACAAGCGCCACGACGTATCGTCCGCCATCAATCTCGCGGACTTCAAGATCATGCACGCTCAACCCCTTGCTTTGGGCGAAACCTTCCAAAGCACGGGAGGGCTGCCCGGCAGCATCATACGCCCGGTTTTCAGGAGGTCCTTTGACTACAGTAGTCTGTTCAGCCTGTTGGGTGGCAACATCTTCGACTAACACGACCAACCGTCGGGGAGTGCCTGACACGTTGATCTTGCCATGGTTGAGCCGCAGATCGTCAAAAAGGGCCGGCATCCGTTCTTTCAATTGGTCAAGCGCAGAACGAAAATCTGCAGCCGGGAGTTCTTCCGTACCAATCTCCAACAAGAATGGAGCAGCTCCGGACGGAATTGCAGGACGGATTATTTTTATCGCTGTTTCGCTGGAAGAAGGTATTTTCTCTTCCAGCCAGGGGAATTCCAATAATTGACGCTGTTCCACATAGGCTTCAGAAGTCCGTCGCGCTAACTCCCGCATGCGTCCAAACAAGGCCTGGCGTTCCGTTACACCCACTGCGCCGCGGGTATCCAGGATATTAAAGGTGTGCGAGCATTTTAAAATATAATCGTGCGCTGGCAGAACCAACCCGTTTTTCAGCGCTTCTTCTGCTTCCAACTCATATAGTTTGTAGAGCTGCCGCATGCGGTCAACATCAGCAATCTCGAAGTAATACTTGCTGTGTTCCACCTCTCCTTGATAATTGATGTCTCCGTAAGTGTGGGTTTTATTCCACTGCATTTTACGGAAATGCGGGGCGCGTTGCAACGGCATTGTGATGCGCTCCAGACCGTAAGTGATTTCCACCGCCACCGGGTCGAGGGTAATGCCGCCCGCCTGTTGAAAATAGGTGAACTGGGTAATCTCCTGCCCATCCAGCCACACTTCCCAGCCCAGACCCCACGCGCCGAGCGCGGGCTGCTGCCAATTATCTTCAACAAAACGAATATCATGCTCGCGGGGATTGATCCCCAGCGCTTCAAGCGACTTCAAATAGAGTTCCTGCGGGTTACCCGGGTCCGGTTTTAAGATGACTTGAAACTGATAGTGTTGTTGAAAACGGTTTGGATTTTCGCCGTACCTGCCATCGTCAGGCCGAATGGAGGGTTCAACATACGCCACGTTCCAAGGTTCAGGACCAAGCACGCGCAAGAAAGTTCCCGGGTTCATTGTTCCAGCGCCAATCTGGCTGTAATAAGGCTGCCAGATCAAACAGCCCTGGTCTGCCCAGTATTTTTGCAAAGTCATGATCACGGACTGAAAATCAAGGGGTTGGTTCATTCATCCTCCCGGACGGTTCGGCGTATTTTTAAGTGATGCAATTATACCCTGATGGAAGTTTGGTGATAAATAATCGTTAATAGGGTGAAAGAAAAACAACGCTCAATTTTGGATTTGCTTCAGGAATTCGGGAGTGTTTAACTTGCGCTCCAGCAGATAGGTCAGGTAATGGTTCATCAACCCTTCCATCTCAGCCCGGGTAATTTTAGATGGATCGGCTTTGAGCGATTCAGTATAACTGCTGCGTTGAAAGTGGCGTAAAAACCTCAGCGCATCCATCGAGATCAAGCGGGAGCAGTCAGCGCGGGCGCCGCAGTTTGGACACAACGCCCCGCCATGCTCCGCGGAAAAGAACTGGTCTTCAGCGATGATTCCTTTCCGGCATGCTGCGCATTCGAACAGCATCGGTCGAAATCCAAGCAAATCCAGCAAGCGCATTTCATAATAACGGGTTGGTATAAATGTGTCTTCGGTCTCGGTCAATCTGGTCAATGTGTCGACAACGAGTTTATAGAGCTGCCAATTTTGCCCTTCCTCATAGGTGAAGCGATCAACAAGCTCAATTACATAAGCAGCATGGGTCATCAATTGCAAGTTTTCTCTCAATCGAGTGAAGGCATCGATCGTTTCCGCATCGGTCACGATCCAAAGGTCGTGCCCCTTCGCCAGCATTAAGGTCGAATGTGAAAAAGGCTCGAGATGCCCGGCTTTACGCGATTTCATTTTTCTCACACCCTTGGCAATTACGCGCAGTTTTCCGTGCTCGCGGGTAAATATCGTTAACAAGCGGTCGGCTTCTCCCCAATCCATGTGGCGGAGCACGACCGCATCGACCCGCAAACTACGTTCAGCTTTTGGCATAAAGGACTCAGATCAAGTCTTTGGGTGTGAACGCTCCGGGCAGCAACCCTTCGACGGTCGATTCCATGTGGATTTTTCCCCCGGCATCAATAATTAGCACCTGTGTGGCAAGTCCAAACTCTGCCATGACTTGACGGCATGAGCCACATGGCGAGCCGCCGTTTTCCGTCGCCACGACAATGGCAGTAAATTCCTTCTCCCCTTCAGAAACCGCCTTGAAAATCGCCACTCTCTCAGCGCAAATGCTGGTAGGATAAGCCGCGTTTTCGATATTAACACCCTCATAAACCTTTCCAGAAGCGGTCAGCACCGACGCGCCAACCGTGTAATGAGAATAAGGAGCATATGCCCATTGCCGTGCATTGATGGCAGTCTCGATCAACTTTTTTTGAATGTCAGGGTTCAATCGCATATTAATCTTTCTCCAGTTCGATGGGTTTATTACGTCGTGCCCGAATCGTTCCGATCCGGCGTCCTCTTACTTCCTCCACTGTTAGAGACCATTTTTCAATATTTAGTTGATCGCCCTCCACCGGTACCCGTCCCAATTCGCTGTAAAAAAATCCACCCAATGTGTCTGTTTGGTCAGTCTCCAGGCTGGTGCCAAGCGCGTCGTTGAAATCATCCAGAGAAACGCGAGCCCGAAAAAGAACTTCATCAGGAGTGACATGCTGTACGAGCAATTCTTCACTCTGGTCATACTCGTCGCGGATCTCGCCTACGATCTCCTCAACAATGTCCTCCAAAGTGACCAGCCCGGCCATTCCGCCATATTCATCAACCACCACGGCAATGTGGATCCCCTTTGCCTGCATCTCCCCCAATAACTCATCCACCTTCTTTGACTCAGGAACAAAATAAGCTGGACGCAGGAATTTTCTGATCGAAATTTTTTCGCTCGTATTGCCGTGAATTTTGAGCAGGTCTTTTGCATAAAGCAAACCTATTACATTATCAATAGTATCATCATACACTGGAACACGCGAATGACCGGATTCGATAAAAGCGTTGATAGCCTGATTTAGCGGAGTCTTAACCTCCAACGCCAGAACTTCCATGCGTGGAACCATGATCTCGCGGCATAAGGTATCACCGAATTGGAATATAGAATAGATCATCTTTCTTTCATCCAATTCCAATCCGCCTTCAGGCTGACCTACTTCCACCCACGTCCGTAGTTCATCCTCTGTAACAGACCCCAGTTTTTTAAACGCCTGATTGTTCGTCCCTTGCAAAAAGGTCAAGAATTTCGTCAGCGGGCTAAACAACATATCAAAAAAACTGGCGACCGGGGTTAATTTGAGTGCCCATTTTTCAGGGTTGCCTAACGGGAATCGTTCAAGTCCGAATTCAAAACTTAGCAGTACAATAAGCAGAACCGCTAATACACCGATTGTTCCGCCAAGCGACAGGGGTTGAAATAATCTGTCAAACAGATACCAGACACAGGCTGCCAAAAGCAGATGGGTCAAACCAATCATTAACCGCAAGGCGGCGCGTAATCGTGGTTTTTCGAGAAAAGCAATGGTTTCTGCCAGTTTTTTAGGTTCTTCAGTTCCCAACTCAATCAACTGAGGTACTCTCACGTTAATAAGCGCCGTTCTCAGTAACGCAAAGAATAAATCCAAAACAAAAAACAAAACTACAAAAAACCAGACAAGCCACATGACTATTTTCCCTTTAGTTTTCTGGCAGGCACACCCGCAACCACTTCGCCGTCAGGTACATCGTGGGTGACCACTGATCCTGCCCCGGTTTTTGCACCTTTTCCGATTTTTAGCGGTGCAACCAGCATGGTATCGCTGCCGATAAAAGCCCCTTCACCGATCTCTGTGGAGTATTTGTGCTCGCCGTCATAATTGCAAGTGATCGTGCCAGCCCCAATATTGACGTTCTCACCAATAGTTGCGTTTCCGATATACGAAAAATGTCCCATCTTCACACCAGAGGCAAGAAATGAATCTTTTACTTCTCCGAAATTGCCCATGTGTACGCCACTGCCAAGGTGAGCGCCTTTGCGCAGATGACAAAAAGGACCCATTTCAACATTGTCTTCAATCACAGCACACTCGATCACCGAAGCCAATAAATGGCAATGATCTCCTATTTTGGAATTATCAATTATTGTGTTTGGGCCGATCTCGCAGCCCTCGCCGATTTCTGTCTTTCCGGTAAGCCGGGTGTTCGGAAAAAGAATGGTGTCTTTGCCGATCTTGACACCTTCTTCGATATAGACAAGATTGGGGTCTGCCATCGTTACGCCAGCCAACAGATGAGACTCATTCACCCGCCGGCGGATGATCCGCTCGGCATCCGACAAGTGGATCCTGTTATTGACCCCCAGCGATTCCTCTTCATTCTCTAAAACGATTGCCTGAACCTTTTTTCCGTCTGAAACTGCGATAGAGACAAGATCAGTTAAGAAATATTCACCTGTTGGAGAAAGTTCGATATTCTTGAGCGCCGCCCATAACCAATCTGAAGAAAAACAATAAGCGCCGACGTTTAGCTCGTTAATTTTCATCTCAACAGATGTTGCCTGCGACTCTTCAACGATAGCCCGAACTTCTCCGTTCATACCCCGCAAAACACGTCCAAACCCGCGTGAATCTTCAGAGTGAACCGTGAGCATAGCAAAAGGGCCTGAGTTATCTTGTTGGCACCCAATCAACCGATTTAAAGTCTCTGGGGTCAAAAGCGGCATATCTCCCGCAATTACCAGGATCAATCCAGTAAATTCTGAAAGTGCGCGCTCTGCTGCCATTACTGCGTGTGCAGTGCCTAACCGTTTTTCCTGATATACAAATATGGCTTCATCACCAACCGTTTTCTTGACTTCATCGGCGCCATTGCCTATGACGACCACAGGTCGGTTCGACCCTGCAGCTTTGGCGGCCTGAATTGAATATAGGATTAATGGCTTGCCATTGACCGGATGCAAAACTTTTGGTAAATTGGAGACCATTCTTGTGCCCTGACCAGCCGCTAATATGATCGTTGATACCTGCATTGTTACCTCCTTGGTTAAGACCAAGACTCTCTTTTCAAGTTAACGAAAACGAGCATCAGGCATGAATTACGCCACTCTGCTCGTCATGGAAGTAGGAATTGAAAAAGAAGGACTCTCTTTCGTTTTTCCCAAATTGTGAGAATTATCAGGCTGGGGCACCTGGATTCGAACCAAGATCCTCAGATCCAAAGTCTGGTGTGCTGCCGTTGCACCATGCCCCAAGGGGTACTCCTTTTCAGTGGTGATGATTTTAACACAAAAAGGAGTGTTTCGCCAACCACTATTCCAAATACGACTGATCAATTATCCTGGCTTACTTTGTGGCGCAGTTGTTTGCAAACCACAAAGCCTCAACAGTGTTCATAGGGCTGCGGGAACTTGCGTCCAGTGAAAGACCGCACAAATCAACTCGCGACACCATCGTTTTGACGTGGTAGAACAATGGAAGTACCGGTAGTTCTTCTGCGATCAATCGTTGTGTTTCCTGATTATTGGTATTAAATGTGTTAATATCTACTCCGGCAGAAAGCAGATTTGAACAAGCTTTATCATAATCTTTGTTTGAATAGCCGGTAAAATTCACGCCGCCATATTTCGTCCCGAGCCAGGCGTTTTTCTCATCAGGGATCTCTGAGGATGTGTAGAGAAAGCAGGGAGGCAGGTTACCCGAAGACCAGGCTAATTCAGCCAGGTCAAAATTGCGGCCAAACACGACCCCGTCAGGTCCTGCAGCCAGCATCTCTGATGCAGGAAGGTAAGTTGTGGTCACGCTCACACCACATTCCTTTAACGAGGAAACGATAATTTCTGCAACCTGATTGTGAACCGTGGTCTCGGTGAGATAATAATTTATGGTAAATTCAGTGCCGTTAATAACTTGTTTTACTCCATCTGCCGTCCGCGGTGTGTTAATGTCGCCGTCTTTGTCTCTCCAGCCCGTTTCTTCAAGAAGCTGGATGCCTTTTGCCGTATCGTGAGCAATCACAGGTAAATCTGTTGCGGTATACGGATGTGAAACGGGCAGATACGAAGTCGGGATCTGCGATTGGCTGAACAAGACTTCGCTGATGATCTTTTCGCGGTCAATACAGTTAGCAAAAGCCTGTCTCACTCGCACATCTCCGAAGAAGTCTTGGCGATCAAGATAGGGGTTAAAAACCTCGTCATAAGACGCGGGTTTAATCCCAAAATTCAACAGTTCCCATGCCGGACCATGACTGAAATATGCTTTAAGTTTTCCGCCAATCTCAAGCTCGCGTACTGATTGGATCTGGTTTTCAAGACCAACCGAAGGATCCATGATGTCACATTCTCCAGTCACGATAGGTGAGAGATCGGCTTCAGGCAGGCCGGGAAGGAACCGGTAAACCAGCACGTCAAACTTTGGCAGTCCTTCTGAAGATCTAAAATAATTCGGGTTCTTTACCAGGCGGATATGATCGTTTGCTGTCCATTCATCGATCAGATATGGTCCCCAACCCACCGGTTTCTTGGTTGTCAAGTCAGAAGTATTCAATTGTTCTGCCGTAAAAGCGCTTAGCAAATGTTTCGGCTGAGGGATCCAGAAAAATGCCGCCGGGGTTAGCGTCAGGTAGCCTGGTATGCCTGTCCATTGGACAGTTTGGGCATCCACCGCGCGATAATCTGCAGTTCGTTTGATCGTGTTTTTTGAGACTTTCGTTGCTGAGTCAGCGCTGAGCTCGAAAGAATAAACTGAATCTTCCGCTGTCAAGGGTTGGCCATCTGACCACTTGAGACCGGGTAGAAGAGTGAAAGTTGTGGTCATCTGGACGAGATCCAACTCGGATTTACCATCCCATTCCGCTGCACAATTCGCTGAAGCGCATCCTGCCGGAAACACCTTGACCCCTTTTTCCAAAGCTACCAGATCGCCTTCAACATTGGCGACCTTATCGCCTGCAGTTACCGCAACTGATCTCAATACCACTCCGCCATTCTCGACTGTTGGCAGGGTAGTAAGAATCACCGGTGTTGGCCTGTAATCAGTGGTATCTATTGGACCATCATAGATCGCTTCAAGAATGCTCCACATTGCTTGAGAAGAACCCCCGTACAGGTAAAGGGATAGAGGTTCTTCGCCAAGACAAACAACCAGAGTTTTCGGTTCAACGGCAGCCGGTTGAATGGTCGGCTCTGTGATGGATGCCGCCGGGGTGTTCGTGGTTGTTGGATTTGTCACATTGTTGCCACAAGCTGAAATCATAATCGTAGCGAGTAGAGCAACACATACCAACAATTGCACTCTTCGGTATTCAGGTTTCATGGGTTGGATCCCTCGATTCTATTTACTATGATCCAATTATAAAGCATAGCATGTATATAAAAACTGACCCCTGTTTTTGTTTTCAGGAGTCAGTCTCAATCGTGAGTTTTGAAAGTTGATTATGTTTTACCACGCATGCGCGGATCAAGCACATCGCGTAAGGCGTCACCCACCAGGTTCCACCCCATCACAAAAAAGACGAGCGTAAGACCTGGCCAGACCACAATGTACCAGTAATCTTGCAGGCTGGTGATCCAGTTCCTCGCAAAACTGAGGATCTGTCCCCAGTCGGCGTATCCGACCTGGGTACCAATCCCTAAAAAGGAAAGTGCGGCAAAAGATAAGACGACATCCCCTATAGCGAGCGAAGCCAAAACCATGGTCGGGAAGATCGCATTAGGCAAAATGTGGCGGAACAGGATGCGGCTGTCGCGCACACCGACCACCCGGGCTGCCAGGATAAAATCCCGTTCTTTAATGGAGAGGATGTCTCCTCGGATGATACGTGAGTATCCCATCCACCCGAACGCAACAAGCGCAAGGATAGACGGGAGGAGGCTTCTTCCAATTACAGGCGTAAGCACCGCAGCCATGATCAAAGCTGCCAGAATAAATGGAAGCGTCATGAAGATATCCACAATACGCATGATGATATTGTCAACTACACCGCCATAATAGGCAGAGATAGAACCAATGATGATACCGATCAGAAAGGTTGAAACTACCACGATAAAGCCGGTTTTAAAGGCAGTTCTGGTACCCCATATAATTCCGTAAAAAATATCATATTGCCCTTGGGCAGTCCCCAACAGGTGCACCCATTTGTCTTTGCCGGTGACTGCTTTGTACCAGAAAGGGATATCCGGTACGTTCTTGATCCATTCTGCGCCCATCGGTTTTGGCTCTGAAGAAAAACCATCCCTTGGCATCTTATATGGATCCTTTGAAACCGGGGGGGCGATCAAAGGGGCAAAAATCGCGATCAAAATAAATAATCCGATGAGAATGAACCCTATGATTGAAGTAGGAGTTTTAAGCAAGCCTGTGACTATTCGGAAATTCTCGGGCCCGAGGATGCGCTCTAAACGACTGATCTTTCGTTCGGGCAGCGACTCTTTTAGCAAGCTGTTATCTCCAGTTGGAACTGTAATTTCTGTCATGGAAATCTCCTTAAGATAACCGCACGCGCGGATCAATGATCCCGTACAGGATATCAACTATCAAATTCGAAACGATTAAGATCAACCCGTTAAAGATGGCAAATCCCAACACGGTGACGACATCCAGCTGTTGAGCCGCATTGGCGGCAGCTTGACCAATACCCGGGTAGTTGAAAACAGTCTCTGTGATTACCACTCCGCCCAGTAGACCAACAATGCTGAATCCTGCCAACGTAGTGATGGGTATCATCGCGTTAGGACGGGCATGCCTATTGATTACATCTTTTTCTTTCAATCCCTTGGCGCGGGCAGTGGTCACATAGTCCATGCGGAGGGTTTCAAGCATGGAAGATCGGGTAACGCGGACAAATGTCGCCCAGGTGATATATGAAAGAGTCAGAATTGGCAGAAACATATGACGCAAAGCATCCAGGAATACATCAAACCTGCCATTGAGAAGGGCGTCAATGCTGAGCAGCTTTGTATATTGAATTAATTCACCGGAGTATATCAATTTACTAACCCACTCCGACATCTTTCCCGGCGGGAACCAACCTAGATTCCCGTAGAACAACATCAAGACCAACAGACCAAATACAAAGACCGGGAATGATGTGCCGATTATACTAAAGATGCGGGCGGCCTGGTCAATAAATCCATTTTGGTGGACGGCTGCCTTAACTCCCAACCAGATACCCACTGATAACATCGGGAATATTGCCCAGATGGTTAAATCCAGGGTATTTGGGAAACGATTCTTGATGATATCGATCACCGGTTGCGATGCTGTTCTGGAGTATCCAAAGTCGCCAAAAAGAATTCCGCCCTTGCGTTGACCGGTTACAACATCCTTCCGTCCGGTTAACCAAATCCAGTATTGTTCATACACTGGTTTATCAAGACCATAATTGCGAATGATGCCTTGAATTTGTTTTTCATTCTTGGGAAAGTCCTTGACAAAAAGCGCGGACCGCTCGACTGGGCCCAAAAATTGAAGCAGTCCAAAAATAATCACTGTTACCCCAAACAGTAATATCGGGACGAGAAGCAAGCGGCGAATAATGTAATTGGTCATTTATACACCTCAACTTGGTTTTTGCCGTTCGGAATGAATTGAACGACAGGTTCAAGGCATACCGCAGGGCAAAATTTGGTGTTGCATGCGGGGACTTTATCACGTCCCCGCATGCAGTTATTACTAATGTGCAAAATTCAAAATTTACTTGATTTTGAAGTTCATGATCAAGACATCCTGTGATAAAGCAGGGCGTCCCATGTAGATGCGCAGATATTGTTTTGATTGTGCTGTAGTCTCGCCAGCCTTACAAGGGGTGTACATGGCTTGACCAAGCTGTGTTTTATCGTAACCGCACACTGGAACTGCTGCTTTGTAGCTGAGGGTGTCAAAATCATAGACAGCAAGCTCACCAACCAATGGGTCAACCTGTGGTCGCTGCTCGGCGGGAACATAGATGATATCGGCATCTCCCTGCTGAAGCATCTGGAAGCGGGTACCGAACTCATTGACAAGCTTGAGATTGATGCGATCCAACTTAGCAGGCTCGCCCCAGTAACCAGCAAACTTGGTTAGAACCTGTTCCTCGCCAGGAGTCCAATGATCCAGCTTGTAGGCGCCGGTGCCATTGGCAATCGGGGTGAAGATGTTTTCAGCGGATGTCACAGCATAGGTATTCTGCCAGGTATCGCAGGAACCATCCCAGCCGCCTTTTTCAATGACCCATTCCTTGTCCATAACGGAACCCCAGCCATTGGCGATGGTCGCCAGGAAGGGACCCCAGGGTTGAGCAAGGGTCATGGTCACCGTGCCGGCAGCATCATCAGCAACGATCGCAGCCTGAACTTTTTCGCAAGCAGACTTGAGGACTGCGGCGTCGTTCTTGAGCAGGGCTTCGCGGTCGTCAGCAGAAGCGCCTTCGTCCACAAGCATGGTAATGTCATCATTGCCAATTCCAAAGAAGGGTTCAGCCAGCAGCCACTGCGGGGAGGAATGTCCACCCTGCAGTAAACCACGCTGGAAGGAGTAAGCAACGTCTGACGGGGTCAAATCGCCGCCTTCGTGGAATTTGACGCCGGTGCGGATTTTGAAGGTCCAGACCGTGCCATCAGCGGAGATTCCACCATTTTCCACAGTCGGAACTTCAGTAGCCAGCATCGGGACAAAGGCATCGGTCTTTACGCCATCGTAGAAGACCAGTGTCTCGTAGATGTTCTGAATGAGCTGTCCACTGGCAGTGTCATAAGAGAGCGCGGGATCCAGAGTGTCGAGATCACCGGCAGTGACTTCAGTCAATTCAGTGGGGTTCTTCGCTCCCGCAGCCTTTGACATGAACTTGAAAACATCACCAGAGTAGATGGGATTCAAAACACGTCCCTGCACCCAGGTCTGTTCATAACCGTGTGAGGTTGGCAGAACGGTGATGATGCCAGGTACCTCGTTGAAGTACAACTCATTGAATTTATAGTAAACCTCAGCGCGTTTGGCTGGGTCAACATAGCCTACGCCCTCATCCAGCATTGCCCCGAATTGTTCTTTCAATTCAGCAGGCATGTTCTGTCGGGAACCGTAGGTACCGGTCGTGTAAGGCTGATACCAGTTGTGGGCGTCGTGGATATCTTCCAACCATCCGGCAACCATGATGGGCATTTTCTTGGCGCGTACTGAAGCGAGGTAAGCAGGCCAGGGCAGACCAAGAACTTCGAGGGTGAATTTATCGTTAACTGTTGCAAGATTTCCCTGAAGGATCTCGGCATAGAGCTGCCGGGTTGTGTTACCGGTGTTGTAGCCCATCTGCAAGCGGAAACCCATTTCCCAAACATCGTCGGGATCTTCGCCAGCGGGGATGCCGTCTTTGTCAACGTCAGCCAGTTTGAACTCTTCTTCGCATTTTGCTAAATCCATCGAATAGACTGCTTGATCGGGATTATAGCCAGGCATGCCAGGCAGTGCAAGCGTCCTAGATTGGACAGCTTCGCCTTTCCAAATTTCATTGATGAGGGTATCCCAGTCAAAGCAATAGGCGAATGCTTTGCGGATGTGAACATCATCAAAGAACGTGTTGGGGGCGCCGTTACCATCCAGCATGTTAGAGCCAAGGTATGGGTTCAATACAACTTCTTCGACCACTGGTTCTTCGGTAACAACGGGTTCTCCCGCAACAGGGGTTTCAGCAACAGGGGTTGGTTTAGCACAAGCAGACAACACCAGGCTGATCACCATCAACAAACCAATTAAACCATATAACTTACGCATTTGTTTCTCCTCCTTGTGAGAAATTCGTTTGAATCGAAAGAGTACTTTGTTGCCAGAAAAAAAGCTTTTTCAACCGAAATTATCATCACCTCCTTTAGAAACGCCATGAGTTATACTTTATGACAGGCCACGAAGTGATTTGGCCGGATTTCACGCCACTCGGGTTTCTTTTCTGCACAATAGCCATCAGCGATCGGGCAACGTGTACGGAAGCGGCACCCGGACGGCGGGTTAACAGGTGAAGGCACATCGCCTTCCAAAACCATACGGTGACGTTTATTATAGAAAGCCGGATCTGCCACCGGAATTGCTGAAAGTAAAGCTTGAGTGTACGGGTGAAGCGGATTGTTGTAAAGTTCATTGCGGTCAGCAAGTTCAACAATAACACCTAGATACATCACTGCCACGCGGTTGCTGATGTGTCTCACCATTGAAAGATCGTGGGCAATGAATAAATAAGTAAGATCTAATTCTTTTTGTAGATCTTCGAGCAGATTAACAACCTGCGCCTGGATTGAAACATCCAGAGCAGAAATGGGTTCGTCACAAACAATAAACGAAGGATTTAATGCCAACGCTCGGGCAACACCGATACGCTGCCGTTGCCCGCCGGAAAATTCGTGTGGGTATCGCCCGGCAAAATCAGGATTGAGTTTTACTAGTTCAAGTAAATTGGCAACCCGTTCATCAATTTGTTTGCCGCCGGCTTCACCGAACGCCATCAAAGGCTCGCCGACAATGTCGCGCAAGGTCATGCGAGGGTTCAGGCTCGCATAAGGGTCCTGGAAGATCATTTGCATTTCGCGCCGCATCATACGCATGGCTTCTGGTTTTAAATTGACCAGATCTTTATCTTTGTAGAAAACATGGCCGGCAGATGGTTTGTAAAGCTGCAGGATCGTACGTCCGGTGGTAGATTTGCCGCATCCGGATTCACCTACTAAACCCAGTGTTTCACCTTGATGGATTTTAAAGGAAACTCCATCCACCGCATGAACAGCGCCCACCTTCCGGCGAATGACACCGCGGTAAATTGGAAAGTGCATTACAAGATTTTCAACTTTAATCAGGACGTTATTATCAGCGGTCATTATCGTTTACTCCCGGTTTTAGTATCAACCCAGCAAGCCACTCGATGTCCGGGGGAGACCGGTTCCAGGGTCGGATTTTCGATCCAGCAACGTTCTGTCACCCAGGTGCAGCGGGGAGCAAATGGGCAGGATTGCGGTTTGTTGTACAATACGGGAGGCATCCCTTCAATGGAGAATAATCGCGTATGCTCTTTTTCGTTAATCTGGGGCAGGCTGCCCAATAAACCAAGCGTATAGGGATGGGTGGGATTGAGATACAAATCTTTTACATCGGAGTCTTCGATGATATAACCGCCGTACATCACCGCCACGCGGTGGGCGATGCTTGCCACCACGCCAAGATCATGAGTGATCCAGATGATTGCCATGCCCAATTCATCACGGAGGCGCTTGACCAGTTCTACGATTTGTGCCTGAATCGTCACATCCAGTGCGGTGGTAGGTTCGTCGGCGATCAGGATCTGCGGGTTGCAGGAGAGTGCCATCGCAATCATCACCCGCTGCCGCATCCCGCCGGAATACTGGTGTGGATAATCTTTTAGCCGGTCACCCGCATTCGGAATTCCAACTAAACCAAGCAACTCGATGGAGCGCTTGCGGGCTTGTTCACGGGTCATGTTCATGTGCAGCATAAGCGGTTCTGCAAGCTGCTTGCCTATTGTCATGACTGGATTCAACGAGGTCATGGGGTCTTGGAACACCATACTTATCTGCCCACCGCGGACGTTGCGGATTTCTTCCGTCGACATTTTTAATAGATCCTGTCCGTGGAAAAAGGCTTCTCCGGCGACCGTCTTGCCAGGAGGCGATGGAATGAGCCGCAGACATGAAAGCATAGTGACGCTTTTACCGCAGCCGCTTTCTCCCACAACACCAAGGGTTTCTCCTTCAGTCAAATTAAATGAAACACCGTTAACTGCGTGAACAACGCCTTCCGGCGTCTTAAAGATAGTCTCCAGATTCTGTACATTTAACAGTTGATCAGTCATCTACAGGGCCTCTTTAATTTAGTATAGATGTTGTAGCTTGAACAATAACAGTTTACTATTACATAGTTTACCATAACAGAAAGTTCATAATTATTCAATAGAAAAGACTTTTTAATGTTGTAACAAAAACAAATTAATTGCCGAAGAATACTTTGGTGTTGAATCTTGCTTCCATTTTCATTTGATTGGAAAGCCGGATCCATTGTATCTCGAGAGCAGGTTTGCAAAATGTAACTTGATTATAGATTGTCGTGCACTTTGCCCATATTCCTCTGAAATCGACCAGGATATCCACCTGTCCCATAGACTCGTCAAAATTGCTCAAGATCAGCCGCCGTTCCCTGGGTAGTAATTCTTTGATGGGGTTGACTGCTCCCAAGTGCATGGAACGGGCAATATCTCCCGGAACTTCTTTATCAATATTATCCAGGGCAAATTGCAGCAAATTGTCGACTTCTTGAAGAGGCTTCCGTATGTTTTGATTGAGCAATGAATCTGCCGCATTACCAATCAGGCTGAAACAAAGAAAACAGACAACCAGTGGAATCGCAATCGCGTAAGTCCCAGAGGAAAAAAAAGACTGCTCAATGAGGATATTCTCCAGTAAACCGCAGATAATGGCAGCGATAGCTAAAATGACGAATCCAAACCACTGGGTTTGATCAAGGCTTTTGTAATATGGGTATTTCAGGTACTCGCCAAGGGCGCCATTGAAGAACTTGATGATGAACGGGACAACACGAATAGGCAACCAGACGATTAGTCTTGAATATAATAATGCCAAAGATAACCATAACACAATGCCCAGAATATTGTTTTGAAACCGGATCGTTAGCCATCCAGCCAGGCTGCCCGAAAGCGCGCAGATGAACAAGCCGGGAATGAATTTTGCCCATGGGTATGCACCGTGGGCGCTTGCCAATAAAAATCCATCTACCCCCCAGGTAAAGATCGCGAAAGCCAATCCGCCGGCGAGTCCATAAAATACACCCGCCCATTGCATTTTCTTTTTCAAAACAGGTTTCATTATTCAAAACCTCAGGTTAAAAAACCCTGTTTCTTTTGTAATATTCGACTGTATTGAAAATAACAATTATCGAAAAATAATTTGCGAAACTAAAATTCACTCAATTTTAAAGACTGTCGATATACCGGAGATCAGAAGAGCATTGATTTCGTTTACCTGGAAATTATTATTGATGAATTTAATTATACCACCTGCTGAAATGCTCTCACATTGTGGGTTAATCTCCTATTTTCAAATACTAATCGATATAAAACATGTGCGCGGTCATTCGATTCCCGATTGTACTTTTCTTACGCATCTCCAAGCCGCATACGCACGTATGATTCATACCGCTCAGCGCTGATGCCCCCTTCTTCAACTGCCTTTACCACGGCGCAACCAGGATCGTCAAAATGGGCGCAATCATTGAATTGGCATTGTGAGACCAAATGGCGTATTTCAGGGAAATACCCATCCAATTCTTCAGGCTGCGTATCCCATAAGGATAATTTTCTTAAGCCAGGTAAGTCAGCCACGTATCCGCCACCCTCGATCGGGAACATTTCACGGACAACCGTTGTATGCCTGCCTCGTTCGTTACGCGCCCCGATCTCTCGAACTGCCAATCCTAAACCAGGTTGGATGGCGTTTAACAAACTGGATTTTCCGACCCCGGATGGACCCGCCAAAGCGGAAATCTTGCCTTCAAGAATGCCCTTCAATTCCTCTAGTCCGTCCCCTTTTTTCGCAGAAGTATAGATCACCGGGTAACCCAGAGGGGGATAGTCAGAAAAGATTTTTTTGGCATTCTTTAAACCGATCAGGTCAACTTTATTTGCAACCACAACGGCTTTTAATTGTTGTTTTTCTGCAATCACCAGAAACCGATCCAACATGCGCAAATGAGGTTCGGGTTGAGCGCAGGCAAAAACAGCAACCACCTGATCTGGGTTAGATAGTAGAATTTGTCGGAAAGCTCCTCTTGGAGTAGGGTCCAGTCGAACCAATTCGCTGTGACGGGGTTCAATGACCTCTACCGCTCCAGTCCCGTCAGACTGAAGACTGATCTGAACTCGGTCACCGATACTGATGATATCCCCTTGAATGGTTCTGCGTTTTAACCGACCCCTCAAGATACAGGTAATTTTTCCACTTTCCGTTTGGATAGTATAAAATCCGGATTGGTACCGGGTTACCCACCCTGAAACGGTCAGTTTTGTCATGGCGCTGGTGTTACCGTTTCCTCTGGAGTAGGTGTTTTGGTCAAATAGAGGTCTTTTTCCCACGGATAGAGAGTTTGGACTGTTCCGAGGAAATAAGCCTGAATAACTCGTTTAAAAATTGGGGCAGCAAATTTTGATCCGTCCCCGGCATTTTCGGCGATGACAACAATTGCAATGTCAGGTTTATCCGTGTGATTGGCGTCTGTGAAGCCAGCAAACCAGGAATGAGGGTCGATGATCGAAGTTGTCGCAGTGCCGGTCTTGCCATAAATCGGGGTTTGCATTCCCAGGAAAACTAAATGCGCCGTTCCGCGTTTTTCTTCTATAACCATACGCATTCCCTCTTTAAGAGCAGACAGCGTTTCTTGACTCACCGGTAATTTTCCCCGAACCTCAGGAGTGAAAGACTGAATTACTTCGCCATCAATGGTGGTGATCTTATCAATGATCTGAGGTCGATAGAGGATTCCACCATTGCCAATTGCCGCAATGAAATCCACCACTTGCAGAGGCGTCACAAGCATATTGCCCTGACCGATGCCCATTTGAACTGCATCCCCTTCTGTCACCGGGTCATTGATCTTTCCTGCGTCCTCCGCAACAGCGCCAATGCCGGTTGCCTCGCCTAACCCAAATCCGCGTGCCATGTCAGAAAGGTATGTTGCCCCTTTTTGCCGAAATAGATCTAGTCCCAGGTGATAGAACCATGGGTTGCAAGACCGCATAATACCTTCCAGCAAGGTTAGCGTTCCGGATGGCGGAAGTCCTTTGGTATATGTCCAATCATCGCCTATATAACCTGGGAGTTCAGTGAATTGACTGGTGCATTCATAAGTTGTGGTAGGTTCATAAAGTCCTGACTCCAAAGCAGCGGCTGCAGTGACCAACTTGAATACTGACCCTAACGGATAAGCAGATTGCGCAGCCCTATTCCATAACGGAGTTTGGTCATCATTGACAAGATCGCTTAAAACGTATTGACTGTTAAAATTGTTCGTTTGAAAAACATTGGGATCGTAATCTGGCGATGAAGCCATGGCCAGAATTTTGCCAGTCTCAACTTCCATGACTACGATGGCGCCCGAGAAACCTAAAAGAGCTTTTTGAACAAGGATTTGGAAATTCTTGTCTAGCGTTGTATAGATATTATTCGAGGCTTTGGGATCCAGACTTGCCAAACGTGTTTCAAACGTCCCATCTGGCTTCACGACATATAAATCCGCAGCAGGGGTGCCTGCTAAATCGGACTCTCCCCATTTTTCCAGACCAGCCCCGCCAATCTTTTCATCCCCGGCATATCCCTTTCGGCGGTATTCGTCATATTGTTCAGGTGAAATGCTAAGCATATAACCAATAACTTGTGGAGCAACCCCGCCGTTGAAATAATAACGGGCAGTATAAGGATTAGTGACCAAACCACTCAATGCGTCTAGAGTTGTGGCTACCTCGTTATAACCTGCTTGAGAAACCTCTCCAACAGGAACATACCAATTTGCACCCTCATCCCGATAATAGGATTTAATGATATTTTTGGGTTTCCCCAATATGTCTGATAGCGTCTGGAGAAGCGCTGGCTCGTAGGCGTCAGAGATCTGACTTGGGATAACCCCGAGAGCAACAGCTTCAGTTTGGGTTACCAACGTGTTACCATTTTTGTCGTTAATATTTCCTCGCGCAGGGGGTTTAAGACTTAACATCAACCTGTTTCCGCCTGTCAATTCGGGCAGAATCAACCCCTCTTCCCACTGGATTTTCCACTCTCCTTCTTCCAACACAAGGTTCATATCCATCTTTCGTTGAATATTGTTAAATAGGTTGGTAATGAAATTCACCTGATAACTTACTTTTGCAGAAGCCGGGTTAATCAATGTGGAAATTATCCCGGCGTCAATCTGTTTCAACGTCAGGTTCACCGCCGTATCCTTATATAATTTTTCAAAATCGGTTTCCGTAATGGCATCTTTGCTTGTTTTGGATAACATAGCGTACATTCCCGCATAATCATTTGCATTCCATTTTGTCAAATAATTCATCGTGGTTGCCGAGACATCAGGGACGCTGGTGGTCTTAACCACCGGTGTGGGCAATCCGTTTGCAGGATTAGTCGTTGGCTGCGGTTTTACACCTTTACAAGCAGAAAGCAAAAATGCCATTAACAAAAGAATTCGAAATATTTTCATATCATCCTCGCGGAATATGTCCCCGGTTCAACCAACTTCCTCACCATTCAATACATGTTTATAGATCGGACACGAGTATGATAACTGATCCTGACACCGATATGGGATTTCTTTTCGTTCTCCATATCCCATCCGCCGTAGCGTCCGCTCAAAATGACACAAAGGAAAGCCCATCACACTGGCGAAACAACCTGAAAATTTTACGACAGGGCGGAACTCGGAATGTTGAATGGCATAAGCTCCGGCTTTATCCATGGAGTCGCCAGTGTCAAGGTAGGCTTGTAATTCTCCGTCGGAATATTTCCTCATTCTTACCGCCGTTGAACATAAAGCCCTCTCAGTTATTCCTTTGGAAGGGATGTAAACCACTATGGCTGTATGAACTTGATGTGTCCGTCCCCGCAGGCGCAATAACATCTTGCGCGCGTCTTCAATATCGTTTGGTTTCCCTAAAATATCCAGTTCATCTGAAACTGTTGTGTCTGCGGCTAATACCAGCCCGTTAAAGGGCGCAAAACCTGAAGAAACATGGGCTTTATTTTCAGCAAGCCGCCGCACATAATCCTCAGGAGATTCTCCATCCTTTGGAGTTTCATCAACATCTGCCGGGTGGGTTGTAAACGCCAGACCAGTCCAGCTTAATATCTCCCGCCTGCGTGGCGAGTTTGACGCAAGAACGATTTCCGGGACATTCATGTTTTTATTCTAACACACCCCCAAAGCGGGTTCACGAGGAGAAAGAGCATCTTCAATTATTGTGATATAAGAATATCAATACTCTTGAGAGTATTTTATGCTTTTCAATACACCCGCAACCGCAATGAAATTCTAATATCAATATTAAAAAATATCAGGTGTTGGAAGATATTTAGTAAAATGTCTATACATCTTTTCGCGGAGGGTAAACATGCAGGAACTTAAAAACAGGATCATTGCAGAAGGAAAAAACCTTGGTGGCGGAATTCTCAAGGTGGACAGTCTCATTAATCATCAAGTTGATCCCGAACTCATGGATCTTTGTGGCGTCGAACTTGCCAGGCATTTTGCAGCTACGGGAGTCACACGCATTCTCACCGCCGAAATCTCGGGGATCGCCCCGGCGTTGATGACCGCAAAACACTTAAGAGTACCTGTCGTCTACGCAAGGAAGACCCGGCCGATCACAATGCCGAATACTGTCTATTTGACCGTTGCGCCATCGCACACCAAGGGCAACATGGTTGAATTGATCGTCTCGCCTGAATATCTACAAGCCAATGAGAAAGTCTTGATCATCGACGACTTTTTAGCTTCAGGCGCTACCATTTTGGGACTGGTACGGTTGGCTCAGGCTGCAGGGGCTGAGATCTGCGGAATTGGCGCATTGATCGAAAAAACTTTTGAGGGGGGAAGAGAGGTATTGGCTTACCTGAATGTTCCCATTATCGCTCTGGTTCAAATCACAAGCCTGGATGATGGCATGATCGAATTTAGCAAATAAGCATATCTAAAAGTACAGGTGGAAAGCTATGGCAGACACAATTGTCGTTCTGGATTTTGGCTCGCAGTACACCCAATTGATCGCCCGGCGGGTGCGCGAAATGCACGTCTATTGCGAAATTTTTCCCTGGGACACCTCTCAAATTCAGATTATGAAATTAAACCCAAAAGGATTCATTCTGTCCGGTGGTCCTGCATCAGTCTATACAGAAAACGCTCCAGCGCTTGCGCCTTTTATTCTTAATGCCTGTTTGCCCATATTGGGCATCTGTTACGGAATGCAAATCCTCGCCCATTACCTGGGTGGAAAAGTCACCTCCTCTTTGGCATGTGAATATGGTTTGGCAGAAGTCACAGAGCTTTGTTCCAACCCGTTGCTCCCTGCACCCTCCCTGACGGTATGGATGTCTCATGGAGACCGACTGGAGTCACTCCCGCAAGGATTCGTCTCTCTGGCCAGTTCTTCCAATAGCCCAATTTCTGCAATGGGTGATATCTCTCGGCGTCTTTATGGCGTTCAATTTCACCCAGAAGTACGACACACCGCTCTTGGCAAGCAATTGTTGGAAAACTTCGTGTTCAAGATATGTGGGGTTACTCCGGATTGGACCCCTGAAAACATCATCGAACAGACTGTCCATTCTATCCGCGAGCAAGTTGGGCAAAACCGTGTCATCTCTGCCGTAAGCGGAGGAGTGGATTCTAGCGTTTCAACAGCATTGGTATATCGCGCAATTGGCAGTCAGTTGGACGCTGTTTTTGTGGATACCGGTTTATTACGAAAGAATGAAGTGGGTCAGGTGGAAACTGCTTTTGGAAAACATATAGGGTTATCCCTCCATACAGTGCATGCGAAAAAAGATTTTTTCAGCGCTTTGGAAGGAGTCATTGAGCCAGAACAAAAACGAAAGATCATTGGCGGAATGTTCATCCATCTATTTGAAAAAGAAGCAGCCCGAATCGGAAATCCGGGTTTCCTTGTGCAAGGTACGATCTATCCGGATGTTGTCGAGTCATCCGCCCCTGAACGAAATAAAGCTGAACGGATCAAAACACACCATAACGTCGGCGGATTACCCGAGCGAATGCGGTTCAAACTTGTTGAACCATTGCGTTATCTTTTTAAGGATGAGGTCCGCCAGATCGGGGAAAGCCTTGGGCTGCCCGCTGAATTGGTTTGGCGCCAACCATTCCCTGGACCTGGTTTGGCAGTGCGCTGTCTCGGCATGGTGACCCCCGAACGTGTCGACCGACTGCAGCACGCAGATGATATCTTCCTCTCTGAATTAACCGAGGAGGGATTGATCAATAAAAAACCAAATTGGGAAGATGGGTTGATCTCGCAAGCATTTTCTGTCCTCCTGCCTGTCAGGTCGGTGGGTGTTATGGGCGACCAGCGAACCTATCAGGAAGTCGTAGCCCTAAGGGCAGTAACCACTGAGGACTTCATGACTGCCGACTGGGCACACATCCCTCATCAGGTGTTAGCTCGTGTTTCGAACCGAATCGTAAACGAGGTCAAAGGGGTAAATCGTGTGGTCTACGATATCACCAGCAAGCCGCCAGCTACAATTGAATGGGAGTGAGTTTTTAAGCTTATATTCAATCTGCTGAAATGTTGATTTTTGTCATACAATTACAAATATGAAAAACCTGATTCAACGGCTCCCAATTAAAATCTGCTTTCGCCTTTGTCTTTGTTTTTTTATCATCGGGGGTCTTTCCTTTTTTCTCGCCAATTCTGCTTATGCCCAGACCAGGAATAAATTGGAACTATCCAAGCCTGATCTTTCGCATTACCCAACGGTTAGCGCTTTTTTTAGAGCTTTTGATTCTGATGGCAATTTTGTAAAAAATCTCCGCCTGGAAAATCTGCGCATTCAGGAAAATGATCAAGTGGTCGCGCCAGATAGCCTGGACTTGCTTGAACCCGGAGTTCGCTTCATATTTGCAGTCAATGAAGGACCCACCCTGGCAAATCGATACGCCGCAGTCTCGCGTATTGATAGGGTTAAAACAGCGCTTGCCGCCTGGGCGCAAGCTCAATCCGTCACCACCATGGATGACTTTAGTCTGATCTCAAACACGGGGGCTCAAGTCACAACGCTGTCAAAGCCAACAGATTGGGTGAAAGCGATTGCGGCTTACCAACCTGAAATGCGTCAGGCTCAACCAGGGTTAGCCAGCCTTTCTTCTGCTGTGGATCTTGCAACATCAGCTTCCAAGACAACACAAAAAACACCCACTATCCTATACTTTACGCCTTTGCCCACCGCAGATCAAATCACCGGATTGAAAGACATCATCAGCCGTGCTCTGCAAGCGGATGTTCGTCTTTTCATATGGTTAGCCGGACCCCCCACTTATGCCGCCTTATCAGAAGCTGATCTTCTAAGGCAAGCTGCGGAGCAAACCAATGGTGATTTTTTTGTGTTTTCCGGGGCAGAAGAACTACCTGTTTTGTCCAGTTACCTTGACCAGTTGAGATACGTGTACCTCCTTAAATACAAATCCCGGATCAAAACAAGCGGCGATTACTTTGTGACCCTGAAAGTGACCCAAAATGATACCGTGCTGGAATCTGACCCTGCGCCATTTAGTTTGAAAGTCCTTCCGCCAAACCCTATCTTTTTTTCACCTCCCGCCTCGGTCAACCGATCCTGGACTGACGCCCAGAAAAGAAAAGATTCTGTTCTAACTCCTGATAGCATTAGCATCCGAATCATGATCGAATTCCCGGATGGATTGAAACGGAATTTGGAATATAGCCGGTTATTTATTGACAAAAAACTGGTTGATGAGAACACCTCGCCACCTTTCGATACTTTTGAATGGGATATTCAAGGGATTGATACTTCCGGCTCTCATGTCATGAATGTTGTCATTCAAGATAATGCCGGTTTCATTGCTGAAACGGTGGAGCTGCCTGTTGAAATTGTTGTGGAAGCCAGACCCCTAACATGGTATGAAAAGCTTTTTTCTGCAATCACCCCTCAGACCATCATTCTTTTTCTAGTGATTGCTGCCACGGGTATTCTTCTTGTCTCGCTCGCTGCAAGAGACTTAAAAAAGAACCGCTCTTCAATGCGAATTAAATCCCATAGACTGGAAGACCCTGTCACTCAGCCTGTTGTCATCAACGGCGAGTTAATGACTCCTCCTTCTAAATCTAAACACGATGAGGAGTGGCCGCATATACCCGGGATAGGATTAGCTCCCGCTCGTATGATTCGCCTGTCAACCGAAGGGACCGGGTTAAAATATCAAGCTGAGATTCCGCTAAGCCATCAAGAGATCACAATCGGAAGCGATTCCAAAAAGGCAAAAATTGTACTCAATGATCTACTTGTCAGCGCCTGCCATGCCAAAATATCGAAAGAGGATCAGGATCATTTCAAAATCTTTGACATGGGTTCAGGCGCAGGAACATGGTTGAACTACACGCCAGTTTCTTTGTATGGTGCGCGCCTGCAACATGGTGATTTGGTGCAGTTTGGAAAAATCGCCTACCGTTTTGAGGTTTTTGGAGAGCAAAATAAAAAGATGCGAGTCTTGCCTTTTCAGGATGAAGGATGAAGCGCAGCGCTCATTCGCACCTCCCGTTTAACACATTAACAGACCCGGGTCTCACGCGCGGACATAACGAAGACCGCTTCGCCATTACTGCGTTTGCCGCTGAGAACGAGTTAGTGCCAGAATCATTGTTATGTGTGCTTTGTGACGGGGTCGGTGGGCATCAGGCTGGCGAGACCGCCGCAGAAATCGCCGTGGATAAGATCACAAGTTTTATTGAAGAATGTGATGGGACTTCTCCTCCGTTTCAATTATGCAGCGCAATCCAATCAGCCAGCAATCAGGTTTATCGCGCTGCCCTGACTTCTGAGAACTTGTACGGAATGGCCTCAACGACAGCTTGCGCCTGGGTCATCGGACAGCGTTTGTTCACTGCCACTGTAGGTGATTCGAGAATTTATCTACTCTCGCATGGATATATCCAACAAATCAGCACCGATCACACCTGGTTGCAGGAAGCCCTTGAAGCAGGGGTGATTGGTCCGGCCGATTTTCAAGGTCATCCGAATGCTCATATGATTCGCAGGTTTATCGGTTCCGAAACCCCCCCAGAGGTGGATATTCGGCTCAAAATAGCCGAAGTACCCGAACAAAACCATCAAGGGATGCTGCTGGAACACGGCGATATTGTCTTCCTGTGCAGTGACGGAATTTCCGATCTGATTAACGAAAATGAAATTTTTGAAATTTTTGAAAACCGCTCCCTGGAGGCATCGCTTGAGGAATTAAAACAGGTTGCTTACCAGCGTGGAGCCTACGACAATTTGACAATGATTGCTGTTGAGATCCCCTCCCAAAAACCACCGGTTGCACCGCGTGTTAAGCGGTTGAGGTTGTTGGTTTTTGGAATCATCGTACTGGTTGCAGCGTTAACGGGGATCATCCTCGCGTGGCTCACTCTCTAATAACCACCGATCTTCCCTTCACCGGCAGTCTCTACACCGCTAATTAGAACGAGTGCAGGCAAAGATGGATTAAGCGGGATCAATTCAACTTTTTTCCACTGATTATCCGACCGGGCCGCATCAACGCGTTGAAAACTTCCTTTAGGACTAAGGGATCAACCCGGCTGCTCGAGCGCGCGAGAGGATCGTTTCCGCGCGTTTGACCACAGGCAAATCCACCATTTCACCATCCAGACTATATGCGCCTCTTCCATCCGCTTGCGTTTTTTGCGCTCCCTCAAGGATTTTTTGCGCCCGTTCAATGGACTCCGGTGAGGGCGTATAGGCTGCATGGACAATTTCAATTTGGGCAGGATGAATAATCTGTTTGCCTGAAAAGCCCAATTCAGCCCCCTGCCTGGATTCCGTTTCGAGTAGTTCCAAGTTAATAAAATTTGTTTGCACCATATCGATGGCTTGCATACCAAACGCAGTGGCGTGCATGACCAATGTGCTGCGTGCATAAAGCAGCTCAAGCGCAAACGGAGTGCGCGTGACGCCCACATCGGCAGCCAGATCCTCCGCGCCGAAGATCAATCCTTGAACTCTTGGGCTGGCTGAACAGATCGAAGGTAGGTTCACAAATGCTTTGGCGCTTTCGATGAGAGCGATGATCGCGATGCTTCCACTGTTCAACCCTAAAGCCAACTCTGCGGCTGAGATGATCCGGTCTGTTTCCAGGATGATCTCGGCTGAATTCGCCTTGGGCACAACAATCGCATCCGGTTTGCTAGGCATCACCGCTTGCAGGTCTCGCTCGGCTCGCCCTGTATAAAATGGGTTGATCCTGACCAGGCGTTCTGAGTTGCCAAAGTCAATCGTCCGAAGCGCTTCAGCGATGGTGACTCGCGCTTCATCTTTCCGGTTATCCGCTACGCCATCCTCCAGATCCAGGATGATGCCGTCCACCATCAGGCTGGCTGCTTTGGCTATCTTCTTTTGGTCATTTCCGGGAACATATAAAAGCGCTCTGATATCCTCCAATTCGGGAACATTAAAATTATATCCTGCCATTCTATATTCACTGTGCCGTATAATTTAAGAATGAATCTCGACCCCACCCTTGCATTATCTCAAGAGTATTCCCTGGTTAAACGATTGGATATCCGCGAGAAAAAAAGTCTGATTCTGATTAATATGTTGGGTGTCGTGCTGTTGATTGCCTCCTGGTTCCTCTTCACAAAGTTGGTTTATTGGATCAGACCGGAATTGGGAAATAAAACACTGTTCTTCAGTATGCAAGGGATATTGGATACTCTGGTATTTTTGGGAATTCTTCTTTTAGTGACTGCTGTAATGCTATTCTTCCATGAAGGGTTACACGGGGTTTGCTTCTGGGCATTCACAAAAACCCACCCTCGTTTCGCATTCAAGGGGTTCTATGCCTATGCCGCTGCCCCGGATTGGTACCTGCCGAAAGGCAAGTATCTGGTGACCGCGCTCACGCCATTGGCTGGCATCACCCTGACCTGTTTGGCATTGATCGCTTTCGTCAACCTAAGTTGGTTACCGGCGCTATTATGGATGCTGGTTTTGAATACCAGCGGATCTGTAGGAGACATTTGGGTTGCCATAACTTTGATGCGCACCCCGGCAGAGGTCTATGTCCGCGATTCGGGTGATATAGTGGAATTTTACGCGCAAGTGAAGCAATCGAAAATGACACTGTAAGGTTGGGACTTAAATTTCGTTTATTTTGTGTATTCGCGCCCTGGCATTGCAACTCCGCTATGGGTCCTGTTTTGAAGGTTCGGGCTGTGAGTCTGGCTGTCGGCTGGCCGTGGTGCTGTCCGTGGTGCTTGTCTTCAATCCCCAACCATGATAAAATGACAGTCCCTGCAGGTAAAATGGAAGGGTGGCCGAGCGGTTTAAGGCGCCTGTCTTGAAAACAGGTTTGGTGCAAGCCAACGTGGGTTCGAATCCCTCCCCTTCCGCCATACACCCGCCAGCAGAGAACAATTGAATACCTGGGGAGGTGCCGGAGTGGCCGAACGGGATCGCCTGCTAAGTGATTGTCGGGCTTTAAACTCGACCGAGAGTTCGAATCTCTCCCTCCCCGCCTTAAAAAACCCGTCTATTGACGGTTTTTTTACATATTGCCGTTTTAGATCAATTTTTTTAATGTAACTCTATCCAAATTCCAAAGAAATTCTTTCATTTTTATTCTCGACTCTGCTAAACACTATTTGATTTTATGCTTAGGTTTCTTTCGTGTTTTTCGTGGTTATAAATTTCGGTTTTTGTGATCCTACCCACTTGACAAACTTCAAAATCGACTTACAATAGTAACGAACGTTCGTTTTTTTTCAGGGGTTTCAATGCCGCAACCATCCTCTCTTACCAAGGGCGAGCGCACTCGCCAGACCATCATAGATGCAGCGCACACGCTGATCGTCGAGCAGGGGTACGCTGGCACCTCAATGCGCCAGATTTCTGAACGCGCCGGGTTGGCGCTGGGCGGAATCTACAACCACTTCCCCAATAAAGAAGCGATTTTTGTTGAGGTTATCATCTCAAAACATCCGTTTCATCAGGTGCTGCCGCTGCTGCAAGCCGCCCCCGGTGATACAGTGGAAGAATTTGTGCGCAATGCCGCGAAGCGCATGATCGCCGAACTTGGCCGCCGTCCTGATTTCATTAAGCTGATATTCGTTGAGCTTGTGGAGTTTGAAGGTCGCGACCTTCCCAGGATGTTTCAGGTGATCTTCCCACAGGTACTGCCCCTCGTGCAGCGTTTTCAATCCCACGAGGGTGAACTGCGCCCCATTGACCCCTTCATCCTGTTCCGTGCGTTTCTGGGGCTTTTCATTTCATATTACATGACCGAGTTATTACTGGCGGGTATACCCGCTGCTTTGAAACCGGAAAATTCTTTTGATTCTTTTGTCGAGATATTTCTACACGGCGTCATTGCCGCAAAGGACAATTAATGAACTCTCGCCTGCGATCCATTATCCGCAAGGAATTTATTCAGATCGTGCGTGACAAACGCGCGCTAGCAATCATCCTGATCATCCCCATTATGCAGCTCTTTTTACTGGGGTACGCCGCCACCAATGACGTGCGCAATATTCCCCTGGCGGTGTATGACCAATGCCGCTGCGCCGAATCCCGCGCGCTGCTGGATGCTTACCGCGCAGCGGATTATTTCCGGCTGGCATATAGCGTCAGTTCTGAAGATGAGATCCAACTGCTCATTGAACAGGGCAAGGCGCGGGCAGCCATTATCATCCCTCCGGATTACAACACCCGCCTGGCTAAAGGGGACGCTCAGGCCGCGTTTATCCTGGATGGTTCAGATCCAACCTCTGCGTCAACCGCTTATTCAGCCGCAATCCTCATCGGTCAATCTCAAGCCACGAAACTGATGGTGGAAAAACTGCAGCGCACCGGATTAAATATCGACAAACTTCAGCCGCCGCTCGAGATCCGTACTCAAGTGTGGTACAACCCCGATCTGGTGAGCAATTATTTCATGATTCCGGGGGTGATTGGCATGATCCTATTCGCCATTACCTCGATCCTCACAGCCACCTCGGTGGTGCGCGAGCGTGAACGAGGAACGATCGAGCAGCTCATTGTCACCCCCATCCGCCCGTGGGAACTGGTAGTAGGCAAGGTATTGCCTTACGTTATTCTGGCGTTCATCAACACCTTTGAAGTTCTGGCGATCGGGTACTTGTGGTTCGGGGTTCCGATCCGTGGCTCACTGGGATTAATCATTGGCGCCTCCGGACTGCTGCTTCTCTCAGGGTTGGGCATCGGTCTCTTCGCATCTACTATGGCAAACACCCAGCAAGAAGCCATGCTGACCGTTTGGATGACGCTTCTGCCTTCCATCTTTCTGTCCGGATTCTTCTTCCCGCTTGAAGCCATGCCTGCTGTGTTACGCTGGATCTCCAATATTATTCCCTTGCGTTACTACCTGGTGATCATCCGTTCGGTGATGCTCAAGGGTTCCAGCCTTGAATCGGTCTGGAAAGAATGTCTGGCTTTGTTAGTCTTTGGTACCTTGATCTTGTTGTTTGCATCGTTACGCTTTAGAAAGCGTTTGGATTAATCCTGCATCCTTTATAGAGGAGTTAAGTCATGCAAAAAAGACATCTTCCAAAACCTGTCGTTCCGGTCATCATTTTAGCGCTCGCTGTCGGTTTATATTTTTTGATTAACAGTCTGGAAAATAAAAACTCGCAGCAACTTTCTGTTTCCGGAACGATCGAAGCGGTCAGCGCTGTCCTCTCGCCTGAAATCGGGGGGCGGGTTTCTGAAGTGTTTATTGAGGAAGGTGACACTGTTAGCGCTGGCAGCCCGCTTTTTAATGTTGATGGAGCTGTTTTACAGGCCCAACGCAAGATCGCTTCTGCAGCCCTGGAATTCTCGCGCAGTTCCACAGCCACAGCGGACGCAGCCGCAGCCACCGCTCGTTCGAATTATGAGTTTGCTCTGGCAGCAGCCCGGATTGAATCAACAGCCGCACGCAGCGCGGAATGGCGGATGCCAAACCCGACGGGTTATACCTTGCCGGGAGGGTCGTTCACTCTGGTTGATCTGATTACAGCCGCGCAAACCGAGGTCGATAATGCGGTTGAAGCGAAATCCGAATCCGAAAACTCGTTGAACGCTTTGTTATCAGACCCAGCCAATACCAGGTTCGTGGATGCCGAAAAGACGCTCTTGATCCGGCGCTTCGCGGTGCAATCCGCCCTAGATGTGCTCAACAAGGCTTCCTTAAGCAATAATTCTGACCTGTATAGCACAGCCCAAACAGCCTATAACGACGCGAAAACTGCTCTTGACGATGCCCAGGCCGCCTATGACGACTTGAAAAAGACCGATTTTGCTGTTAAAGTTTTATCCACGCGAATGCATCTTGTGTTAGCCACCGAACGGGTTCAGACCGCCCAGGAGCGGTTGACTTCTCTGAGCACCGGGGAATACTCTCTCAAAGTCCAAACCGCCAAGGCGGCATTGCACCAAGCTGAAGCAGCGGCAATGCAAGCTCATCAGGCGGTTACTCAGGCGGAGGCTAACCTGGCTTTGTTGGATGTGCAACTAGGAAAACTGACCACTTTCGCCCCTTCCAACGGTGTGGTGCTAACCCGTTCGATCCAGGTCGGGGAAGTGTTGGCGCCCGGCGCAGCCGCAATCACCTTGGCGCAGCTTGACCCGCTTACCATCACTGTCTACATCCCAGAATCGGAATTCGGGAAACTTTCCATCGGTCAATCTGCCCATTTAACAGTCGATTCCTTCACGGGAGTTGTGTTTACCGCCGCTGTCATCCACATTGCAGATCAAGCGGAATTCACCCCCCGTAATGTTCAGACTACTGAAGGCCGTAAAACCACCGTGTTCGCTGTGAAACTGCGAGTTGCGAACCCCGATGGCAAACTCAAACCCGGCATGCCGGCAGACATTGTTTTTAACAACGGAGAATGACCATCCAAATACAGGATGGAAATTGAAATATGGATAAAAAGGCGCTTCTTCCCTGGCTCTATCTCGGTCTTGGATTCACCCAAGCCGCCCACAGCGTGGAAGAAGTGATGACCGGTCTCTGGCAAAATCTACTAATTGCCACTTCCTTTATACACTCGCGGGTAGATTTCGTCCCGATGCTAGAAGGAGTCTGGGGAAGGGTTCGCGGTAGCAAATTTGATTATTGTTGCCCTGGTTTTGGGGTTCAGTCCATTCCCGTTTCTCAACCATACCTGGGCATGGAAGCTGGTGAGGATCATCGCGGTGATTGAATTTTTAAATGGCTTTATACATCTGCGCGTTGCTCTTTTGAGAGGAACCTACTTTTCTGGAAGTATCTCCACGATAGCACTGCTGACGTTCAGCATCCTGCTACTTTTAGAGAGGAGAAAAGCACATGGGTATCGCCAAATTTGATTGGCGCAACATGAGACCTGCTCATAAATTGCACCGCTTTTTGTATACGATTGGTTTAGGGTCTGTGGTCGGACACCTCGTTCTGCTGTTAACCACCACTGGACGAAAAAGCGGGCACAAGCGGATCACTCCACTACAATACGAAATTATTGATGATAAATATTATCTTGGTGCAGCACGCGGTTTGAAATCAGATTGGGTGCGCAATATCGAAGCAGATCATCACGTTGAGGTGCGCGTAAAGAATCGCTGTTTCAGGGGTCTTGCTGAGATAGTCACCGATCAAAAACAAATTGCAGATTTTCTCGAAGTTCGTTTATCCCGTCATCCATTCATGATTGGTCTGATTATGGAAAAAGCCCACAATCTGCCACGTCATCCCAGCCGCCAGCAATTAGAAGAACTTGCTGCCAAAGAAGTGGTCATCGTGATCACCCCAGCAGGAGGATAAGCGTTTAATGGCATTAATTGAAGCGTCACACCTTTATCGAACTTTTGGTACAAATGTTGCCGTCAATGATGTGAACCTTTCCGTTCAGGCGGGCGAGATCTATGGACTGGTTGGCTCAGACGGAGCGGGTAAAACGACCACCCTGCGTCTGTTGGTTGGCGCTCTACGACCTGACCAGGGCGAGATCTGCATTTGCGGTTTTGATATCCAAAAACACACCGAACAGGCGCGCGGGAAGATCGGCTACCTTTCTCAGCGCTTTTCTCTCTATGAAGACCTCACCGTCCTTGAAAACATCCGTTTCTTCGCAGAGGTACGCGGTATTCAAACCAATGAGTGGAAACCACGCTGCCTGGAACTGCTCAGGTTTGTGGGGCTGGAAGAGTTTTCTGCCCGCAAAGCCGGTCAACTTTCTGGCGGGATGAAACAGAAACTGGGACTCGCCTCCGCGCTGGTGACCCAACCCCAGATTCTGTTGTTGGATGAGCCTACTACAGGGGTTGATCCGGTCACCCGGCAGGATTTTTGGCAGCTCATTATCCGAATTGTTGCAAAAGAGGGTATGGCTGTTATCCTGACCACTCCCTATATGGATGAGGCTGCCCGCTGCAACCGTCTGGGTTTCATGCGCTCAGGCAGGATCATCGCGGAAGGAGCCCCGTCTCAGCTAAGAGCTAAACTGGAAGGGCGCATCATCGAAGTGCAGAGCAGTGCGCCGCTTAAAATGCTTGAGGAAGTCTCTCAGATCCCCGGAGTAGAGGATGCACGCGCTTTTGGCGACAAACTTCACTTGCGCTCCACCTCCGGAAAAACCGAGGACATCATCGATTCACTCATGAAGCACACTCCAGGCGACAGCGGAAATATCCATTCCGCCAGAGTTATCCCGCCAACCCTCGAAGATGTTTTCATTTCATTGTCAAATCATCCAACCGAAAATGGTGAGCACTATGCCTGACAGCATCGTTAAAGCCAATAACCTGACCCGTCGCTTCGGCGATTTCACAGCAGTGGACCATCTCAATTTTGAGGTTGGCGCCGGCGAGATCGTGGGGTACCTGGGACCAAATGGTTGCGGAAAGACTACCACCATCCGCATGTTACTGGGTTTGCTTGAACCTTCTGAAGGAAGCGCCTCCGTCCTGGGTTTTGACGCGTTTAAACAAACCGAAGAAGTGCGGTCGCGTTCAGGATATATGTCACAAAAATTTGCTCTTTATGATGACTTGACTGTGTGGGAAAATCTTGCCTTTTATGGGGGAGTATATGGGGTTAGAGAAAAGAAAAAGATAGAAGAAACCCTGTCCCTGGTCGGTCTGACCGGTCGTAACAGTGAATTGACTCGCGGTCTCTCAGCCGGGTGGCGGCAGCGCCTGGCGTTGGCAATTGCCCTTGTGCACCAACCCAAACTTCTCTTCCTGGATGAGCCCACTTCGGGGGTTGACCCGGTTGCAAGACGCGAATTTTGGGATCTGATCTATCAACTGGCTACCAATGGAGTGACCATCTTCATCACGACCCATTATATGGACGAGGCGGAATACTGCAACCGGGTGGGGCTAATGCGCAACGGAAAACTGCTCGCGTTTGATAAACCCTCCAGCCTGAAAACCACAACCCTCAAGGGCCAAGCCTGGAATGTCACCGCCGATTCGCTCCTGGATACGCTCGAATGTCTTAACCAAATGAATGAAGTCGTGCAAACCAGTCTTTTGGGCGATCTTGTTCATGTGAATACAAAGCCGGGTGCGATCAAAAAAAACCAACTTGAATCCCGGTTATCGGAAAAAGGAATTTCCGGAGTTCACATTGCCGCGAGCGAGATCACTCTTGAAGATGTGTTTATGAGTCTTACACAGAAATCCTGAATTTAAGCGTGTTCAGAAAACATGTTTCTACAGATCTCAATCGATTGTATTAACAAAAACCTGCTTTCAAAGGTCTTGGTGGTTTATTTGACTTTGATGAAGACTTCAAACATTTCCGCTGGCGGGATATCCTTTTCCCACGAGCGATGATAAACCAACTTGAGAGTGGTGCTTCCCGCTTGGACTGCGTTGAATTTGTAGGTATATACGCCGCTAGAACCGATCAACATGGACCCCGATTTGTAATCAGGTTCGCCCTCCGGAACAAGAATGCTTTGGCTCATTTCGATCAACTCCCAGTTGAAACCAGTGGTCGGGTTGCCCGCGAGGGATAAGGTTATCGAGTCTCCTTTTTCAACAGAAATGGTTTCACCATTCATATCTTTCGTGATTTTCACGTTTTTCGCGTCACACCCGGCGAGAAACCCTGAAAAAAGCAACCCAATCACAATCAGAGCAAGATACTTTTTCATAGAACATCCTCTTTTTTTACTGAAATGACGATCTTAAAAATCGAATCGTTCCAATGATTTACATATACAGGATACCCGGACATAAGTATAATTTGTCTCTCGAACTAAGGTTGTTCACAATACAGGTGTTGGTTTCTTTGACAGGTTGTGGAGAAGGAAATTCTTCCAGAGGAGAATGAAGGATGGGTGATGCAGTAATTGAAGTATCCCATTTTCAAAAAAAGTATGGTGCATTTACGGCTGTTGATGGGATCAGTTTTCAGGTTTTTCACGGAGAGATATTTGGTTTGCTTGGACCGAACGGCGCAGGTAAAACCAGTACCCTTGAATGTCTGGAAGGTCTCCGCAAACCAGACAACGGTTCACTCAAAGTGGGCGGGGTTGACCCGCATCGTGAACCCGCAAAACTAAGAAATCTGATTGGCGTTCAGCTTCAGAGTTCTGGACTTCCTGAAAGTATCACTCCAAATGAGGCGATGAAATTCTTCTGTGCCTATCACAGCGTTTCCCCACGGTTTGACCTTCTGGAAAGACTTGGGATTCAAATTAAACAAAACACACAATTCTACGAACTTTCTACCGGACAGCAGAGGCGGCTCTCGCTTGCTCTTGCAGTTGCCCACAAACCCCAGATTCTCTTCCTGGATGAGCCCACAGCAGGTTTAGATGTAGCATCACGGGTAGAGCTTCACAATTTAATGCGCGAATTAAAAGCTGCAGGAACCACCATCGTCCTCGCGACTCACGATATGGCAGAAGCAGAAGAGATGTCTGACCGGGTCGCAATTCTCCTTAATGGTAAAATCGTAGCCACCGGGACACCAATGGAAATAACTGCCGCCGGCGCCGGTCTGACCAAAGTATCTGCCAGAACTCAAAACGCGTGCCTTTCCAATCAAACTGTCCAGTTCCCGGCTGTGAGCCGGCAGATCACAAAAGAAGATTACGAGATTTACTTCAGCGCTGATATTAGTTCAACCATCATTGCCATCATAACCCACATTGAAAAGCATAAAGATATTCTGATCGATTTGCGCGTCGAGCGCCCTTCGCTTGAAGATCGGTTCCTCGAAATTACGAACATAGGAGGTGCGAATTGAAAGCATTCATCCATCACTTTATGTTTGAATTTCGCTCAGGTGTAAGGAATAAACAGTTGCTGTTGATGAACTACCTGTTCCCGCTAGGATTCTATTTATTAATGGGCTTCATCATGCCATCAATTAACCCTCCCTTTTTGGAAACATTAGTTCCTGCGCTGGTCGTGTTTTCAGTTTTGGCATCCACGCTTCTTGGCATCCCCGACCCGTTGGTGAATGCCCGTGAAAATGGGATTTTCAGAAGCTTCAAGATCAATGGCGTTCCTTCAATATCGGTTTTATCCATTCCGGCTTTAACCACAACCCTTCATCTCGCTTTGGTAACTGCGGTCATCACCATAACAGCACCATTATTCTTCAAAGCGCCATTACCGGTTAATTGGATAAATTTCGTCATCGTTTTTCTGGCAATTACTTTTTCTTCGGCTTGTATTAGCGTCTTGATCGGTGTAGTCTCCCCCTCATCACGGATGACCGTCCTGTGGTCACAGATCATTTTCGTTCCATCAATGCTGCTGGGGGGTCTCATGCTGCCTTACAACATGCTCCCTGAAATTGCCGGAAAAGCTGCCCGGCTCTTGCCCGCCTCCCACGCAATGAATGCGTTCAACAGTCTGGCGATGGGCAAGGCCGCGGATTTTTCACCGTGGGGTTCTGTGATCGTGCTTATCTTAAGTGGAGTTCTAGCGTTTTTGTTGGCGATTTTTCTTTTCAGTTGGGATAACAGAAACACAAAAAGGCGAGGAAATACCTTGCTTGCAATATTAGTGCTTCTCCCTTTCGTGATCAGCATTTTCCTTAAATAGACTCAACCTTAGAAAAATCACCCGTCAATCAAAGAATCTTCCGGGTGGTTTTTTTATTAAACGACAATCTGTGGCCCCAAGACAAAAAGACTGACCAATAAGAACCACGCAATCGTCGAGAAAAACAACATCCATTCCAGGAATGCGGTGCGCCAAAACTTTGGTCTCTCTGGCATTACGGATGGATCAAGGATGTAATTTGGCTGGTTGTTCGTATCCATCTTGCGGCCAACGATCGCCAGGAAGGCGGCATAGGAAATTATTGCGATGATCCCGAACATATTGACCACCAGCGGAATCGTCCGGTGCCCGGCTGGCTGGGCAAACACTGCGATAGTGAAGAAAACAACCGTCACCAGCCCGGACCTGAAAAAGGTCATGGCTGCCCGGCGGTGCGGGGTAAGCCTGTCCATTGAAAAAATGCCAACCAGGATACTCGATACTGCCGCCAGCAACCCGGCAGACATCCCAATGATTGCCCACCACGAACCAATGGTTAACCCCAGCCCCACCATATAAGGGATAAAGAGGATTCCACCAATTACCATGGCAGTGTTGAACACCGCCGCTGACCTTGAGATACCAATCTCGCCCAACTCGGAAATGAAATGGTTGAGTATGGAATAGCGCTCATCCGCTTTGCCCGTGTAAGCCACTGCAGAAACCAGACACCCTGTTAAAATAATCAGGCTGCCAATCCAGCCAAAATGAGGGTAAACTTGCAAGAAGGATTGTAAAAAAGTTGCGTCAGTCATGGATCACCCCGGTCTAAGATGACCTCATTTTATCATTTCGTTGAACTTTCTAGAGTCTTTCGTTAGCTATGTGAAAAGGATTGCCGCATGTATGATCTGTTCGCGAACGATTATGACCGCTTTGTTAATTGGAAAAGCCGGCTTGCTCTGGAGATGCCGTTCATTGAAAAGTTGTTGGCAGCGCACCCATCAACCGCCAGCGTACCCAAGAAGGTTTTGGATTCTGCCTGCGGCACAGGGATGCACGCCCTGGCGCTTGCCAAATTGGGCTTTGAGGTAGTCGGTGCGGACTTCAGCGGTGAAATGATCGCGAAAGCCCGTTCTAATTCAGTTGAAATTGGCCTAAAAGCCAGGTTTGAGGTCATTGGATTTGGTTCTTTGGCAAAAAACCTCGGCGCAGGACAATTCGATGCCGTCCTGTGCCTTGGGAATTCACTCCCGCATTTGCATACTCAAAACGAAGTGGATGAAACGCTAAAAGATTTTGCTTCCTGCCTGCGCCCTGGTGGGTTGCTCTTGATCCAGAACCGCAATTTCGATGCTGTAATGGCCAAAAAAGAGCGCTGGATGGAACCCCAGACGCATCAAGAAGAAAAAAGCGAGTGGGTGTTCCAACGCTTCTACAATTTCGAGCCTGACGGGTTGATCCAATTCAACATCGTCACACTCAAACGCTCTGGCAACTCAAGCTGGGAATCCAGTGTTTCATCAACTCATCTGAGGCCGCAACTGCAAAAAGAGTTGGTCAATGCCTTAACTACGGCAGGTTTTGGTGAAATTCACAGTTTTGGCGGTCTTACCGGAGATCTATTCGTGCCCCTAACCAGCGGGAATCTGGTGTTGACAGCAACAAAATCATAATCGCATCCTCAATTAGAATATCTCTCTGAAAATCGCTTGTATTACAAACTGTTTTGACCTATAGTCAACATTGCGAGGAGCGGTTATGGAGATCATCGAGGTTCAAACCCGGCAGGATTTAAAAGCATTTATTGACCTTCCTTATCAGTTATATCGAAATGATCCGGTTTGGGTGGCTCCATTGCGCTCGGAACAACAAGCCCAGTACGTACCTGAGAATAATCCGATGCTGAATCACTGCATTTATGCGCTCTTTCTCGCCAGGGAGAATGGCAAAGTCGTTGGCCGGGTTTCTGCTTTCTTGGACAAACTGGCATTGGATCACTGGAAGCAGCCCATCGGTCTTTTTGGTTCATTCGAATGCAACAATGATCCCGTGATTGCAAAGGCACTGCTTTCTGCCGCTCGTGAGTGGCTGCGCAAGAAAGGCATGACCAGCATGCGCGGACCCTGGAGTTTCGCCTCGCAGGAATGGGGGTTGGTTGTTGAAGGCTATGAACCCTCGCCAGTCATTCTGGCTCCCTATAACCCTCCATACTACAATGACCTTTTGACTTCCTTTGGATTGGCAAAAGCCAAAGATCTGATGGTTTACATAATGGACGCGAAGGACGGGTATCAATTCCCGGAGCGCTATCTGACCCTGACCGAGAAAGTGCAAAAACGTTATGGAGTCACCATTCGCCCGGTGAACATGAAGAGTCTTGAGCAAGATGTGGTCACGATTGTTAACCTTGCCAACGTCTCGATCTCGGACAATTGGGGGTTCTACCCGGTAACAGAAGAAGAGGGCAGAGCAATGGCTCGCGACCTGAAACAGATCATCAACCCGAAAGCTGTGTTGATCGCCGAGACCGCCGGTGGTAAACCGATCGGGTTCGCCATGACGCTCCCGGATATCAACGTTATTCTCAAAGGGTTGAACGGACGTCTGCTGCCCTTTGGCTGGATAAAACTGCTCTACATGCTGCCGCGTATCACGCAGTACCGCATGTGGGCGCTTGGCGTCATCCCCGAATATCAGGGAAAAGCCATCGACACCCTGCTTTACCGCGCCACCTACGACGCCTTAAACTCCAATAAAGTTCGGCTAGAGATCAACTACGTGCTTGAAGATAATGTCCGGATGAACAATGCCCTTTACAAGATGGGGGTCAAAAACCTGCGCCGCTACCGTGTTTATGAGATGCCAATTTGACCATTCAACCGCTTCTTGATTTTGATAAAAATCACTTGACTGGCAGCCTCGAACATTCTATAATGAAAATAGAAAAAAGCGTTGCTGTCAGCTCTGCTTGAAAAATCATCACCAGTCTCTATCGGGCTGTTCGTCATGGACGGACAGCTTTTTTTATTGGTCTTTTGAGAGGAGGATCCCATGATACGGCTTCAACTTGAGGAAGAAGAGAAAACCGTGCTGCTTCAATTGCTAGAAAACTGTCTCTCTGACCTTCGCATGCAGATCGCCGCAACGGATAATATCGATTACAAGATGATGTTGAAAGGCCGCAAGGCTGTATTGTTGAAATTGCAGGATGCGCTGCAGGCAACTCAGCCCATTGCAATTGCTGAATGATTCTCTAAAACCATGCAAAAAAAACGGAGAGCGCTCTTGCTCTCCGGTGAAATCCCGTGTGCTTAATGTTCGCCGAGTGAATTAATCTTGCCAAAGCTGGTCACGGATTGGGTCACGCGCGGGCTGCCGTAGTAATCCAGGTTGCCGCTGCCGGTGATGGTTACATCCAGATCGCTCTTCGCCCATACCTTTGCATCACCAAAACCGGTAATTTTCGCAATAGCACGTTCACTTTCGAGGTTGCCGGCTCTATAGTTGCCAGAGCCAAGAATCTGGACTTCCTGAGTCTCCGCTTTTCCAGTTAAATCTGTGTTGCCGAAACCGCTGATTTTGACAGCCAGGTCTTCCACATCCATTTGATCCACATTAATATCGCCGGAGCCGGTGATCTCAAGGTTTGGCTGTTTGACGTTCATGTTTTCCACATTGATATCGCCAAAACCTGAAACCCGCAGCAGGAGCGTGTCGCTCTCAAGCATACCCAGATTTATTTCACCTGATCCCGCGAGTCTTACTTCCAGCTCATTTCTCGTCAGTTTGCCTGCAGTGATGCTGCCAAACCCTGACAACACAACGCTGGAAAGTGACTTCACCGTCAGTTTGTAATCGATAGTGCCTGTAGGGTTGAGTGAGAGGTTGGGCTTCATCCCAATCTCCAGCGTGCCGTTGACCACTTCGGTGGTGATGTAATCCATGAAGTTGTCATCACTTGTGATCGTCAGCAATTCATCGCTCCCCTGAACGATGGTCAGGTTGCCAATGCCCTGCAGGTCCACTTTATTGAAACCGCTCACATAGCGGGTCTCGGTGATAATTTTACCGGATCCGTTGACACGCTCATTGACAACCGAGATCGGATATCCATTTACGGTGCAGGCTGAAAGTGTTAGTGCGAATAAAATAAATAGAAATAAGGTTTTCTTCAACTTGATTTTTCTCCTGTGTGATCTACCAACATATACGCAGAGAGAAAAGAATTGGTTGCAAAACACAACTCCGGCTTAGATTCGGCTGCCGGAGTTGTGTTAAGTGGTTTTCTGCCCTACTTCGCCGCGATGTAGTAACCCATCGGGGCAGGACCCTTGCGTTCGAACGGCAGCACGTCCACCAGTTCATAATCTTGGCTGCCTAAACCCAATTGTTCAGCGTAGCGTACTACCACATACGGATCTTTAAAAGGTCCGTGCAGCTGCGAGAAGGGATGCGCGTCGATCATTTGAGGTTCCATGCAATCGGGGACGTTATCCAGCAACAGGGGCCGGATGGCAGTTTTATCCAGAACTGCTTTATCAAGCGCGACAATATCATCCGAACCAAAAACGCCTTCGTCATTGAGGATGGGCATGCCGGTGAACCCGAAGCAGTCGCATACCGGGGTCATCTGGTTAGCCAGCGCCAGATGTACGGTTTTCTCTTTGGCAAAAGTGGAAAGTGTGATGGCGGTGGAGATGGCGCAAGCCTCCTGGAAAGAGTGGAAGTTGACCGGGTCGATTTTCAGGCTGCCGGCTGGTGCCACCTGCTGGCAGCGCATGCACTGGTTGCACGGCTCAAAATGCAGATGCAGTTCATCCGGGTCTTTTTTATCAAACACAATCGCTCCGAACGGGCAGGAATCCACAATTTTCTGCATCAGCGCGCGGTCGCTGCAATTCTCTTTAAACCAGTATTTGTCGTAGTGATTGGTATCGTGGATCTTGCCGCGAGTATCACCCACCATGCAGCCCAGAGCAATGTTCTTGAAAGCCGCGCCAAAACCACAGGAAGGGTGGCCTTTAACATGCGCAAAGTTGACTAGGAAGGATGCATCTTCTACCATCCCCGCCACCTTCCAGGTCTTCATGTTCTTGTATTCCCACTCGTGTTCATAATGATAATTGTCCATTGGTCCGGCGGCCGGGTAGACCGGGCAGCCGAGCACTTCAGTTGTATAGCCGCGTGTTTCGCAGCCCGCTACATCCCAATCCACATCCACGATGAAGGGCTTGCCTCCGCCGTCTTTGATGGCCTGCACCACCTTGCGGATGAAGACGGGGTGGATGACCGAATAGCCGATGTTATTGCCCACATGCAGTTTGAGGCACACCAATTCTTTTTTGACCCGGTCGCGCAGGTGAAGGGCGCCCATGATCAGATCCAATTTAGCAGGCAATGTTTCATCCGCACACAGGCGTGTCTGGCGCGGAGAGCCGTAAAACACTTTCGAAGTCATGGTTTTCCGCCTTTACATCATGATTTACCGATAGATAATCCGATTATATCAAACCCGGAAGGAGTGCAAAACTATGACCGTTGCGAATGTATTACTGTACAATGTTATGCCATAGGCGAACCGGTGTGAAAACGCCCTGTATGCCTGGTTATGAGCGCCTGCTTGCTCGAAAACCTGATTATTTGTAACCTGAGTAATGTTTCATCTTGACTTTAAGCTGCTTAAAAACTAAAATAGGTGCAGTTGCAAAATAAACATCCAAAAATTATACGTTGGAAGAAAGGCCTCACAATGCCGTTGGAAGAATCGGGTAACTCAAAAGATGTGCCTCCCCTTAGTTGCTGGGGAAAATCCGGGTTATCCACGTTCGTTGAAAATCGAGTCGTAAGCGCGTTTGGATTTGGACTGATCCTCTGCATTAAACCTTGCAGCCATCTTCCACGTCCATTCGGAGTGAACGCCTCTCAGGAAGTACTGGACTGATCAGATCTCTCTGATCTAAAACGGCATACAACCACTGCCGGCTGGTACTTCCGCTACCAGCCGGTTTTCTTATCCCGGCACAATACAAGCCTTAGGGCACCTGCGTTCCTCTGCGAATCTTCGCCGGGGAATGACAAATTCTCTTCACACAGGAGGCCGAGATGCGCTATTTAGTGATCAAAGCGGAAAAATTAACAAAGACGCACAATCGCCGTCAAGGGGTCGAAAACATCACGCTGGACGTCGAACCCGGTGAAATTTACGGTTTACTCGGAACCGACCACGCCGGAAAATCAACCTTGATCAGCCTGCTGGCGGGCTATTTGCGCCCTTCCAGCGGCAGATTGCTGGTTTTTGGCAAGGATTCTTACCGCGATGCCCGTTTTATTCGTGAAAAAATTGGCATCTATCCCGGCAATTACCCCTCAACCAGCCGCCTTACCGTAGGTGAACTTCTGCGGTCGCTTGGGCACCAACAGGGCGGCATGCTATGGACGGAGATCCAGAAGATCTCCAAACAGGTTGACCTTGACCTGTCTCAATCGGCAGCAACGCTCTCACGCCACGACCGCCAGGTCTTTGATCTGCTGCAGGCTTTCGTGCACCGCCCGGAGCTGCTTCTGCTGGATGAACCAATGGACGATCTGAACCCCGCTATTGCAGATGTCTTCTACCGCCTGATCGCCGATGCCCGCCATGCCGGCCGGACTGTCTTTATCACGTCAAAATCCTTTTATGAAATGGAAAGGATTTGTGACCGTGTCGCCATTCTGCATCAAGGCAAACTGATCTCGGTGGAACGGGGAGTGCAGCTGCGCAGCCGCGCCATCCGCAAGATCGAAATGCGTTTTGCCAACCCGGTGCCAAAAGATATCTTCGCCGGCATTACCAACATCCACAACCTCACCTTCGAAGATAACAAGGTGCGCTGCGTGCTCAACGGGGAACCGGACAGCCTGATCAAGTCCGCCAGCCAGCACCATGTCACTGATTTTCTCAGTTTCCAACCCAGCCTGGAGGAGGTGTTGGCAGATACCTACGGGGTGAAGATCGTTTGAAATCTTAATAAACTCCTGGTTAGTGTTTCGTTTATGTTAATGTTTGGGCGATATTTGATTGGCAGCAACAAATAAAAAAGTGTTTTCCTCCTTAATGGATTATGGTTTTTTCTGAGTGATCAGATCAAAACGAGCGGAACACAACGCCGCTCGTTTTGGTTTAAAGAACCTGTCATTCGTATGCGAAGGCTCAGTGTTTGAGCCTGAAGCAATCCCCAAATTTGTACATATGAAAATCCACTCCGGGGCGCTGCCATCGCGACCCCGCTCGTTTTGCTCTAAAGAATTGTTTCTTCCATAAATTCGTCGTCCTGTCTTTCGCACGAATGCTTCTTGTAGTAAATTTGAGCACCTTAAGCATATCGAAGCTTGCGCGATAAAGAGATAGTTATTGATTTATGCATCCAGGACATGCTCTTGCGTCGGTTGGTTTTCATCATCTTTTCCCCAGTTACGGGGATTCGCATAAATGTATTCTGCGATATTTTCATATTCGCGATCATCGCCAATAATGGGGTAAAGGCCATTGTGCCCCCGAACGTAGTGAGTGGGGTCGTGGTCAATTGACACCTCGCCCGTCCTGCGGTATCCTTAGGGCGCGCCCGGATGGGACCGGCGCGGCAGAGCCCTGCGAACCCCGTCAGGTCCGAGAGGAAGCAGCGGTAAGGAGGTATCTCTGGGCGCCGCCGGCAAACCTGTCCGGTCGCATTTTAATCACACGAGAGTATACACATGCAAACACCCCCCACACCACCTGTGTGCAATTATGAAGGTTCCGACTACCAATCCTCCTTCTGGGAGAAAGGTGGCCGCGCCTATGAAGACGCCTGTGAAGCCATCGCGCTCAAACGGCTGCTGCCCGCCCACGGTGAACACCTGCTGGAGCTGGGCGCCGGCGCCGGACGCAACACTCCCCGCTACACGGGTTACGACCGCATCACCCTGCTGGATTACTCAAGAACCCAGCTTGAGCAAGCGCACTCCAGGCTCGGTGACAATCCGCTTTACCGCTATGTAGCTGCGGACGTCTACCACCTGCCCTTCGTAGACGGCTTCTTTGACGGCGCCACTATGATCCGCACGCTGCACCACATGGCAGACGCCCCCGCCGCCCTGGCTCAGGTGAGACGCGTTCTCCGTGAGAACGCCACCCTCATCCTGGAATACGCCAACAAACGCAACCTCAAATCCATGCTGCGCTATCTGTTCGGCAAGCAAAGCTGGTCACCCTATACCCCCGACCCGGTGGAGTACCTGCCGCTCAACTTTGACTTTCACCCCGCCGCCATTCGCTCCTGGATGAAGCAGGCCGGGTTTACCATCCAACACACCATCACCGTCAGTCATTTCCGTCTCGGTTTCCTCAAGAGCGCCTTTCCCACCGGCTTGCTGGCATGGCTGGATAGCCTCGCCGGGTTCACTGGCAATCTCTGGCAGTTCACTCCCAGTGTCTTTCTGCGTTCAACCGCTGTGGGCAGATCAGCGCCTGTTTCCGGCTTCTTCGCCTGCCCGGCCTGCCGCACGCCATTGGAAGACACCCCTCCGCAGCTCCACTGTGCAAAATGCGGAAACGCCTACCCCGTCATTGACGGTATTTACGATTTCAGAATCGACCCAAAGTAACCCATGCCCGATTCCCTGCTCGACGATCTCAACCCGCCGCAGCGCCAGGCGGTCACCGCCCCTGACGGGCAGATTTTGGTGTTGGCAGGCCCCGGCTCCGGTAAGACGCGCGTGCTTACCCGCCGCCTGGCATACCTGATCGACCGGGTCGGCGTGCCCTCCTACGACATCATTGCGGTCACCTTCACCAACAAAGCCGCGCGTGAGATGGAAAACCGCGTCATCAACATGGTGCAGCGCAACCTTGAGGGTATCTGGCTGGGCACTTTTCACGCCATGTGCGCCCGCCTGCTGCGCCGCGAGTCCGCTGCCCTGCCTTTCAGCTCCAATTTCGTCATCTTTGACAGCAGCGATCAGGAATCCCTGGTCAAACGCGCCCTGCGTGAGTTGAACATCGACGACAAGACCCATCGCCCAGCGGGCGTCCTCGCCGCCATCTCGGCTGCCAAGAACGACCTGCTGCTGCCCAAAGCTATGCCACTGGGCACCTACCGCGACGAGGTTGTCTCAAAGGTATACACCCGCTACCAGGAGATGTTGCAGACCAACAATGCGGTTGATTTTGACGACCTCTTGTTGTTGTCCGCCCGCCTGCTGCAGGAAAACCCCGCCATCTCAGAGAAATACGCCCACCGCTTTCAGCACGTACTGGTGGATGAATTTCAAGACACCAACCTGGCGCAGTATGAGCTCTTGAAGCACCTGGCGGCTTACCACAAGAATATCTTCGTAGTGGGCGATGAAGACCAATCCATTTACCGTTGGCGCGGCGCGGACTACCGCAACGTGCAGCGCTTTGAAAAAGACTATCCCAAGTGCGAAAAGATCCTGCTTGAGCAGAATTACCGCTCCACCCAGATCGTGCTGGATGCCGCACGGCAGGTGATCGACCGCAACCGCAACCGTACTCCCAAGCATCTCTTCACCGATCACGGCGCGGGCAACAAGATCGTGCAGTTCATCGCGGTGGATGACCTGGCTGAAGCCGGTTTTGTGGTGGATACCATCCAGCAGTACGTTCATTCCCGCAAAGCCAGCGCCAACGACTTTGCCATCATGTACCGCACCAACGCCCAATCCCGGGTGATCGAAGAGGCTTTCATCCACGCCAACCTGCCTTACCGCCTGATCGGCGCGCAGCGCTTCTACGGCCGCCGTGAAGTGAAAGACTTGATCTGCTTCCTGCGTCTGATCGAGAACCCCTCCGACGAGGTCAGCCTGCTGAGGGTGATCGCTGTTCCGCCGCGCGGCATTGGCAATATGACCATCCTCTCGCTGCAGAATTGCGCCTTTCAGGCAGGCATTAGCGCGGGCGAAGTGTTGATGGACTTGGGTAAGAACGGGGATGTCTCTCCGAATTGGCAGCAGGTCGGGCGCTCGGCCGGCATCGTGTCTGATTTTGGCGCGCTGCTAAACGAATGGCAGGCTGCGAAGTCCAGTCTCTCGATCGTTGCGCTATTTGACCGCATCATCCACGACGTCGGGTACGAGGCTTATATCAATGATTTCAGCGAAGAAGGCAACGACCGCTGGGAAAACGTGCAAGAACTGCGCAGACTGGCTGGCGATTTTCAAGACAAAGGTCTGACCGAATTTCTGCAAAACCTGGCGCTCGTCTCGGATCAGGATACCATCCCTGACAACGGCGAGTCCTCTGAAATGGACAAGGTGCAAGGGGCGGTGACCCTGCTCACTCTGCACGCCGCCAAAGGGCTCGAATACAACCAAGTCTTCATCCTCGGTCTGGATGAGGGTCTGCTACCGCACAGCCGTTCGCGCGACGATCCTGAAGAGATGGCAGAGGAACGACGCCTGTTTTACGTGGGCATGACCCGCGCCAAGAACCAGCTTTATCTGCTGCGGGCTGAACGGCGTTCCAATTTTGGCTCATGGGAATATGGCGAGGCCTCGCGCTTTCTGGCTGACATCAACGAGGACCTGGTCGTCAATCAGGGTCGGCGCAATGCCTCACGGCGCGATGTGCGCCAGGAAGACTTCCGCTGGAGTAAGACGGGGGTGACCACCACCCAACGGGTTACTACCGGTCAGCGTGGGGTAATGCAAAGTTTCTCTGTGTCAGTAGAACCCCGCTTCAAACCTGGTATGCGCGTCCGCTCGGCGAACAAGGCTGACTGGGGCGAAGGCATGGTGCTTGAAAGCAAAATGGACCCGGATGGCGAAGAAACCGTTAACGTTCATTTTGAGTCCGTTGGGTTGAAGCGTCTGCTGGCCTCACTGGCCAACCTTGAGATCATTTCATAAGAGATTCATTTAGCACATCCCTTTTTATCAAAAACCCCAACCAATGACCTTCATCCTCGCGCTGCTTCCCATTCTGATCGTTCTCACACTGATGCTGGTATTCCGCAGCGGCAGCCATCAAGCCGGATTGGCAGGCTGGTTGGCCGGGTTGATCGTGGCTTTCCTCGCTTTCGGGTTGAACTGGCAGGCGCTGTGGGTCTCACAGGTTAAAAGCCTGATGATAACATTGAACGTTTTGATGATCCTGTGGCCGGCCCTGTTTTTATATCACCTGGTCGACCAGGTGGGCGGCATCCGCGCCATCGCCATCGCATTGCAGGGCGTCATCCCCGATAAAGGCTGGCTCCTTATCGTTCAGGCATGGATGTTAACCGGCGTGATCGAGAATCTGGCCGGGTTTGGACTGCCAATCGCCATTGCCGCCCCTATGCTGGTAGTGTTGGGGGTTTCGCCACTGACCGCGGTGGCAGCCGCCGCCATAGGTCACAGTTGGTCTGTAACCAACAGCGGCATGGCGCTGGCATTTCGCACGCTGGTGGATATCACCAAAGTCAACGCGAAAGAGTTGATCCCCACCACCGATTTCCTGTTGGGGATTACCGTCCTGCTTACCGGACTTTCAGTTGCTTTTCTTCTCGGCCAGAAGAAACACTGGTGGCGGGTAGTGATCCTGGCCGTCTTCGTCGCTGGTACTCAATATCTTGCCGGTATTCTCGGCTTAATGTCGATCAGCTCATTCTCGGCGGCCATCATCGGCATCATCGGCGGTATCTTCCTGTGCAAAAGACCTGCCGGATGGCGACCCGAATCGACTACCAGTCCGGCTCTGAAAACCGGAGTATTAACCTACGGGTTCTTGATCGCCGCCATTATGTTCGTCACGGTGATCAAACCGGTCAATCGCGCCCTCGCCAGCGTCACTTGGACGATGGGCTTCCCGGAAGTGGTTACAAGCGGCGGATTCACAACCCCAGCCGGAAACGGCTATGTCTTTCACCCGCTCGTCCACGCCGGCACATTGATCCTGCTCACAGCGGCGTTCGCCATTTTGTTACTGCCAAGGATCAAGTCCTTGTCCATCGGTAGGGTTGGTCCGTCACTGATCTTAGCCACCAAAGCGGCTATCCCCGCCAGCCTGGGCACGCTCTTCATGATCGCGCTATCTTCATTGATGGAACACACCGGGATGACATTGCAGATCGCGCAAGGCTTGAGCCGGTTCGTGGGGCTGCTTTATCCACTCTTTTCACCTTTGGTTGGGATGGTTGGTGCATTCGCCACCGGAAGTAACACTAACTCAAATGTGCTGTTTGGCGCCATGCAAAAAGGGGTGGCTGAGCTGCTTAAGATTTCACCCATCATCCTGCTGGCTGCACAAACTGTTGGCGGTTCGCTGGGAAGCATGATCGCACCTGCCAAACTGGCAGTGGGGGGCAGCACCACTGACCTGAAAGGGCGCGAAGGTGAAATCCTGCGCATCACTCTGCCTATTGGATTGGGCATCACTTTGGTGATCGGACTGGTGGCGCTGCTGCTCAGCGTACTTTAACGGTTTTAGATTTCAGTTTTTTGGATCAGTTCAGTGATATTTGAAGAGGAATACGCTTCAATCTTCCCCGCGTCAGCCAGCGCGGCTAACTTTGGATCGATTGCTAACTGAATCCAAGTTTGTGTCTCCACTGAGCGCGCCAGTTCTTCGATATGGCTTGGTCCAAATAGCTCGTGAGCCTTGCCGCAATCCGGGCAAGTGAAGTAACTCATGTTCTCCACCACTGCCAGCACCGGCACTTTCATCTGCTTGATCATCGAATCCGCTTTGCGTACCACCATGCCAGCCAGCTCTTGCGGGGTGGAGACCAGCAACACGCCGTTCACGGGCAGGGTCTGCATCACCGTCAACGCTGCATCAGAAGTGCCTGGCGGCAGATCAACCAGCAGCACATCCAGTTTTCCCCACAACACATCTCGCCAAAACTGCTGGATGGTGCCCGTGATCATTGGTCCACGCCAGATGACAGCCGCGTCTTCAGTTGGGACGAGCAAATTGATGGAAACGACCTTAATACCCAGTTTCGTCACTGCCGGCAGGATACCCTGATCGCTGCTGCGCAATCCGCCCGCGGGCAGCCCGAACAAGCGCGGGATGCTGGGACCGGTGATATCTGCATCAAGAATGCCAACTTTTTTGCCGGAGTGCGCCAGCGCGCAAGCCAATATGGCTGTGATGGAAGTTTTGCCAACCCCGCCTTTGCCGCTCATCACTGCGATCACCTTTTCCACGCGGTTGAATTTGTTCAACTTGGGCAATTCAGGCATGCCTTTGGCAAAAACTGCTTTTTTCTCAACTTCGGTCATCGCGCCAAAAGTTACTATTACCTCATTTACTCCCGGCAGCGCCATTAACGCCATGCGGGCGTCCCGTTCCATTTGATTCTTCATCGGGCAGCCTGGAATCGTCAAAGCCAGGGTAAAAGAGACTTCACCATTCTCTTTGATTGAAAGGGCGCGTACCATCCCCAGTTCAACGATGTTCCGTCCAAGTTCAGGGTCGAACACTTTTTGCAACGCATCCAGGATCTGTTCATTTGTAGGCATGGCGCTCCTTGTTCAAAAAAGGTTATTTTACTCCATCAGAGTATGTTATTCTATAATCAATTAACGATCGGAGGGAATATGAGACAAACATTGCGCTATCTCGTGCTTGTGTTGTCTGTTTTTAGCATGTTGGCATGCAGCATTTCGGTTGATCTGACCCCGACCCCATTGTCCCCCGTCCAGGTTCCAGTTGAATCGGTCGTTTCCCCTGCGACCGACCTCCCCACCCTTGCGCCCACCATTGCGCAGACGATTACCATCTATTTCACCAATGAAGCCCGGTTTGCCGTGGGCACGGAACCGTATGAAGACCCAGTCGCTCGCCCGCTGCCAGCAGGGGTAGAGCCCATGCGCGCAGTGCTGGATGCATTCTTTGCCGGTCCCACACCAGAGGAATATGCAACCGGGTTGAGGCTGGTTTCGAGCGGTTTCACTGGAGTGCGGATATTCACCGTAGAAAACGGGATCGCGCGCATCCACCTGGCTGGAACCTGCGCCAACAACGGCGCGGCTTACTCGGTAGCCAGCGTGATCGGCAAGAACCTCAGTCAGTTCCCGCAGATCACCGCCATCAAGATCTACGATGAAAATGACAGCAACCTCGATCCCGACTCGAATATGAGTTCGCTGCCCTATTGTCTTGAGCCTTAGCCTTACGCGCTGGCGACACAAAAAATTCGGTCTGATATAATGTAAATATGCTGATTACTTTCCTTCTCATAATGCTCGCTGCAACCCTTGGATTATTCATCATTACACGCCTGGCGATGGAAAAGATTGAACGCACACATTATTTTCAGCGCGCCGACCTTTATCGCTATTCACGCATTCACAAAGGGGATATCGTCTTCCTGGGTGACAGCATCACCGACGGCGGTTGTTGGGAAGAACTCTTCCCTGGTTTGCCGGTGAAGAACCGTGGCATCAATGGCGATGACACCGAAGGTGTTTTTGCGCGCGTCGATGATATCTTGTGCTGCGGTCCTGAGGCGATCTTTTTGCTCATCGGCACCAATGACCTGAATTGGTGGGCATACAAACATGACGATGAAATTTTAAGTACGTATGCCAAAATCCTGAAGCGCTGCAAAGAACAGGCTCCACAAACCAAAGTGTATGTGCAATCCATTCTGCCGCGCGCAAAAAGGTACGCCAACCATATCAGAATGCTCAATATTCATCTTGAGAACCTGGCTGAAAATTTCGCTTATTCCTTTATCAATTTATATCCCTATTTTGCTGATGAAAATGGTGCGCTCAAAGCTGAGTTCACCAATGACCACCTGCATCTTTTGGCAGCTGGTTACGACCAGTGGGTTAAGTTATTGACCCCAATCCTCAATAATTTTAGGAAGACATAATTAGTGGTTTTTTTCGGTGTGGAGGGCTTATTCTCAATAAGCCGTTTTTGTATCTCTGGCGATCAAATGGGGTTTTTATCTGTACCGGAGTAGTCATCTCACCGCTCCCGCCTCAAACAATAAATATGCCTATTCTCATAGTAAGAAGTGTGTCTTACAGCCAATGCGATTTCTAACATAGTCCGGTATCCTATAGTTAATAATTATCGATTATTGGAAATGAGTATTTCATGTATGTCAAATTTAATTGAAAAAGCACTCTATGGCGTTTCATTACCCGCAATAAAAACCTACACAAACGCCATGTTGAAAATGGATGTCCATCAGAAATCGCCTTTTCCGGCCGGAGCCAAGATCATTGCCCCCAACCATCCCAGCGTATCCGATCCTTTCATTATGGCTTCCATATTAGGTCACAGGTCCTACATCCTGATCACCAACACCGCATTTCAAGTCCCGATATTCGGCGATTATCTACGCCGGTTAGGGCACATTCCAGTCATTCCAGGTCGAGGACAAGAAGCCATCGATGCAGCGCTTGAACATCTAAAAACAGGCCACACCATAATGATCTTCCCTGAAGGCGCTAATAGCCCACTGAATGGCGGATACGTCAAAGAACGCACCGGAGTGGCACGTTTGGCAATCGCGAGTGGAGCGCCTGTTTTCCCGGTCGGCATTCATCTGCAAAGAGATCGAATTCATTCGTTGAGTTCGAAAATCAGCGGTACAAACGAATTCAGCCCTTTATACCTTCGTGGACCCTATAACATCACCATTGGTAAACCAATGCGCTTTACGGGTGATGTTGAAGATCACAATTACGTTAAAGATGTCGCTCATCAGGTAATGCTCAAGATCATGCGCCTGGCTTACGAGAGTGAACAGCGCTGGTATCGCACTAATAAAAATCTGCCAGGAGCTTTCGAAACCATCTAAGATCACTCCCCTTAATTTCAGGAAGAAATAATTATTCAGCATTGGTGTCACGATGTGAGGCTTACGTTTTTGTAAGTTGTTGTGAGTATCTCCGGTCATTCATCGGGGTTTTAGTCTATGCCTGAGAAGTCATATTCCTCGCTCCTGCTTTGCATCATAAATGTGTCTATTCTCCCAGCCAGAGTGTGTCTTGGCGCCAATGTGTTTTTCTGAATCGTAAGATATCCTGTAATTAGCATCAACCAATTATTGGAAGCGAGAATTAATGTTATGAAGAAAATTGTCCAAAGAGCCCTTTACGGTGTTTCAAAACCGGTTATTAAAACCTATACGGGTACCATGTTGAAAATGGATGTGCATCAGAAATCACCTTTTCCTGCCGGAGCGAAAATCATCGCTCCAAACCATCCCAGCACCACTGACCCTTTTTTCGTCGCCTCAATGCTAGGTCATCAATCCTTCATCATGATCAACGATGTGCTTTTTCAAGTTCCTATCCTCGGTGAGTACTTGCGCCGGTCCGGGCACATCTCGGTAAAGCCAGGGCATGGACAGGAAGCCATTGATCAAGCTCTTGAGCATTTAAAAGCCGGGCATACCATCATGATCTTCCCGGAAGGTTTGATCAGCCCATTGGGCGGTGGATTTAACAAAGGACGCACCGGAGTGGCACGTTTGGCAATCGCGAGCGGAGCGCCTGTTTTCCCGGTCGGGATCCATCTTCAAAAAAATCGGATTCATTCGCTGAAATCCACGGTGAGCGGTCAAGTAGAAATCGGGCATTGGTATCTTCGCGGACCGTATAACATCACAGTCGGTAAACCAATGCGTTTTTCTGGTAATGTGGAAAATCATGACTATGTTAAAGACGTTGCACACCAGATAATGCTCAAGATCATGCGCTTGGCATATGAGAGTGAACAGCGCTGGTATCGTACCAACAGAACCATGCCAGGGGCACTCGAAACGATCTAAAACCAATTTCCTGTCTCTATTTTATTGGTAACTCACTAAAAACGTCTCATCTGAGGCGTTTTTTTTTAAACCTACTTAAATGTGAAAAATGGAACCGGCGTATAATTATCGAAATTTCATTGAAGTAAATGAGGAAATATGGAATTTACAATGCGGGAGCACATTTTTATGACAAAAGGCTGCCCGATTCATTATTGGGAAGGGGGCGTCGAAAAAGCGCCGTGGGTGGTTTTCCTTCATGGGGCATGCGTTGATCATCACTCCTTCGATCCAATCCTGCCGGTAATCGCAGAGAAATTTCGTGTTTTAGCTTGGGATGCACGCGGACACGGAAGCTCACAACCGATGGGCGAACCGTTCACTGTCCCGCTCGCAGTTGAGGATCTTGTGGCTTTGCTGGACCTTTTGAGCATTCGGCAGGCTGTGATCATCGGGCACTCGAATGGGACATACATCGCCCAGGAATTGGCTTTCAGGCACCCTGAGCGTGTGAAGGCGCTCGTGATCTCTGATGGCACCTGCATTACCTGGACGCACAGTGTCTTTGAAAATTTGCTGATAACTATTTCTCCCGCATTGCTCAACCTCTATCCCTATGAAACCTTAAAAAAGGCAAGTATCTCCTATGTCTCTTCAAAGAAAGAGATCCAGGACTATACATATGAGGCTTATTCCAATCTTGCAAAAAAGGATTTCATCGCCATCTGGAAGGGCGTTACCCTGAGTCTGCATGCCGAACCGGATTACTTTATCACCAAACCGATGCTGCTGATGCACGGGGACGATGACACCATGGGGGATATCAAAAAAATTGCTCCATTATGGGCAGCGCGCGAACCAAATTGCCAATATGAAGTGATTCCAAATGCAAAACACTTCGCGATATTGGATAACCCGGAGTTTTTCAATAAAACTCTTCTTGGTTTCCTGGCGAAATTGCAAGCATAAATCACACAATTAAAAAATTAAGACCTTACGAGTTTTGGAAACCTGCCAGGTCTCGAGTGAGATAAAATTTTGCACATTTGAAGGAGATACCCCGATGGAAGAGCAACACCTCCTCAAAGGTCCAGGAAAACTGCTCAATGCAGATGGAAACCTCTCGCAAACCGGTTGGGCAACCCGGCAAGTGTTAGACTGCAATCTTGAAGACTGCCATTTTTACAGGTTGAAGTTCATGCAGGGTATGCGCATCAAGGTTTGGGATTATTACGCTGTCACCACACCAACCCATTTCTTTTCCTTCACCATCAGTGATATCGGGTATCTCGGAATGGTGTTTGCCTATGTGATCGAGTTCGCGACCGGCAAGTATGAGGAACAAACACTCTCGATCCCATTTGCTTCCGGTGTGAAGATCCCGCGCAACAGCACATCAGGTGAGAGCCTCTATCAGGGTGGGGGGAAAAACCTGCGATTCGACGTGGATGGGTCAAAACGGACACTTTCTGTCAGGTGGCCCGGCTTCGGCGCAACCACGCTCAACGCTGAACTCGAATTCATCGTCCCGGCAGAACACGAATCCATGACAATCGCAATTCCCATTCCGGGAAAGCGGTTTTATTACAACCGCAAGATCAACTGCATGCCCGCCAGCGGCTGGGTGGAGTATCAAGGCAATCGGTTTGAAATCCAACCGGAAACCTGCCTGGGCAACTTGGATTGGGGACGCGGGGTGTGGGAGTATGAGTCGTTTTGGGTTTGGGCGAGCGCTTCTGGATTCCTTAAGGACAAACGGCGGATAGGTTTGAACCTGGGTTTCGGGTTTGGCGACACATCCGCTGCCACCGAGAACTGCTTCGTTTTGGAGGGGAAAGTTCATAAATTAGGTGGAGTGAAATTCGCGTACAACAATAAAAATTTCATGGCGCCATGGACGATGGTCAGCCCGGATGGTAGATTGGACTTGGTGTTTACCCCCTTCTTTGAGCGCGTGGCGAAGACCGACCTCAAAATCCTGCGCAGTGAGGTGCACCAGATGTTTGGTCGTTATAATGGCAGCGCGGTAACCGATGATGGCAAGAAGATCGAGATCAGCGGTCTGATCGGGTGGGCGGAAGAGCACAACGCCAGGTGGTAAACTGGCAACTCAATTAATAACCCCCGGACATTTTCTATATCCGGGGGCGATTTTTTCTTCCAATAATTAAGGTTAGACCCAGCCGCGCAACTGCATGGCTTTGACGACCCGGTCAATGGCAACCATATAGGCAGCATCGCGAGTGAAAACTTTGCGGTTCAGGCTCATGTCGAGCACGCCCTTGAAAGCAATGGTCATCTTGGTGTCAAGTTTTTCAAGAACTTCTTCACGAGTCCAGTAATAGTTCATGTCGTTCTGGACGCCTTCGAAGTAAGAAACGGTCACACCGCCGGCATTGCACAGGAAGTCCGGGATAACGAAGATTCCTTTGGTTTTGAAGACTTCATCAGCCTCGGGGGTGGTGGGTCCATTGGCGCCTTCAGCCACGATCTTTACGCGCGGTCCGATCAATTTGACGGTATCCGCATTAACCTGTCCCTCAAGAGCTGCCGGGATGAGCACGTCCACGTCTTTCTTGATCCATTCGCCGCCGTCTTCAATGGTGTAGCCTGCCGCTTTCGCTTTGGTCTTATCAATCGAACCGTATTGGTCGGTAATGGTCATCAAGAAGTGAGGATCAATACCTTCCGCTTTGCTGACGGTATAGGAAACTTTATCAGCGCGGTCATAATAAGAGACGCACAAAACCTTGCCGTTGAGAATTTCAATGAAACCAATGGCTGCATATTGTGAAACATTGCCAAAGCCCTGGATGGCTGCGGTACATTTGGAGGGATCCATCTTAAGGTGTTTCATGGCTTCGCGAACAGTATAGATCACGCCGTATCCAGTCGCTTCGGTGCGTCCGAGTGACCCGCCACTGCCTAGAGGTTTGCCGGTGATCGTGCCGGGCGTATAGGCGCCTACGAGCTTGGAGTATTCGTCCATCATCCAGGCCATCATCTGCGGAGTGGTTCCAACATCTGGCGCCGGGACGTCTTGCCGTGGACCGATATTACGCCACATGACCTGCACCCAGCCGCGAACGAGACGTTCTTTTTCGCTTGTGGACAGGGTTGCAGGGTCAACTATGATGCCACCCTTACCGCCGCCAAGGGGGATATCTGCAACAGCGCATTTCCAGGTCATCCAGGTGGCCAAGGCACGTACGGTGTCGATAGTCTCTGCCGGGTGGAAGCGAATGCCGCCTTTATTTGGACCACGGGCATCGTTGTGCTGCACACGGAAACCCTGGAAAACACGTACGGTTCCGTCATCCATGCGCACGGGAATGCGGAAGGAAAACTCCCGCAGCGGCCAGCGCAGAATCTCAGAAACCTGCGGGTCAAGGTTGAGCAGCTCTGCCACATGATCGAATTGGCTTTGAGCCATTTCAAACGCATTGATGGTAGTTGCCATTCAGTTCTCTCCTAACTCAAAATTTTATAAGTTACAATATTGGAGCAATATAAGTCAGTGATTTAAACCAAAAGCAGGCACTTCGGTCCTGTGCCCGCTGAATTTCACAGTGAATTGAGATATAAACTGCACTGATCCCTCCGCCTGTCATCTTTCATTTTAAGATTATCCGAGAAAAGAGGTCAAGTCAATATGATATATATCAGCAAAAGATTAATAATTGTCAGAAAACAGGCTTATTAATCTGATTAATATGATGATTTGCTTATGGGAACACAACGGTCAATATAAAAAGAATTGATTATTTTGCAATTTTAATCTGTTCAAGCTGTTTTTCCAGCTCGGTTTTTAACACGCTTGGGTTGGCTTTTCCTCCGGCTGACTTCATTGCCTGTCCAAAAAACCAATTAGACAGCGTTTCTTTACCAGCGAGAAAACTGGCCATCTCTTCAGGGTGCGCGGCGATTACCTTGCTCACGATACTGGCGATAGAACTCTCATCAAAAATTTGCGCCAATCCGCGTGAACGAACGATCTTTTCTGCTGAATTTCCCGTCTCAAGCATCTCCACCAGCACAGCCTTGCCAGTATTCTGGTTGATGGTCCCTTGATGCACAAGGTCAAGCAGTTCGGCGAGGTTTTTGGGATTAACCTTGATCCTGTTTATAGAGGTTCCAGTCTGGTTCAGCCATGCAAATAATTCGCCAGTGATCCAGGCTGCAGCGGTTTTGGGTGACGCGGTTTTTAATGCCTGGGCACAGGTTTCGAAGTATGCGGACGTTCCACATTCATGAGACAGTTTTACCGCTTCAGTCTTTTGAAGTCCATAATGAGTCTGTAAACGGATAGTTTTGGCTCGCGGCAGTTCTGGCATCTCGTTTCTTATGCGCTCAATCCAGTCAACATTGACCACCAGTGGCGGCAGGTCAGGTTCGGGAAAATAGCGGTAATCGTGAGCTTCTTCTTTGGAGCGTTGTGAATAAGTTGCCTGCTCAGTCTCATTCCAACCGAGGGTTTCCTGCACTACCCGGTCTCCGCGGTCAAGCAGGGCTGCCTGACGTTCCAGTTCATATGCAATACCGCGCTCCATAGCGCGGAATGAATTCAAGTTCTTGATCTCCACCCGCGTTCCGAGCGTATTCGACCCCTGCAGACGAATAGAAACATTTGCTTCAAAGCGGATAGCGCCTTTTTCCATGTCGCCGGAACTGATGCCCAACTCACGCAGGATCGCCCGCAAAGTTGTCGCATAAGCGCGCACTTCTTCCAGAGAGTGCATATCAGGCTCTGAGACGATTTCAAGCAGCGGGACTCCCGCCCGGTTGAGGTCAACCAGTGAGTAATCTTCGTTGATCCCATGTACATGAGTGAGCTTGCCGGTATCTTCTTCCAGATGCACGCGCCGAATTCGAATCAAATGTTCGCCCTGAGAAGTATCTACGATCAGGCGCCCATTGATCGCCAGAGGGTCTTCATATTGCGAGATCTGGTAACCTTTTGGCAGATCCGGGTAAAAATAATTCTTTCTAGAAAAAATTGAGGTTTCCTGCACTTCACATTCCAATGCCAGGGCAGCGCGGACGCCGTACTCCACTGCCATGCAGTTAAGCACCGGTAGTGAGCCGGGTAAACCCGCGCAAACCGGGCAGACCGAGATGTTCGGTGAAGACTGCGTGGTATCCACTACCGGGCAGGCGCAGAACATTTTAGAAGCGGTTGCCAGTTCGGCGTGGACTTCAAGGCCGATCACAGGTTCATATTTCATCTTGACTGTGATTTTATCATGGACAGAACGAGTGAATCAGTAATTAGAAAGGAGTAATTAGGGATCAGGAATTAGAAGGAGCGCTCTGCGTAATACAAAATTATTAGCGCTCTTCCTGCTATAATCTATTTATTGGACCCATCTGAAAAATTGGAGAGTGAATCGTGCTTCTTTGTGTTGATATTGGTAATACAAACATAAAACTCGGACTCTATAGCGGTGAAAGCCTTGTGACCCATTGGCGGATATTCACCGATGCAAGTAAATTATCAGATGAGTACGCCGTGCTCTTGCTCTCACTATTTGCCAGCGAAAGCATTCAAAAAGAAGAGATTGACGGCTGCGCCATTTCATCCGTCGTGCCGGATTTGACGATCGCTTTCCGCGACCTGGTAAAACGCCACCTCAATTTGGAAGCAGTGATCGTCGGTAGAGTCAAGAAGCCTGTTATCCACATCAACGCGGATAATCCTGCTGAAGTAGGACCGGATTTGATCGCCAACGCAGTCGGTGCAGTTTCACTTTACGGTGCACCGGTGATCGTGATCGGTTTCGGAACTGCTACAACATTTTCAGCCGTTTCGTCAAACGGTGATTTGGAGGGCGTGGCAATCTCCCCAGGGATAGGAACTGGCGCTGAAAGCCTTTTTAAGGCTGGCGCCATGTTGCCTGCAGTCGATCTGCATAAACCAGACCGTGTCATAGGTAAAAACACCATCCTTGCCTTGCAATCCGGCTTGATCTACGGTTTTGCCGGTCTTGTGGAAGGCATGGTGACTCGAATTAAAAAAGAACTGGGCGGGAATGCCCGAGTGGTGGCCACCGGCGGTTTGGCAAACCTGATTGCGAAAGAAGTTAATTGCATTGATGCTGTCGAACCAGAACTGACGCTGCTGGGGTTACGGATCATCTACGAGAAAAACCATTAATAAATCACTCTGGCTTGTGTCCGACCTTTTTTGGTTTTTTGTTAAATTATCATGTGTGTGTGTTTTGCGTTTTTGCTGGTTAATCAACTTTAGAAAATGAATATAAACATCAATTACTCAATTGTTATCGAATCCACGATTTTGTGAAAAACTTCCAGGTTAGATTCGTCTACTAATTTTTAAGCCGCACGCCAATCTGTTGCATTGTTGAGGTCAACATTGTTTGGTGTACCCATGATGGTAACTATGTTCGACTGGCTGTCGAACAAGATGACTTGCCTCGAATAAACATGCTCTGTTTGAGCAGTTTCTGAAAGCGTGGAGATATATTCAATCCCTTCAAAACTTCCACGATTCAATTGTCTTATTTTGATAACCAGACTTCTTGCACCCGAGAGCGACTCGCCATCTTTCAATTTGAGTAATGATTGGTAGGTATCTTTCCAATAATCGTTTTGGCTGTTCTTTGAATATTGGATGGTGACATAGTACGAATTCTTTAGTTCATAGACTCTTGATTCGAGACCAGTCCCGTATGGATATACAACATCGGAACCAACCTCAACACGAAGGTCTTGGTCCGAAATATATTCATCAGGACCTAACCAACCAGACGGATATTGGAAGCCCAACCCGAACAAACTATTCTGGTAGGGTTTCCAATCTTCAAAAGCTTCCACGTCTGCGGGCACAACAATGTCCGTTGCTGTCTCAGTAATTGGGAGGGTTGTAGGGTTATCAATTAGTATAGGTGTGCAAGCAGTAACCACAAAGATAAACATTAAAAGGAATAGGAGTAAAGTTTTTTGCATAGTGCCTCCATTTAGATTATGGACGAAGGCGGTATGCACAAAGTTCCTTTTTTAGGAAAAAGTTACGATAGATTTTAAGAATCCAGACACAATACTTTTCCTAAATCTTGCCAACAAACCTTTCAATGCGCTCCAGCGCTTCTTCGAGTTGGTCGTAACCAGTGGCGTAGGAACAGCGCGCAAATCCTTCGCCGCCCAACCCAAATGAATTTCCTGGCACAATGGCAACATGCTCTTCCTCTAACAACCGGTTGCAAAATGTTTCGTCATCCAATCCAGTGACGTCCACTTTTGGGAAAGCATAGAATGCGCCCCGCGGCTCAAAAGTAGGCAGACCAATCTGATTCAATCCGCTGACGATGAGGTTGCGGCGGCGGTCATACTCAGCCACCATTTGCTGAACATGAGGTTCACCTTTGAGAAGCGCTTCGAGAGCAGCAGCTTGAGACATGGTAGGGGCGGACATGACCATATATTGGTGAACGCGCAACAATCCCTTGATCAGGTGTTCCGGTCCAGCGGCGTAACCGATGCGCCAACCGGTCATGGCATAATCTTTCGAGAAACCTCCCAAAAGCAAGGTGCGGTCATGTGCTCCGGGGATAGCGGGGAAACAAACATGTTTCACACCGTAAACCAGGCGGTCATAGATTTCGTCAGAAATAACGATCAGGTCGTGTTCCTCTGCCATTTTCGCAACTTCCAGCAAATTCTCGCGGCTGGCAACAGCGCCAGTGGGATTGTTCGGGAAACCGATTAATATGGCTTTGGTACGCGGAGTGATTGCAGCGCGCAGTTGATCCGGGTCAATATCAAAATTGTTTTCCATGCGGCAAGGCGCTTCAACTGCAACCCCTCCGGCCAGGATCACTCCTGCTTGATAAGAGACAAAACAAGGCGAGGGGATCAACACCTCGTCCCCCGGGTTGAGTAAGGCGATTGCAGCCAGATTCAGAGCTTCAGAACCGCCAACCGTTATGATGATTTCATTATCGGGGTTATAACGTACTCCATAATGTTTTTCAAGATGAAATGCGAGCGCCCGGCGAAGTTCAATAATTCCATAATTAGAGGTATAGTGCGTTTCGCCGCGCTGCAAAGAGCGGATGCCCGCTTGAAGAATCGGCTCCGGAGTGGTGAAATCAGGTTCACCAATACCTAACGAGATCACGTCCTTCATGGTTGCTGCAATATCAAAAAACTTGCGGATGCCAGAAGGTTTTAAACCAGCGACTCGTCGGGAAAGATATTGATTGGGCATGAAAGCTCCTTGTTAATAAGTTTTATGGGTTAACGCCTTAGCGCGTAACCCAGGAATCATCGCCGATATTAAGGCGCTCTGGCTTGCCCTCAAGAATTACATTGCGTCCAATGAGCGAACCTTCGACCACCATATCCTTGATGTGGGTGCCTGCCTCAATGATTGAATTTCTGATGACCACATTCTCCAAAATACAGCCTTCACCCAGTGTAACATGCGGGCCTATCACCGCGGATTTCAAAACAACTCCCTTTGGGATCGATACCGGCGAGATGATCGTGACCCCGTCTTGTGAGTCTACTGGTTCACAATTACAGCGGCCGTGATCCAGCAAGTAACGGTTTGTTTCAAGTAAAGATTCAGGGATTCCGGCATCCAGCCACACCTCTGTTTGTTTTACGTTGAAGTGCTTCCCTTGTTCCAGAAGAATATTGATCGCGTCAGCAAGGAAGTATTCACCCTTAAGGCTTGTTCCCCTTATGATTTGTTCCTCAATGGCATTCAAGAGCAGGGCGCCCTCTTGAAAATAATAAAACCCAACCAAAACTAAATTATTCTTAATGTCTTGGGGTTTTTCGATCAAACGAGTTGCCCGACCTTCAAGGCTAGTCTCGATGACGCCAAAACGACGGGGGTCTTCCATTGGTTTAACCCAAGCCACTCCATCCGCCTGTTCGGTGGAGAGAAATGATAAATCTGTTTCAATAAGCGTATCGGAGAAAGCCACCAGAACCGTGCCCTTTAAGAACTCACGGGCAAGAGAGATCGCATGTGACTGCCCCTGCATGTGTTCCTGAACTACGAAGTGCACAACTTTATCAGGATGAACCGCTTGCATGTGCTCCTGGATCATTTCACCCTGATTTGGACTAACAATGAAAACATACTCAGCTTTTTCAAGATCAGGCAAGGTAGTAAACTGGTCAAGCGCATGATCAAGCACGGTTTTGCCCGCCAAATAGAGCAGCGGCTTGGGACGGTTCCAGGTCTGCGGACGCATGCGCGAGCCTAATCCTGCCATTGGGATGATTATTTTATAAGTAGCGCTCATTTTATATCATCCATTTCATGTGTCGATTATTCGACGGTTTTCGCTTCCAATTTAACCTTCATTTTACACCGCCCAGGCAGTTTGGTGATAGAGGTTTTACTTGATTCCGGAGAGTAGTTGTGCCTTATCAAAATAAGAACCCTTTCATAATCAAAGAAAGGGTTCTTGGAATAGTGAAACCAATTCTCGATTAGATCCGAGCCAGGGTGGTCACCGCAGGCACCCGGTCAAACATCCAAAAGGCAAGAGGTAATCCAAGACCGAGTGTAAGACCGGTGAATATCCACGCCATGAGCATCCACACCAGACTGAACCAAAAACCGATCACAATAAAATAGAGCGCGCGCAATATGAACGGGGCCTGCTTCAGGGCGGTCTGCCTGACAACCGGCGCGCCATTAAACACCTCAACGGTCGTGTGCACACGCTCCGGCCGCAGGGTCATGATCTGAGGAATGCGGTTGATCATCGCCAATCCGAGCGGCAACCCGATGATGGTCAGGTTGAAAAACCACGCCGCCAAGACCCAGATGAGCCCCAACCAGGAGCCGACAAAGATGAAATACAACCCGCGCACCAGGCAGCCAGGGCCAGGATTAGGCACACGTACAGGAGTAGATTGATTAGTCATTGATTTTTCCTTTCTACTGCTCAATATACGAAAAAACTAAATAAGGGTTTCATGTTTTGATTAAGGATTGAGTGGATATTAATTAATTGGAAAAATTTAATGGATTGGAAATTGAAGATGATAATTCGTCACCTGCTGATAAGCATGACCAATATGGAATAACATTCCTTCCTGAAACGGCTGTCCCATCAATTGCATTCCAATCGGAAGATGATTTGAATCGTACCCCACAGGAAATGCGATCCCGGGTACGCCAGCCAGGTTAGCCGGAAGCGTAAAAACATCCTCTAAATACATCGCCAGCGGGTCATCAGTATGTTCTCCGATTTTAAAAGCCGTGGAGGGGGTCACCGGGCAAGCGATCACATCTACAACCTTAAAGGCTTCATCGAAATCCCGTTTGATCAGGGTGCGCACTTTTTGAGCCTGCCCATAATAAGCATCGTAATAACCTGAAGAAAGCGCGTAAGTGCCAAGCATAATCCTTCGTTTTACTTCGGGCCCAAAACCTTCTCCGCGGGTAGTGCTATACATTTCCAATAGTCCTCCTGAAGATTCGCGCAATCCAAGCCTGACGCCATCATAGCGGGCGAGATTTGCTGAAGCTTCAGCCGGAGCAATCAAATAATAAACAGGGAGCGCATATTCCGTGTGCGGCAGGCTGATTTTGACGATATCAGCGCCCATCTCTTGAAGCGTGTTAACCGCTGCATGGATGCGGGTTTCTACATCCGGCTGAATACCGTTGATAAAGTATTCCTTTGGAATCCCAACCCGTAAGCCTTTTAGATCCGGTTTATTCGAGAATGTAATTGAGGGGACCGGTTGATCCAACGAAGTTGCGTCAAAGGGATCTAGTCCAGCCATTATCTCAAATAGAAGCGCTGCGTCTTCTGCAGAGCGAGTTAAGACTCCCATTGAATCCAGCGATGAGCCATAAGCCACAAGTCCATATCGCGAAACCCGGCCATAGGTAGGCTTGATGCCAGTCAGACCACAAAAAGCAGCGGGCTGCCTGACCGATCCGCCTGTGTCAGAGCCGATTGCAGCCGCAACCATTTGGGCAGCCACCGCAGCTGCGCTGCCGCCTGATGAACCCCCGGGGACCCGTGATGTATCCCATGGATTAAAAGTTGGGCCAAAAGCCGAAGTTTCGGTGGAGGAACCCATCGCAAACTCATCCGTATTGGTCTTTCCAATCACGATTGCGCCAGCTTCAACCAAGCGTAATACAGCCGTGGCAGTGAAAGGTGGTACCCAGTCTCCCAATACCTTGGATCCACAAGTGCAATGCATACCAGCAACGGTGATCAGATCCTTGACCGCGATCGGGATCCCAAGCAGGGTGGGTAAATTACTTTGTGAATTTTGCTTTCGGGCAGTTTTGAGACGCTTATCAGCATCCTCGGATTGGTTAAATGCACTCTTTTCAGCAAGAGTGATAAAGGCGTGGATACGTGGTTCCAGATTCTGGATTCGTTGGAAATGCGCCTCTATCAGCTCCCGGCAGGAAAAAGCCCCCACGCGCAAGCCCTGTTGCATTTGTCGAATTGAAAGACTGGTTAATTCATTCGTCATTCAAGCACCGGCGGTACCCGAAACTGGTTTTTAGTTATCTCAGGGGCATTTTTTAAAATTTCTTCAACAGTCAGTGATTCCCTGGAAATATCCTGACGCAAGACGCTTCGAGCAGGAAGAACGCTGGAAGTAGGTGGAATGTCGTTTGTATCCAGTTCCTGCAGCCGTGAAACGTAATCCAGAATAGCAGAAAGCTGGAGACGATATTTTTCTTTTTCCTCATCTGTCAGCTTTAGCCGTGCCAGTTCCGCGATATGTTCCACTTCAGCCAAGGTTAGACTCATGCAAAGTATTATACACGAGAGACCTGTGACTCATTAAAGTTCACAATGGTCATCTGATGGTTGCCTATACTCTAATAAACAGTTGCATCCTGAAATAAAAAGTCCTATACTTATCTTGTAATATTTTTTTTCACATAGCATTAAACCACTCAGGAGGATAATTATGCCAAGTATTATTGATGTTGAAGGAATTGGTCCCGCATACAAGAAGAAACTTAAGGGTATTGGCATCGCCACAACCGACGCTTTACTGGAAGCCGGCGCTACCCCGAAAGGTCGCAAAGAACTGGCGGAGAAAACCGGTATAGGCGACGCGTTGATCCTGGAATGGGTCAATTTATCTGACCTCTACCGCATCAAAGGTGTCGGCAGTGAGTATTCTGATTTGTTAGAAGAAGCAGGTGTTGATACCATCGTTGAGCTAAGCAAGCGCGTTCCCAAGAACCTTTGTGAAAAGATAGTAGAGATTAATACAAAAAAGAAACTCGTCCGCAAACTTCCTACCGAAGCCCAGGTCACAGATTGGGTAGATCAGGCCAAGAAGCTGCCCCGCAAAGTTAGCTATTAGAAGTCTTTTTGAGTTTTTGTAAAAGGGCGGGTGCAGTTCATGATCCGCCCTTTTTGTTTAACCCAAAAGGAATTTTCCGTTGAAAGAGCAGAAATCGGATAGAATTCAAATACCAATATGATAATAAGATTTCTCGTTCTCTGATGGGAGAAAAATGAATATAATTTCAGTTGCTTCAATAAACCCTGTAAAATTAGAAGCCACTTTAGCCGGATTCAAACGTATGTTCCCGCGCAAATCCTTTGAGGTCAGGGCTGTTAAAATACCTGCTCCCGTTTCAGACCAACCAATGACAGATGAAGAAACCCTTGAAGGGGCTGAGGCGAGAGCGCTTCATGCCATGGAGCTAACCCCAGAGGCAGATTATTGGGTCGGGATTGAGGGTGGAGTAATGGACAGAGGTTCTCATTTGAGCGGCTTTGCCTGGGTAGTCATTCTCTCTGAAGGCAAACGAGGGATTGGTCGAAGTGGAGAGTTTTTTCTTCCTGAAAATGTTGCTGAGCTTGTCCGTCAGGGGGTTGAATTAGGAGAAGCAGATGACCGGGTTTTTTCTAGAAATAATTCCAAACAAACCAATGGTGCAATCGGGTTACTCACCGGTGACGCGATTGACCGTCTCAATTTATATATCCCGGCAGTTATTTTTGCTTTGATACCATTTAAGAACCCTGATTTATATTAATGAATGAAAATATGTTTCGTGCGGCACAGTGAAAGTATTGCGGCTTGATTCGAATTCGCTCTTCTTGTCAACAGCCTGAGTAAAACCGCAATAGCAATCGTCGAATTGGGTGGAACCAATCTGGTTTGCCTGGAATGGGTGGAAATTATTCTTGCGTAGCGGACATAAGTTGGTTTGAATACCAAAACAGATAATCTTGTACGTGAGCGCTCCAATAGTCTTCCTGGTGATATCCCAGAAACTCGGTGAATTGGTAGGGGATGTTTAGTTTTTTAAGGGCAGCAACGAAGGCGAGCACGTCCTGTCTGTCTGGATCTTTGTTGCCCATATCTATATAGATAGCAGGCAATTCTGTGGTTGATGAGATTGCACTTACACGTTCAGTGATTTTAATGATCTCTCCATAAAAAAGCGGCGTGCTGTGCGCACCAATGGCAACAAAACGCTTCGGGTAAGTAAAACCAAGGTGCACCGCCCAATTTCCGCCCCGTGAAAGACCCCCGATTGCCCGGCAAGACCGGTCTTTGCACACTCTGAAATTATCCTCGATGTAAGGGATGACATCTTGTACCAGCGCTTCACCATATTTTGAAACATCAGAGTCAGTATTTGACCTGGACTCGTAAGGCAGCACAATTAGAAAAGGCTGGATGGCTTTTTGCATTAATAATTCGTCCATTTCAGAAAACAAACCAAGACGCAGCCATTGATCATTGGCGCTGGTTTGACCGTGAAGCATGTACAAAACTGGAAAATCAGCCTGCAAGTTACTGTTATAGCAGGGAGGAAGATAAATCTTCACGTTGATCGATTTTTCGAGCAAGACAGTAGGAATTTCACGCTCTACAATTGAACCAATTGTTTTGACACATGGAATCGGCGTTTGAGTCGATTCTGGTTTTGGATATGCGGTTATATCGAGTGAGTCAGTGGTCGATGGAGTCGATTGGGCTACCGGTTGTTGAGTTGGATGAATCGCCTGACGGCATGAAGCAAGAGCGCCGATAAAAAACAGGTTTGTTAGAATTAGAGCAATGCGTTTCGAGTGAGAGGGTGTGTCAGACATGCTGCAGTCGTTTTCCTTGACGTTTATTACTTCTTCAGATTATACTCTAGACGTTCGGGGTGTAGCGCAGTTGGCAGCGCACCGCGTTTGGGACGCGGGGGCCGGCGGTTCAAGTCCGCCCACTTAAACAACTTTCCCGGCGTCTCTCCCATCGAGGGATGCTAAAGTCCGCCCACCCCGACTTGTAATTTAACTTAAACAACTTTCCCGGCGTCTTTCCCATCGAGGGATGCTAAAGATTGTTTAAAAAACCTGCATAGTGCTGGTATTTTTATACTTAGTGGATGATTACGATATAATCATGTAATCATCGAGAAAAAGATATTATGGCGACATTAACTCCTTTCCTTTCTATTATCTTCCCAGCCCATAATGAAGAACAGCGCCTGCCTGACACTTTGGAGCAAACCCGCCTTTTTGTTGAAACTCAACCTTACCCAATTGAGATCATCATCATTGAAAATGCCAGTTCAGACCGAACCTTGGAAATCGCCAAAGAATTTTCCGCAATTAATTCTTATATTTCCGTGATCCATGAAGACCGACCAGGCAAGGGATTGGCTGTTCAGATTGGTATGCTTGCCGCCCAGGGCAAATACCGATTCATCTGTGATGTAGACCTTTCCATGCCGATCCAGGAAATCCCGCGATTTATTCCTCCACAGTTGGAAGGTGTGGATATTGCTATTGCCTCAAGGGAGGCAAAGGGGGCGGTTCGATATGGCGAACCGGAATACCGCCATTTGATTGGCAGGGTCTTTAACAACATGGTGCGATGGTTGACTTTGCCGGGTCTTCAAGACACACAATGCGGTTTTAAATGCTTCACGGCTGAGTCAGCGGAAAGACTTTTTCCAATGCAAACGATCCACGGTTGGACATTTGATGTGGAAATCCTCGCCATTGCAATTCAACTTGGGTATCGTGTTGTAGAGGTTCCTATACCCTGGTTTTATCACGCGCACAGCAAGATTCATGTGCTGAAAGATTCGTTCCGTATGGCACTTGACTTGATCAAAATCCGAAAGATCGTCCGCCGCAAAACTTATGCCCGCTCGCATTGACGAATCCCTAATCCCGATTTCACCAGACTTAAGTTTTGAATTCGCATTATGGTTTAACTCAATAACCAACATCGCAGGACTGGACGAAGCCGGAAGGGGCGCATGGGCTGGGCCGGTTGCAGCCGCGGCTGTGATCCTGCCAAACAACCCATCAATCTGTGACTCTCTCTCTGGTGTTCAGGATTCAAAACAAATCTCCCCATCGCAACGCTGTCGATTAGCCCCGAAAATAAAGGAATATGCATTGTCGTGGGCGATAGGTTTTTCAGATAATAACGAGATCGACAATTTAGGTATCCTTTTTGCAACAAGGCTGGCAATGCAGCGCGCCATTTTAAGGCTATCCACCCCTCCTGAATATTTATTGCTTGACGCATTATTTCTTCCTGAAATTCCACTTCCGCAAACCGCTTTGATCAAAGGCGACCGGCGTTGTTTAAGCATTGCGGCCGCCTCGATCCTTGCAAAGACTACGCGGGATGAATGGATGGTCAAAGCACATCAAGATTTTCCGGATTATGGATTTGACCACCATAAAGGTTACGGTACCAAAATCCATCAAAATGCGCTTGCTGCGATCGGTAAATGCAATTTGCACCGGTCAAGTTTTAGACCCCTTAAAGAATTAGATCGTAAACAATAAAAAGAGCGTGGGACAATCGCCACGCTCTTAGAGTTCAACTATTTGCTTCTACGCCTGGTTCTTTTTCTGACCAATTCGATAGACGACCCATTTAGTGATTTCGTCAACAATTGCCGGGATGAAAAACAACGGAAGTACAATAGACCACTCTTTCCATCCGATCGGGTAAGTCTGAAAAACCGGATTCAGGAAAGGAAGGTAGACTACGCCTAGTAATAAAACAAATGATACCAGTACAGCCCTGTTCATCCACTTATTCGAGAAGATACCGATTTTGAACAATGAGTAGCGTTCAGAACGGGCAGTGTAGGCTCGCAGCAACTCGGATACTGATAAGGTTATGAAAGCCATCGTTTCTGCAAGGGGTAAGCGTAATTCCAGTGGCAATTGTGTGTAAGTCAAACCACGCCAAAATGCGAAGAGCGTTACGGCGGTTTTGGCAAAAGTTTGAACGATCACGCCAATAGCCATCTGTTTGTTGATGATCGGTTCTTTGGGCGGACGGGGTTTTTGGTCCATGATATCCGGGTCGCCTTTTTCGTTACCTAACGCAAGCGCCGGCGCTCCATCCGAAATCAGGTTTAGCCACAGAAGCTGCACTGGAGCAAGTGGAGAGAGCTGTTCCACGCTAAGGTGTGGAAAAAAGAATCTGCCAAAAGTGGTGGGTAAAAAGATGATGAATATCTCCGCCATATTGCATGACACCAGGTAATACACAAATTTGCGGATATTCGAGTAGATAATGCGACCCTGCTTAATCGCCGAGACGATGCTGACATAGTTATCATCCGTCAACACCATGTCGGCAGTGTCTTTGGCGACATCTGTGCCGGTGATACCCATGGACACACCGATATCAGCCTGTTTGATCGCAGGTGCATCATTGACGCCATCGCCGGTCATCGCTACGATTTCGCCATTTGCTTGCAGCGCATTGACGATCCTCATTTTGTGCTCTGGCGATACGCGTGCATATACGTCAGTCTGTTCTACTTCTTTGATCAGCTGCTTGTCATCCAGCAGGTCCATTTGAGCGCCAGTAAGCACTTTATGTCCAGGGCGCAGCAGACCAATACTTTCTGCAATCGCTCGAGCGGTATTCGGGTAATCGCCTGTGATCATTAAGGTACGGATTCCAGCTTTTGCGGCAGTTAACAAAGCAGATTTGACTTCCGGTCTGGCGGGGTCGATCATTCCTATCAGTCCCACAAAGATCAGATCTTTTTCAAGCTCCTTGCTATCCACATCATTAGGAGCAGACTGAACCAGCCGGAATGCTACACCCAGCACACGCAAAGCATTTTGAGTCATGGCGTCGTTTGCGCTTAAAATTTGATTTCTTGTTTCCTCATTAAGCGAGCGGGACGACCGATCATCCATGGATTGGATGTGGCTGCATAATTTCAAGACCACGTCGGGGGCACCTTTAACGGCAATGATATGCCAATTTTTACGGGTTGCATCGACAAATGGAGAAATATCTTCCAGGTGCGGGTTTTCAATGGCGTGGATCGTGACCATGCGTTTACGGTCAGAATCGAACGGGATCTCGTTTTCTCGCGGGTAAGATTTGTTCAATTCCGCAGAACCTGCGCCAGCTTTATATGCCGCCACCAGGATTGATCCCTCGGTTGGATCCCCCACCATGTGAAATTCCGATTCTTCCCCTTCAATTTGTGTTTCTTCCAATACAGCATCATTGTTGAGTGCGCCCACCCAGAGGGCAGTCTTTACAGCTGGATAGAGGTTAAAATCCACTTGTTTGCCGTCCACCGTGAATTCGCCTTTGGGGTAGTACCCTTGACCCGACACATCAACGAATTTTCCGTCTACCCAAATGCGGGTGACGGTCATTTCATTTTGCGTCAGAGTTCCCGTTTTATCCGAACAAATCACTGTGGCTGAACCGAGGGTTTCGACAGAAGAAAGTCTACGGATGAGAGCGTGACGCTTGATCATTTCGCGCATGCCGAGAGCCAGACTGATCGTCACAATGGCAGGCAGCCCTTCAGGTACGGCTGCAATAGCGAGGCTGACCGCGATCATAAACAATTCAAGTGGATTGCCGCCTTGTAAAACTCCGACACCAAACACTACGGCACAAACTGCCAAACAAGCCCAACCAAGCGTTTTGCCAAGTTGATCCAGCCGTTTTTGCAAAGGCGTGGTTTCTTCACTGACTGATTGAAGCATTTTGGCGATCATTCCCAACTGTGTGTGCATTCCAGTGCTGGTAACCACCCCATGACCACGACCGTATGAAATCAACGTTCCCATGAAGACCGTGTTCTTTCGATCCCCCAGCGAGGAACTGGCGTCAAGCTTAAGCGTCGCGTTCTTCTGCACCGGCACAGATTCACCGGTTAGAGCCGCTTCTTCCACTCTCATGTTTACGGCTTCCAGCAACCGCAGGTCAGCCGGAACAAAGTTGCCTGCTTCAAGATAAACGATGTCACCAGGAACCAATTGGGCAGCCGGGATCGACAAGCGTTTTCCGTTGCGCATCACCTGGGCATCCGGCGCGGCCATCTTTTTGAGGGCAGCCAACGCTTCTTCAGCCTTGGATTCTTGCACAACGCCTAAAACCGCATTCAGAACAACGATCAGGATAATCGCGCCAGAATCAACAAATTCGCCAAGGATAGCCGAAATGACAGAAGCGACAATCAATAAGATCACCACAAAGGATTTCAATTGTGCCAAAACAAGCTGTAGGAAGGTTATGCGCGGTTTTTCTTGCAGTTGGTTGAGCCCATATTGTTGCTGCCTTTTATTTACTTCGGCAGACGTCAACCCCTGTGAAGGAACTGTATGTAATTGTTTGAGTACTTCTTCAGCGCTAAGGGTGTACCAGGTGACCGAAAGGTCTTCCGTTGGTGCAGCGATGGGGTCACTGTTCTTTCGATTCATCTATCAAACTCCTGCTTTATAGAATTATTTCAATGGTGCGATGGTTGTTCCCGGCAAGATTTCGGCGCCTTTTGGAATGACAACGATGCCATCTCGCACGACCCAGCCGTTTCCTTCGACATCTGTTCCTCGTGGAAAAGGACTGATCGTCACATTTTCACCGATGCGGGCATTTTTATCAATGATTGCCCCTTGGATCGAACTATTGCTGCCAATTTGCAAAGGAATTTTGCGACCTTCCGTAATCCAATCCCGTTCATAGTAATCGTTGCCCATCAAAATACTGTCCGTGATCTTTACTCCGCTGGAAATCTGACTGCGCAGCCCTATTATGGAATGCTTGATTTGCGCATTTTTAATACAACACCCTTCGGCAAGTAAAGTATCTTCCATTTGGCTATTTTGAATGGTAGACCCCGGCAAAAAACGCGGATGGCTGTAGATCGGTTGAGCTGGATCAAAGAAATTGAACGGCGGGTTAGGTCCGGTGAGCGCCAGGTTAGTATCATAAAAGGAGCGAATCGTCCCAATGTCTTCCCAAAATCCTTCAAAATCATACCCAAATACTTTGTGAGAATTGATAGCCGCGGGGATGACATGTCCGCCAAAATCATCATGCGCATGCTGCTCAAGTAAGTTGATCAAAACCTCGGTCTTGAACAGGTAAATCCCTGTTGAGCCTAGAAAGGGTTTTTCGGGGTCATCGCGGCTGGCCACGTGTTTGAGCACCTTCGGATCAGTCGGTTTTTCAACAAAATCTGTGATCCGGTACGACGGATTTCGTTTAAGGATACCGAAGCGCTCGGCGTCATCCTTGTTGACTGGTTGAACCGCTATGGTAATATCAGCATCTTTTTCAAAGTGGAATTCTGCCAATTTAGCAAAATCCATGCGGTAAAGATGATCGCCTGCCAGAATGAGGACATATTTGGCGCGCGTGGCACGAATTTCAAACAACTGCTTGCGCACAGCATCTGCTGTACCCTGGTACCAGTCTGTGTTGCCCATGGTTTGCTCGGCAGCCCAGATCTGCACCCAACCCTGGTGAAACGCGTCGAAGTTGTAGGTGCGCACGATATGTCTGTGAAGGGATATCGAATTAAACTGCGTAAGCACCGCAATCCGCAGAATGCCGGAGTTAATGCAATTACTGATGGGAATATCGATCAAACGATATTTACCAGCCATTGGAACCGCAGGTTTGGAGCGCTGCTGAGTCAATGGAAACAATCGAGCGCCGCGACCCCCACCTAAAATTACCGCCAGAATGTCACTAACACTAGCCATTGTGAGCCCTTCCTATTCGAGTGAGAGTAACCAATCTCTGTCCTCTAGACAAATATCCCGAATAATTCTAATAAGAAAACTTTTGATGAGATAGGTTTTCAATCCATTTTGGATCGTTTTTATGATTTTCAGATATATAGTGAGTCAACAAAAGAACAAAACAACTGAATTTTTTTTATAAATACAAACAAGGTATTCTCACCACCAACCTGTACCATAGAAAGCGGGTTGTATTTTTATTGCTTTGTAACGTTGGTTTTGGGTCTTCATTTTTTGGATGGAAGCGAACGAGCATAAGCAATCCCCGTCCGCACCCAGCCAGCCAGGTCGACATCGCGCGAGGTGCCAGTGGGGAGGATCTCAACCCAACCAGTCATCGGTTTGCCGGTCAAGTCGAAAGGTTTGGCGAGCGGGTGTGTGAGAATTTCTTCATAGCGCTCTTCACCCACGCGCACGATCAGGTTCTCACCGTGGACACCGCAAGCCATGTTGCCATTCAGCAGGTAATCCACCCCGCCGAACATTTTCTTTTCAACCACACCTTCGTCCTTGAGAATTGTATGCACCCGTTCTGCCAGGGTCTGGTTATAGGCCATAAACTTCTCCTGTTGATATTAATACAAAGTTTGACGCGCCCGGCCTCGAAAGAAAAGGGTCAGAACCAGCCCTGCCACAAACCCGCCGATGTGCGCCATATACGCCACGCCGCCTGTGTCTGCTGCGCTGGAGATTGAACCTATTCCACTCACCAGTTGGAGCAGGATCCAAGCTCCGATAACGATGATGGCAGGCATATAGACAATCCAGCGCATAACAAGCACGCGCACCCGTCCTTTTGGGAATAGTAGAAGATAAGCCGCCAGCACGCCCGCAATGGCGCCAGAAGCGCCAAGGTTGGGGATATCAGAAAACATGGACACGGCAAATTGGGCGAAGGAGGCTACCAGACCCGCTAGGATATAGAACACCAGGAATTTGAAATGCCCAAAGCGGTCTTCAACATTATCGCCGAAGATCAGCAAATAGAGCATGTTACCGCCTAGGTGCATCCACCCGGCGTGCATGAACATGGCGGTGAACAGGGTGATGAAATCCGCAGCGGGGTTAGTGATGAAACGCGCCGGGATGAATGACCAGGTCATTATGAATGAATCACCGCCCGCGAGCTCTAAAAGGAAGACGACCAAATTAATTGCGACCAACCCCCAGGTAACCACAGGAATGAGCCTGCGTTGCGAGTTGTCATCACCGATTGGAAGCATGAGTTACTCCTGATTACAGATAATCCAGAAACGAGAAACGAGAAACGAGAAACGAGAAACGAGAAAAGTATAAAGTGTTTACATAAAATATGCAAATATTTGAGCCAGGTATTCGTTAATAAAAACGAATCGAAACGAATAGAGAACCGGACACAGTGATTATGTTCAACAATTTAAGTATATGCCTTTTGTCAAGAATGTACTATAGAAAGAACAGAAGATTTGACTATATAACAGAAGATTTGACTATAACCTAATGAAAATCCTTAAGTCGCTTTTTTACATCATTCGATCAATGGAAATGAGTTCGGGTCAATCTTAAGCGAGTCGGCCTGTTCATCTGATACAGTACCTATTTCTATCTTAATGGAAGCTCCGGTTTCTTCAGACAGTGGCTCAGTCAGTTGTTCG
>WOUT01000075.1 GCA_009773005.1 Chloroflexota bacterium | reverse complement strand
TGTATCCCTGGCGCAACCTCACCACAATCGACGGAAACAACGGAATCGATGCCTCTTGCGACAGCCACGGCGCCACCGGCAACACCAACAATAACGCAGGTTATTTCAGAGCAAGAACCCTTGTTTTTTGCGGTAAAAGGTCCTCAGCATGTGAGTAAGCTTGAGCTTTCATTCACAGATGCTGACCGGGAGAACCGCTTGGTTGGCGTTACCGTCTGGTACCCAGCTTTCAAACCTGCAGATAAAACCAGCAACAGACCATCGCTTGGCGCTAAGGTTGATCTCAGTGGTGCGCCTTACCCATTGATCCTATCATCAACCAAAGTAGCAAATTTGTTTGCTCCTTACCTGGTCAGCTATGGTTTCACATGGGCTAGCGTGGATGGAATCGACACTTATCGCAAGATGAACGAAGAGGCGATCGATCAACCCCTTGACATCCTGTTCGCGTTAGACCAGATTGCGGCTCATCCCCCTGAAGGGTTGGAGTCTGTTATCGACGCCGAACATGCGGGCGTCACTGGATACTCATTCGACGGTTACAACACATATGCACTTAGCGGGGCTCGCATTGACCCCGAATACTATCTGGCTCAATGCCCAACCCCTGATGCGACGACTGAGGCGCTCGTGTCAAGCGGATTATCCGCGTTCGATTGCGCTCCGTCCCTCGCGTGGGATGAGTTTTCCGCGCATGCAGGGGAAGCCATTACCTCCAATAAGGATGGATTGTGGCAAGCAATGACGGATGAGCGGATCCGCGCTGTGATGCCCATGTCTGGAGAAGGGTGGTGGCTGTTTGGTGAAAAGGGACTCGCGCCGGTTACTGTGCCGGTTTTAATCCTCTCCGGCACAAAAGATGAACTCTACAAGGAAAACACGCTAATCTTTGAACATCTGGGCTCACCTGACAAAACCTTAATATCATTTATTGGTCAATCCCACGAAATGGTTTTCTTTGAGGTTCTTCCCATGACACATTTCATGGTTGCCTTTTTTAGTTACCATTTAAAAGGGCGTGAAGACATGGCTTGGTATTTCTCGGAGGATTATGTTGCCCAACAAGAAGGTTTAGCCTGGGGAGTATACAATAAGTAACATTATTTCTCGTCAAACACAGCGCCCAGTGGACGGTGAAGAGTTGATCGACACAATTGGTTGACAATTGGGCAGGGCGGCAGATTGACAGTACTCATACTATCAAGTTATAATGTATGAGCTTAAAGTTGCGTAATGCCGTTGTAAGATAATTCAGAAAGAGGTGAAAATCCTGGTTGATTGGATCTCCTAAAAAGATTCCTGATAATTCTGAAATCGGCTGCGCAAGGTAGTGCAACTGATTTTTATTTTAATTCCCTGGCGAGGGGAGGTGAGAAACCAATGGCTTCAGTTGTTTTACGTCCAAATGAATCACAGGATTCACTGCTGAAACGCTTCCGCAAAAAAGTAGTGAAAAGCGGTGTTCTCAGCACCATCCGCCGAAAGCGCTGGTTTGTTTCTAAAAGCGAACTTCGCCGTGTGGAAAAGAAGAAAGCCATCCGCCGCATCAAACGCCGCCTGTTCACAAAGGTGGGTGAATAATTTAGCAGATCGGTAATAGTTTTTTTACCCCGGTCGGCTGGTCAGGAGAATTATGGCCAAAGAAGAAGATAAGATCCAGGTTGAAGGCGAGATCATCGAAGCCCTGCCCGGAACCCAGTTCCGCGTGAAGCTCGAGAATGGCCATGTTGTGCTCGCTTATCTTTCCGGTCGAATGCGCAGGTATTACATCCGAATTCTGCTCGGCGACCATGTGAAAGTTGAGATGAGCCCTTATGATCTCACTCGCGGCCGCATCGTCTATCGCCAAAAGAAAAATGAACCGATGATGGACGAACCAACCAGATAGACAAAAGTCTACAAATTGAGACTCCCTCGCGGGAGTCTTTTTGTATTAAAAAACGGATGTCCGGACGTTTTGGCTCCTAATTAGTAGGTGAATCAAAGATGATTTATTTCAACACGCGTCTCTAAACTGCTGTTGAAACTCAATAAAATCATAGGTTGGGTAGATCTCAGTTCGAAAAGCGGGCCATGCCCTCTTTTCAATGGCGATATTGACTTCCCGGAGCCTGGATGAAGGCACTTTAATTGTCACCACATGCCCAATACCCATCATCACATACCAGGATACAATCTCAATACCCTCTGGCGGAAACTCCTTCCAAAAACCAGACTCCTTCAGGTAATTCTGGATTTCATCCAGGTTTTTTGATTGGTCATGGCGAAAAAATATTGTAACCAGGTATTGATCTTGCTCCATATTATTCTGTCCTTTTTAGTGAACGCATATGTTTTTTAGCGGGATGTTCAAACTTACTAATTAATAATATCATTCATGATGCAATTTGGATGCAATTGCGTTCCATTGAATGCAATAAGAACTCACTCAACCTCAAGGCAGGCTGGGCGCTATGTAAAAACATGTGATAATATAGGGTAGAAATATGTATGGTACCCAACAGCGGTAAACTCCTGACGATCGATAACCTGTCCAAATCTTTTGGGGCGGTTGATGCGTTGGCAGGTGTAACTTTTGAAATAGAGCCGGGTGAAGTGCTGGGTGTGGTGGGACAGCGCGGCGCCGGAAAATCCACGTTGTTCAGGGTATTGAGCGGGATATACACCCCCACAAGTGGAGATATATTTCTTGAAGGAAAGCGCATCGCCCCCCGGACAACCTCTCAAGCCCAGCGGCTTGGTATCGAGACGGTTCACCAAACACCCCAATTGGCAGACAATCTGGATGTGCTTCACAATGTATTCCTGGGGCGCGAAATATCAAATGGCTTTAAAATATGGCCTAAAACCGGTCAAATGGTTGAAATCGCACGAAAGCTGTTTGAAGATTTCAACGTGCCACCAGATGTAGTTAACGAACACCCCGCAAATCTTTCGAACGAAATAAGGCAAATTGTTTCCCTGGTCAGAGCTTTCTGTCGTCCTTGTAAAATGCTGCTTTTAGACGATGTTTTGGCGGCTTTGAGTTTTGAAAGGCAGCAGAAATTAATGGCGCGCATAAAAGAACTTTCTGCCCTGGATGTATCAGTCATTATCAGCAGCGACGATCTAAAGCAGATTTTTGCTATCACAGACCGTATCCTGGTTTTATTCCAAGGCCACCAGATAGCGCTCCGGCAAACCTCCAAGATCACTCCGCGTGAGATCGTGGAATTGATCGTCGGCTCAAATCGGAAAGATCAGGTAACCCCGGTCATTTGGGCTTTTGAAAGCTATCACGCCGCTCAACTACAAACCGAGGAGCTGCGGCGCGCCCAGCAAGCCTTACGCCAAAGTCTTAAAGCGCAAGATTCGCTCAACCGTCAACTGATCGAACGTTTGCGTGATCAGGTGGAAGCGCTTGACCGGTTGAATCTGGCTTTACAGGAAGCTACCCGAAGATTGATGACCGAGCGGGAAGCCGAACGTAAATCGCTGGCACGGGATCTGCATGACCAGGTGATCCAGGACTTGCTCAGTTACACTTATCAACTGGAAGATGTTGAAGGAGAGACCAGCGTGGAGCCTTTGCGAAATGAATTAACTGATATTCGCAATGGCATCCGGCAAGTGGTCAGCAGTCTGCGCCAGACATGCTCCGACTTGCGCCCTCCCACACTGGATAGCCATGGTCTTTCGGCAGCAATTCCGTCATTAACTCATCAATGGTCAAAACATACCGGTATCGATGTTGAACTTAACGTTGATCCAGATCTGGGCCGTTTGCCAGAAACGATTGAACTTTCTGTTTTCCGTATCCTCCAGGAAGGGTTAAGCAACGTACGAAAACACGCCAATGCAACAAGGGTCAAACTGACGCTCCTGCGCAAACCCAACGCCAGTCTGGAAGTTCGTTTGATGGACAATGGTCAAGGGTTGACAACGCCAGTCGACTTGGCTATCTTGTTAGAAGAGAAACATTTTGGTTTGGTTGGCATTAGCGAAAGGGTTACGCTGCTTGGGGGAAAAATGAATATGAATTCGCTCACTGCTGGCGGTATGGAATTGCACATCGAAATTCCGAGCCCATACCCTACTATCAGCGCTTGATCAACTGGTCATGGCGTCCTCAATCACATGCCGAACCGTTGCTGCGTCAATGTCTTTCTTGTCGAGGAAGGCGATCGCACCTGCGTTCATTCCGATGCGACGAAACTCGCGGTCAGGATAAGCGCTGATCAAAATAACCCTTGTTGCTGGTGATATAGCTTTTATGCGGCGGGTACACTGAATACCGTCTTCCTCCATCAACACCACATCTACAAACGCCAGATTTGGTTTCATCTGTTCGGCAAGCCGATAGGCATCAGCAGGATCTTCGGCTTCGTGAACTGATATTGAAGGATAAGCCCTGTTGAGCAGTTTTCCAAGTTGAGCGCGATAGCGCCGGTTATCATCTACCAGGAGAATTGTGATAGATCCGTCGTATTGAGAATCGCCTTTTTTAAGAGGGTGCGCCGTAGCCAACCCCGGAGGAGATAATAACTCGGGATGCTCGTTTGCGAATTTGTTGGCTTCAAGGCGGCTTTCAACACAAATTGCGCGGTATAGTGCGGTGAGATGGTTCTCCACCGTCTTGATACTAAGGTCGGTCAAGGTAGCGATCTTATGGTTGTTATATCCCTGCGTCAGTAAGTACAAAAACTCGCGTTGGCGCCGTGTAAGTTCGAGGGCTTTCGAGCTTTCAGCGGTATGGTGTTGAACCAAACGATTCACCAATGGATCTGATATCCAACGTCCGTTGTCGAGGATTCTCCGTACAGCCAGTTGCAAATCAGAAAGAGGCTGATCTTTGAGGTGGTAACCCCTCACGCCTGCCGAGAGTAACCCTGTCACGTAGCTATCGTCGTCATAGGCGCTAACCACTAAAATTTTTAATTCGGGTTGTCGGGCAAGAATACGTTTGACCGCCGCGACCGGTTCAAACTCAGGCATATTGACATCCATGACCAACAAGCCTGGATGCAGATTATCTAAAGCGCTCATTAGTTCAGGTCCGTTGCTCACTTCCCCTACAATTTCGAGGTCGGGCAAGTTGTTCAGCGCATCTCGCAGACCGGCTCGAACTAGTGCATGATCATCAGCTATCAATGTTTTTACAGGTTGCATGGTATCAGGAAAAAACATCGGGGAAACCCCCTAATACAACATAAGGGATATTCCTTAATAAGAATTGGGGGAGGGCAAGGGTTGAAATGCATGATGTCTACTTCATATAATTATATAGTACGCTTGTATCCTAGTAAAGGAATAAGGAGGTTTTTTGACATAAAATCTAGCGTATCGTTGCCTGAATCCATATGTAATTCAAAATCCTAAAGGAGGTAAGTGTATGTCCAAGAAGAGAACACTCTATATTCTGTTGGCTGTTATGTTTGTGTTCGCAGCAGTTGTTTCTGCGTGCAAACCAAAACCCATTGAAGAAGGAACAAAACTGGCTGTCGGTATTGTATTACCGACGAAGGATGAACCGCGCTGGATCCAGGACGAAGCCCGCTTCAGAGACGCGCTTTCAGCGGCTGGCTATGATGTAGAAATCCTGTTCAGCCAGGGTGATTCCGCCAAAGAGAAGGCAAATGTTGAAGCCCTGATCACCAAGGGCATTAAAGTACTCATCATTTGCCCGCAAGACGGAACTGCTGCAGCCGCGGCTGCCGAAGCGGCTCGTGAGGCAGGCGTAAAAGTCATCTCTTATGACCGTCTGATCCGCGATACCGCAGCGGTGGAT
>WOUT01000074.1 GCA_009773005.1 Chloroflexota bacterium | reverse complement strand
ATATCATATTCAAAGGCAGCCCAAAACGTGCAGTGGATGTGTGGGAGTCTGCGCGGGCTGCTTTTTCGAGCATTTCGCGCACGCGTGGCTTCGGGTTTTTCCTGCTCTCAGGCAGAGTTCAAGCCTGCCCACCTCCATGCTTCGCGAATGCAAACCGTTAGATGATTACTCTCAACCCCCCGGCGCGGACCGAGTCGAATGTAAGTGTATGCACAGCACTTGCTTCGCTCGCAAGTACAGACCTGCGGTTCGAGCTTGAAATGGGCTAGGTCAATTTAGATGTTGAAGACGCTGGATTGGAAATTGGCATATTGAATAGAGGGATTTCAATGTTTTATGTGCAATTACAGAGCGCCCCGATTGGTCCGGAAAAGTTCACTGAATTTGCTCCCAAGAAGTGACATCTCTGGTAACCAGTAAAGTCGCCTCTCTCCGGCTGAGAGATGGAGATACAGCCAATTAAATGAAGTAACATCACTGGCTTTTCAGAACGCTGCCAGTTTTAACACACGTTCTATGGGTCTGTGATTGAATGTAACCGGCTATAATTTTTTAATAATATTTGACTTCAGCTCTGGGCTGAGGCGTATTATTTTACTTTCAAAACAATATCCTCTCCTCTATCCAAATCGCCACGCCGCAGTCGTAACTCTCTCAGATTGTATCGTGCGCTATTTTTGCTGTAACTCTCAAGACCTTTCAGTGATATACTGTTTATTATGATAATATTTATCTATATTGGTTGATTCACCAAGTGGATAAATCCAAAAAATTGTCTCAGTTCCATCGAGAAGGGAAAGCAAAAACAACGTGTGGAAATAAAACAACGATTGCTGGTGGCACCTCTCGGTGATCGCAACAGGCACCGATACCTCACCATAATTGGAACATCAACATATAAAAAAGAGGTTTGAAAATTTTGATCTGAGTTAAGTTTTTCCTCAGTAAGTAATTCGGCTCCAGGATTTGCTTTCGTTTTCAACAAGCCAATCATTGATCCCGACGAAAGATAATGCATTAGCAATAGGAGATAAGATTATGTTCCGTTCTCACCTTGGCTTAAAGTTTGCATTAATCAGCCTGCTGATACTCCTTTCAGCCTGTAATTTCCCCCTTGCAGAAAAAAGCGCAACTCCAACGGTCGAAGAAGTCTTAGACCCTCAGGTAGTTGCATTGCGCCAACTTGAATCCGTATCTGAGACTCCGCCTGACCTATACTTTCAGAACGGTTTCCCCCGCTTTATCTCTGGCAGTTTCCGCGCGGAAGGCACAAATGTTGTTGAGCGCGCCCGTAACTTCCTGAATACCTATCAGGATCTCTATCGTATCTCAAATCCAGACCTGGGACTTGCAGTGCGCCGTGTTAGCGAGGCGGAGAGTGAGACAGATGTTGTTTTCTATCAGACTTACAAAGGCATCGAGGTCTTTGGCAGCGATATCGTGGTAACGTTGGCTGGAGATCGCATCTACTCCACGGTGGGCGCTTTGCTCAATGGAGACCTGGCCTTAGATACCACGGCATTTCTCTCAATACCCCAGGCGGAGGAGAGCGCTGTCACTGATCTGGGTTTACCCAACGCGCTAGTGGCTGGCACAACCACGCTCATGATATTTGACCCAAGCCTGCTCGCGGATGCTCCACCCGAAGCATACCTGGTTTGGAGGGTCACCATCAGCGACCCAGCTCCATGGCAGTTTTTTGTGGATGCCCAATCCGGTCTGGTGGTCTTCAAATACCCTCTGACGCAGGATGGCGCCGGGTTGACGGATTATGACTTCGAGGAATTCGACGCCCTTGGCGGTGGGTATTTGGACTGCTACCTCTTCTCAGGCGACCATATCGGTGATGAATCCGGTCTGGAAAGGAGGTGGCTTTCCCACCCCGAAGCGGCGGCTATCTGGTGGTATGCCCGCAACACTTACCAGTTTTTCCACGACACTTTTGGACGTCACTCCTACGACAACGACGACTCTCAGCTCGAAGTCTTCATACGTGGGGGTGTGGATAATGCCCACTGGATCTCTATCTGCAACCTGGCTGTCTTCAAAGTTGGCTGGGTGGGGCAGGACGTAGTAACGCACGAGTTCACACACGGTGTGATCAACTCCACGTCTGGGTTGGTGTATGCCAACCAGTCCGGCGCGCTAAACGAGAGTTACGCTGATGTAATGGGGGCTCTGGTGGACGGCAACTGGAGCGTCGGCGAAGGTCGTATTGGCGGTGGTGGCGTTGCTTTCCGTGACATGAGCAATCCACCTGTTTTTCTCGACCCAGACCGTATGTCAAATATATCCATGACTGCCGAAGACAACGGCGGAGTCCACACAAACAGCGGCATCACAAACAAGGCTGCCTACCTGATCGCTGTTGGGGGTGCTTTCAACGGTCGGACCATCACCGGAATCGGTACCGGCAAGATGGGGGCATTGTTTTATGCCACCATGACTCGATTGGGCAGCAGTGCCCAATTTATCGATGCCCGCAATGCCAGTGTGAGGCTCGCCGATAGCTGGGGTTCTTCAGGAACCAACGGCTTTACTCCCCTCGACGCCTGCCAGGTGCAAAACGCCTATGCCGCCGTCGAATTGGGGGAAGGCGACAATGACTGCGATGGCACAGACGACGCGACAGATACCGACGACGATTTGGATTACATCCCCGATAGCCGCGATAACTGCCAGTTCATGGCCAACCCGGGCCAGCTGGATACTGATCGCGACGGCATGGGTGACGCCTGTGACAACGACAACGACAATGATGGCATTCTCAATCCAACTGACAATTGTCAGTTCGTGGTCAATCCAGAACAGTTGGATAGGGACGGCGACGGCATCGGGGATATCTGTGATGACGAAGACGGGGACGGAGTGCTCGATTACCGTGATAACTGCCCGGGGGTAGCCAATAGCAATCAACGCGATAACGATTGGGATGGATTCGGCGATGCCTGCGACGCAAGCGACGATACCGACGGTATTCCTGACGCAACCGACAATTGCCCGCTCTTAGCCAACCTCGACCAGGCAGACCGCGACGGTGATGGCATAGGAGACTACTGCGACAACAGCCCTGACGTGTCCAACCCCGACCAGGCGGACACTGACGGCGACCTCATTGCCGATGTCTCCGACAACTGCCCCTTGGTTGTAAACTACTATCAACAAGATGTTGATCGCGACGGACTTGGCGATCACTGTGACGGAAGCGACGAATTTTCTTTGTTACCAGACGGCCTCCTCGCCGACATAAGAATTGGTGGGCGTGCGGGGCAATTGCGTACCCTGCCCATTCCTCTCTGCCTGGCGGGCAAGTGCCCGGACTGGTTCCCCCCTGACCACCTGGTTAGCATTGTGCTCACCTGCCCCGCACCGGACGTGGGAATATGGATAACAGATGACACTGGTAAAAGCGCCGACAGGTCACCGTATATGGGTGATCTGCGAGTCCTGCGCTTCTACCCGGCTGGTGGTCGAAGCTATTTCCTGAATTTCGCCTTCGGACAGGATTTTCCAGAAGGAGGTCAGGTGTCTTGTTCGGCATCCATGTCCTCCGGTCCTGCAGATGAGCAGCCGAATCCCACACCTGACGGTCCAACATCCACCCCACTTTCCCCACCATCGCTCCAAGATGAGAGTGGTATCGTGGCCACCCCAACCTACACTCCCACGCCCACTCCTTCTGTCTCAACCCCTACATTCAAGGTTTCCAAGGATGTTTTCTGTCGGAACGGACCTGGTACTGCTTATGGAGTTGTATTTACTCTTTCCCAGGGACAAACCGTCCAGATTGATGGGCGCAATCAGAACGAACCTCGCTGGTGGTGGATTCTGCTTCCCGGTTCAAAAAGCCATTGCTGGGTTTCGGGTTCAACCGGGACAACCTCAGGTACTCTGGACAATGTGATCGTTGTCAAGGCACCCGCGTTGCCGACACCGACACCGAGCCCGATTCCCACATCTGCTGTTCCATCTTCTCCAGTGCTGAATGTGAGCAACCAAACCTGCAATGGCAGCATATATATCGTCCATTTGAGCTGGAAGGACGTTGCTAATGAAAATGGTTACAAGGTCTACCGCGACGGAGCCTTGATTGCAACACTTGGGTCAGGCGCGACATCCTACGATGACACCTCTCCCAATTACCAATCCCACACCTACAGGGTGGAAGCATACAATGCAGCCGGTGCAGCCAGCAGTTCAATGAAAGCTTCAGAAGGCTGTGTGTATTAAAAGATCCTTCCAATTCAGTACTTTCTAACTTTCTTCATATTAGATCGCTTCCGCCAATATAGGTTAAGAAGAAGGAAGAAATGAGAATTAAATACTCGACTCTTATCGCACTGGTGATCATTCTCACAACAATCCAGGCTTGCAACACGGGAAACATTACGCAGCCACCGAAAGTTGAACAAGAAGCGACTTTGGAAGGAGAACAAACGGAATCCACCGCCACTTCAATTCCATCTCAAGAGGCAGGCGGGGTGGACGGTCCCGCAGGACCTGAAACGATTGACCTGACAAGCCCTGCGTTGTATATCACATCCAGCGCGTCGGCATATACATTTAATTCGACGACGAAATTTTCTGGTGTGGACACAACTAAAGCCGCGAAAGAAGTGTCACTATCCATGACAGAGGAGACCCAAACTCTACCGCAAAGTACTCATCGCTTTTTAGTGGTAGTAACCGGAGGCGAAGGGTCAGCGGAAACTGTTCTTATCGACGATGAGGGATATAGTGTATTTCAAGGAACTTGTTACCCATTTCCTGCTTCAAGCGCAGAGGGTCAAAGCGCATCTGAAGGAATGCCCAAGCTTCAGGAAGAGCTCATTGGGCAGGCACGCCTTGCGGTAAGTGGAGTTGAAGTCAATGGATTTATTGCCGACAAATATGAGCTGACCAGCGAAAATATGGTCGAAAATGATGAGTTGATTAGTGCATTTGTATATGTGGCTCGTGCTGGCGGTTTTATTACGCTCTTTGAAGCACAAGGTCGAACCAAAACAGATTATCAGGGGCTTGACTCCAATCTGTTTACAGATGTTTCTACTGCGCACAATTATATCCCTGTGGAGGATGGCTCACTTGATATTACGATTCCATCCGGCTGTGGTAATTAGGGCAACCTCACTGGTGGAAGATTACAATTCAGCCAGCGCAGCCAAGTGAACCCGGGTTTCGCTAGCCATTTTGATTGACCAACTACAGGCAGCGGCGATGATCTTTGAGAGGGATTTCGCAACCATCAGTGCTGACATCATTGATCATCCGATGTATGGCCATAGATGTCTTATGGCGATCGTGCATTTCCAGGTGATTTTCATTCGGTATCATCGCGACTAATTAGCGCCCAGAGCTGACTAATAATTAGATAATCACTTGCACCTCATCAATACAGTCCGAGCCGCATGTAAGGGTATAAATTTAGACCGGTGATGAGAGCTGGATAAACCAAGGTTATTTGGAACCACCCAGGCTTTTTCAAGCCGGGGTGAATTTTATGTATTTAATATGCACTGAAAACGCTGCAGTCAGAAATGAAATCGTGTGTTTCCAACACATCATAGGAACTCGTTATGCTTGAACAACATTTATGACAACTTTCCCATGTGCATGACCTTGGCTGAGATACTGCATGGCTTCAGCAGTTTGATGAAGAGGGTAACGCCTATCAATGACAGGTCTAACTTTTCCTTCTTGAACAAGCTTTATGATCAACTCCAAATCTATTGCGTTTGGCTTGGCTGCTAGGAAGCGCATTTTTTTGCCGCCGAGCGACATGAACGCTCCGAAAAGCAT
>WOUT01000073.1 GCA_009773005.1 Chloroflexota bacterium | reverse complement strand
TCCGATTCATGCCAGTCAATTTCCTCACACTTCAACCACAAATCCGATTACTGGGAGAAACCGCGGTTGCACGGAAGTCCGAATTAGCGCACAAACTGCAAGCCTGCCGGGAATTACTCCAACAACATGATGCGGATCTGATCACGCTGCAAAAAACGGTGGAAGAAGCCGCTACAAAGAACAAGGGCTTGCGCTGCGCGGCGCCCGTGACTGAACTGCTCGCGTCGCATCACCCCTCAGTTCTGCCCGCTCCGGCCTGCACCATCCTGGCGGCTGATGGCTCGCAGATCAACCCGGACCCGCACGGTTCGGCGCTATTCGGGCTGGTCAACGTGGGTGTCTTCCGCATGCGTCCGGGCAGCGGAGAAACGCCGGGGATCAAGGTGTTTTCTGATCTGCTCCATGATGAGACACTTCAGTCACAAATCGGTTTGGCGTCGGAAGACCTGATCGCCCTGCTGCGCGATGTAAAAGAACGAGAGATCCTTGCCAAGCTGGCAGAAACGGAAACCGCCCCCATAGTCACCCTGACGGACGGACCCCTTGAACTCTACCACGAACCGCGCCAGGACCCGCAGTTTGAACCAGAGTTCAAGCGCTACCTGTCAGCATTGGATGACCTGGCGCTGAATAACGGCATAACCGCCGGCTATGTAGACCGTCCGCGGGCTGACCTGGTGGTGAGGCTGCTGGAATTGATGACCCCGCACGACCAAATAAACAGCGATCCACATGCCAGACCCTTTGGCGGAATCACTGATCTCAGTCTGTTTGAAAATATTCTGAACCCCGGAGAACGCTCGGCGGTTTTTCGGTTGCAATCAAGTTCAGCTACGTCTTTTAAAGGACGCAAGGCGCTACATTTCTTTTACCTCAATGTCGGCTCAGCGAATAAGTCCACGCTGGCGCGGGTTGAGGTTCCTTTATGGGTGATCGAGAACCCCACTTCTTTGGAAACCTTGCAATCAGTGTTGGTGGAGCAATCTCGCCAAGCGGGTTCGCGCCCCTACCCTTATCCGCTCATCCGGGCGCACGAGATCGCCGTCGTCAAGATGGACGACCGTCAGCAAATTACCACCATGATCGAAACCGAATTAATCAAACGCGGCTTTCCACCCAGCTTAAACTCAAACAAGCAATCCAATAAACAACACCAGGGACGAATGAGGAAATAATATGACATCAATCGCAATCGGGCGTTTACTCAGAGCCAACACCGCCGGCTGTGTCATTGGATGCCGGGTATCGCAGCAAGACGCTCCAACTTTCGGACAGATGGTGCGCATTCCGTTGGACGACGGCAGCCAACTCTTCGGGCTGGTGCAAGAGATCCACATTGACGATGACGGACTGGTGCGCCAGTTGGTCACTGCACCGGATATTTCTGAAGAAATCATCGAAGACAACCGCGTGAACCGCAATATGCCGATGGAAATAAGTGTTGCCTTCATTGGCTGGGAGAAAGAGCACACAATCTCACAAACCCGAGCACCGCGCCCGCCTCTTTCACTGGATCAGATCTTTCTTTGTAATGATGCAGAGATCGCCGCTTTTACGTCAAATGGAAAATTCGGTTATTTCCGATCGCTGGTGCGCAACGAAGAATTGCCAACCGCTGACCTGCTGACCGCGCATTTGAGACAAATACATTATGTTCATAAGAAACTGATGACCGATCTGGACGTTGAAAACAGTGTGCGTGAAATCATCGCACTCTTAAAAGACGATTATCCCCAATTGATGGATGTACTGAGCGCTGTTTCCGAGATCCTGTAGGATTTGAAAGAGAGTTTCCGATGACCCCTTTGACCATCCTGAATGACCTGAGATCAGACGACCCCGCCAACCAGCCCATCGGTTATGTGATCGGCGGCGGTCTTAAAGCCAACTTGTTCGTCCGCCTCACCGTGCCGGCTCACCAGGTGCAGGAAGGCGGTTTTGTGGTGCTGGAGAGCGGTAACTGGCAGTTTTATGGGCTGGTGACCGACCTGCAGCTTGGCGCCGCAGACCCCCGTTACGCAGAACTGCCGGGCGCCAGCCGCTTATCCGCGACTGTCTCTCGCCTGCTCACCGAGCAGACCCTTTTCACTAATCTGGAGGTTCTGCCAGCTCTGATGTTGGAGCGCGGACCGGAGCTGGGTTCACCTGATTATGAAGAATGGGCGAAGACCCACCAGAACGAGAACGCTCCCCACCCACTGCCGATCAAGACCGTGCCCACCCATCACTCGATTACACGCATGGCATCTGCCGCCGACGTGGCTGAGATCTTCGGCGAACCCGGTGAAAAAGGCAACTTCGTGATCGGCAAGACGCGCGAGCAGGATCACCCGGTCTGCATCAACCTGGATAAATTCGTCCAGCGCAGTGCGGGCATCTTTGGAGCCACCGGGTCGGGGAAATCTTTTCTAACGCGCATCATCCTGGCTGGCTTGATAGAGCATAACGCCACCTCCGTGCTGGTGTTTGATATGCACAACGAGTACGGCTTTGACGACACTGCATCGGATACAGGCATGTCCGTGATCGGCTTGCGCACAAAATTCCCGGCACGCGTGCGAGTGGTTGGTTTGGGGCGAGCCAGCACCATTCGCGGCAAAACGCCAGATTTTCACCTCGAGATCAACGAATCGGATATTCAACCTGAAGATATTGAGCTGCTTTCGCGTGAGTTGAACCTGCGTGACACTACCCCGACCACGCTGGACGCCTTGATCCATTCCTTTAGCCCAGCCACTTGGTTCGCCGAATTCAAACGCATGACCGTTGGATCGGTTGTTGAAGATGAAGATGGCAAAAAAGCGCCTGCGCCGGATAGCGTGGCGTTTTGGGCGAATCACTCAGGAGTCAACGTGGCGGCAGCCGAAGGCTTGCGAAGCAAGCTGACCCGCGTGTTCAACCGTCCATATATTGTTACTCGCGGAACAGAAAACCGCACCACCTCTGACCCGCTGAAAAACATCATTGATGCTCTCAAAGCCGGTCAGCATGTCATCCTCTCTTTTGGTGATTACGAATCTGACCTGGATTACCTGCTGGTTTCGAACCTGCTGACCCGCAAGATCCGTGAAGCCTGGGAGGATTTGACCAACGAGTTTCGCAGTCACGGCAAAACTGAACCGCGTCCGTTGGTAATCGCCGTGGAAGAAGCCCACAAGCTGCTCAACCGCGAAATGGCTTCGCAGACCTCGTTCAGCACCATCGCACGCGAAATGCGCAAGTATTATGTCACCCTGCTGATCATTGACCAGCGCCCCTCGCAGATCTATGACGAGGTCATGTCACAGCTTGGCACGCGCGTCTCCGGCTGGCTGGGCGACGAGAACGACATCGCTGCCGTGCTCTCTGGCCTGGCCGGGCGCGACGCCCTGCGCGGAATGCTGGCGCGCCTGCAGCCCAAAGAGGAAGTGCTGCTGCTGGGCTGGGGAGTGCCCATGCCCATCCTGGTTCGTTCACGCCGCTATGACCAGAAATTCTGGGGTGAACTGCTGCCCAAGAGCAATGCTCGCAGCGTGGAACAGAATATGAAGGATTTGGGATTTTAATACTTTAGATCAATGAAGCACGAAAACAAAACTGGTTACCCAAGAATCGATATTTGAGATTAGTGATTAGTTATCAGGCGTGAAAAAAATCCGGTTTACTAATTATTATTCACCAATTACTAATTACTACACATGATTCTCAACTTTCGGTACTCGACTCTTTTGTTTTACTTCGGCCAGACCAACCACAAGATCAAGGTAGTTGCCAACCCGGTAAACACCCCGCCCACAACTTCGATAGGCGTGTGCCCCAGCATCTCTTTCAACTTCTTCTGGTCGACCAATGACGTTTTTGTGATAACAAAAAACTCATCGATCAACCTGTTCAGCGCTTCAGCGTGAAAACCTGCCTCGCGGCGCACCCCGGCCGCATCGTAGATCACGATCATCGAGATCGCCACCGCAATAGCAAAAGCCGGGTGATCGAACCCGCTGAAGAGACCGATAGCCAGCGTTGTGGCGGTCATGGTGGCGGCATGTGAACTGGGCATCCCGCCCGTACCGAACGCCAATGAGACCTTAAACTTGCGGTGCATAAAAAAGAAGACGGGGATCTTCAAGATCGAAGAAACCAGCCAGGCAGTGAGACACGCGATCAATTCAGGGTACTTTACCAGCCATAACATTTTCTAATCGTCCCTTTCTATTGATGGCTTGACCGCGTTCAACTCTTTGATGCGCAATTCAGCGTTATCTAGCAGCGCTGCGCAGTACTGCGCCAGCATTTGCCCGCGTTCAAACAATTTCATGGCTTCATCAAGCGGTTGCTGTTCATTTTCCATCGCCTCAACGATCGCATCGAGTTCACTGAACGCCTGTTCATAGGTCAATTCAGATAAGGGTTTATTCGTTTTCGTCATTGGGGCTGCCTCCGTTGATTGCATCTCGAGCTTCCGAAAGAACCTGCGTCAGGATCACTCCATCCGCCACTTTAACATCCAGTATATCCTCTTTGTGAGCCTGCCGGACGCTGCTGATGACGACGCCGGCTGAATCCGTAACGATTGCGTATCCTCGTTTGAGTACAGCAAACGGATTGAGCGAACCCAGACGGCTTTGCGCTCCACGCAGTTCGCTGCGGCGCATCTTGAATTCGTTTTGCAGTCCCAGTTCCACCCGGCTGACCAGCTCATCCAACCGCTGGCGGTCATTGCGCACCTGCCAAAGCGGCGAAACGCGCTCGATGCGGTGAATGTTTTGGGATAATTGCGCCCGCGCCTCAGAAACCACTGCCTGAAAAGCGTATCCCAAGCGGGAGGTTAACGCGTTCAGTCCTTCGTATAATTCTGCGGTATCCGGCGTCGCCATTTCAGCGGCCGCGGTGGGGGTTGGCGCGCGCAGATCCGCCGCAAAATCGGACAGGGTGAAATCGGTCTCATGACCGATGCCCGTGATGACCGGCACACGCGAAGCCGCAATCGCCCGCACCACGCGCTCGTCATTGAAAGCCCACAGGTCTTCCAGTGAACCCCCGCCGCGCGCCACCAGGATGATATCAATATCCATAAGTTCGTTCAAACGCTGGATCGCTTTCACGAGCGCTGTCGGCGCTTCATCCCCCTGCACAGGCGCCGGGGAGAGAACAACCTTGGCTAACGGGAAACGTCTGCGCAGTGTGTTCAAAATATCCTGCAGCGCCGCGCCGGTCGGAGAAGTGACAATGCCAATGCGTTGTGGAATCTCGGGCAGCGGGCGTTTGCGTTCAGAGTCAAACAACCCTTCTGATTCCAGGCGCGCTTTCAGGCGTAGAAATTCCTGGTAGAGCGCTCCTTCACCTGACAACCGCACCGCGTCCACATACAATTGATACTGACCATCCCGTTCATACACACTGATCGCGCCGTGTACTTCGACCGCCATCCCGCTTTGCAGCATCAGAGGCAGGCGCGCCGCGCTCATCTTCCAGACCACGCATTTCAACGCCGAAGAGGGATCTTTGAGCGTGAAATAGATATGCCCTGAGGACGGACGCGACAGGTTGGAGATCTCCCCCCGCACCCACACGTCGGTCAGAATCTCGTCGCTATCCATCAGTTCACGCAGATAGCGCGAAATATCGCTCACTGTCAGAGATTGGATCGGAAATAAAGAAGTTTGCCTCATAATCAGTGTATAAAGGATACCCTGCCTGTTTTTGGATGTCAACAAAAAAACCGGACTAGTGAGCGGACTGGTGAGCATTTATATCTTGCAAATAATCATGTAGAATAAGACAACCAATATTAAAGGAAATGGATATGGAAAACCTTTGGTCCCCCTGGCGCATGAAATATGTAACCGACACCCCCCTGGCGCATGAAATATGTAACCGACACGGAAAAATCCGGCGAGTGTATCTTTTGCAGTTATCCATCCATCCAGGATGGTTATGAAAATTTGATCGTTCACCGTGGGCTGGCTGCCTTTGCCATTCTGAACCGCTACCCTTACACCAGCGGACACCTGATGATCGTCCCCTTCATGCATGTCGCTTCCATTGAAGATCTTTTGGTGGATACCCGCCACGAGATCATGGAGATGGTTAACGAGGCAATCGGCGTCTTGCGCAAGGTCTACCAGCCCGAAGGGTTCAATGTGGGTATTAACCTGGGGGTGGCTGCCGGCGCCGGCATCGCCGAACACGTGCATGTGCACATCGTGCCGCGCTGGGGCGGCGACACCAACTTCATGTCCACCACGGGGGAGACGCGCGTGATCCCGGAGGATATGGGAGTGACGTTTAAGAGGATATCAAGCGCGTGGTTTCGATAATTCTAATGTTATCAAAAGGCAAAAACTTGTTTGTGATTTTAATAAGTAAATCGACATATTGATTTTCCGGAGTAGGCTTTGATCAATAAAACAAATGTTAATAATTTAGGATCCCAAACCACAAAATCACATGTAGATCTATTTATTTTGGTACTGATTGTTATCATTATCGGATTCGTTTATTACCAAACATTATTGCCGGGAATAGGGTACATGGGAGACGTAGCAAAATTTCAATTTCTAGGAAAAGTTTTGGGAACACCACATGCACCAGGATATCCAAATTATTTAATTCTTAATCATTTTTTTGTTACAATTTTTCCGTTTGGAACTCTTGCTTTCAAGGCAAACCTCTTATCTTCTTTCTTTACTTTAGGAGCAGCGGTAATTCTATATTTGACAATGCGTCAAATAAGCGTTAAACCGTTAATTTCTTTTTCAATAGTTTTATCTTTCTGCTTTGCTAAAACTGTTTGGAATCAATCGATTATTGCAGAAGTATATTCATTAAATCTTCTTTATGTTTCTCTGGTTACATACTTTTTATTAAAATGGAATATAACAAAAAGGGATAGATTTTTTTACTTCGGATGTTTCTTTTATGCAATCTCGTTCGGAAATCATCTCATTATGATTTCCTTTTTACCAGCCATTGTTTATGTTGTTATTGTTACTGATAATAAAGCATTCATTAATCCTAAAAAAATAATCGCCGTGTTACTATTCATATTAATTGGGTTGAGCCAATATTATTATCTTTATTGGAGAACTATTTCTCCAGATACAACTTACTTGGAAGTAAAGGTAAACAACCTACAGGATTTATTTTTCTTGTTGACGGGTGGTGCAGTTTTTCAAAAACTTATAATTGGTCAGGTTTTAATAAAAATCAAAAAATTTGTTTTTTACTTCGTGAGAGAACTTTTATTCTTAATTCCTTTTCCACTTATCGGTTTTCTGCTTTCCAAATTAAAACCTTTAAGAACATTCATACTCCTTGGTTTCGTAGGGAATCTATTAATTTCCTTCTCCTACAATATCGATGATATTTGGGTATATTTGATTCCTTCCTACTTCTTTTTAAGCATTCTTACAGCTATTGGTTTTGAAGAGATTTGCAGCAAATTGAATGATATAAAACTAAAAAGTATACTGATATTTATATCAATATCTCCCCTTTTATTTATTGGCATAAATTATCAGCGAAACGACATGAGCAAAAATACACTTGAAAAGGATTATATCGAGAATGTCTTGTTCCAAATTAATAAAAACGGATTAATCATAGGCCCTGATTACGACCAATTTGAATATATAAAATACTACCTCTTAGGAGAAGGTTTAGGATCAAAAAATAATATGACTTCACTGCAAAAACGACTGGATGAAATCAGTCCTAATTACACCCTCTGCAAATGGCCAATAATTTAATATAATGAGTCTATCCCAACCACAAG
>WOUT01000072.1 GCA_009773005.1 Chloroflexota bacterium | reverse complement strand
CTGGTGGTCATCCACCCTGGTAGAGTGGTGGGAGATCATTCGCTGGAAAAGCTGATCCGTGAAGAATATCGCAAAAGTAAAAAAGGCTCAGCAGGATACGAAATGTTTCGCCACCAATTGATAAAGGATCGCCTTGAGAGAGGCAAACCACACCTTGAATCTTTACTAATAAGTGTCACCGAGTTGGTTGAATTCAGTAAAAACAGCGGAATTATGCTGGGGCTAGAGAACCGGCTTCACTATTACGAACTCTCTATATTTGAAGAACTTCAAACCTTGTTATCCACTTTTACTGAGTCTTGGGTGGGATGGCAATTTGATGTTGTTCATTTACAGATTCATGCCGCGTTAGGCATGACCAATTTTGATGAATGGCTCAACCGCTTTGGAGAACGAGTCGTTGGCGTTCATTTGCATGATGTACAAGGGATTGAGGATCACCTCTCCCCTGGTTGCGGAGAAATTGATTTTTCTAAAATCGCGAAATTTCTTCCCGAGTTTTCTTATCGAACTTTGGAAGTTGATTCGAAATTGTCAAAAGAAGAAATCCGGTCTGGAATGGAAACCCTAGTGGCCACGGGTTGTGTTTCCAGAATATAAAACTTTTCAGGAGGTAGATATCAAATGGTAAAAATATTCAAAAAAAGACGCAATGTGTTTATAAACCTGATCCACGAACAGGCTAAGTTGACCCTTGAAGGGATGGAGTTGCTTAAGTCTTATGTGACTACACCGAATCAGGTGATCGCTGACCAACTCACAATGAAAGAAAAGGAAGCGGATGAAGCCAGACGTATCCTTATTTGTGAATTGAACAAAACCTTTATCACTCCCTTTGATCGTGAAGATATTTTTGCACTTTCACGCGCCATTGATGACGTCCTCGATTATGGCTACAGCACTATGACTGAAATTGTCATCCTTAAGGTAGAACCAACTGAATTTATGGTACGCATCTGCTCTCTTTTACGAGACGCAACTTTTGAAATTTTAAATGCCGTGGATCGTTTGCAAGACCATCCAGCAGTCACTTTGGAACATTCGCAGCGCTGCAAAGCACTTGAAAATAAAATAGAAGATGTATACCGAGAAGCTGTGGCTGACATGTTTACTGAAACGGACGACACCAAACAGTTAGTAAAAATGCTTAAGCTTCGCGAAGTATATCGTCACTTGAGTAACGCTGCAGATCGCGGAGACGAAGCCGCCAATGTTCTGGCTGATATTGTGGTCAAGACTACCTAAGGGAAACGATCATGCCTCCATTGTTAATCGTATTGATCATCCTCGCTCTGGGCTTTAGTTTTCTAAATGGTATTCATGATTCAGCGAATATTGTTGCGACAATGATCTCATCAAGAGCCATACGCCCTCAGTTAGCCCTAACCATGACAGCTATCGCAGTTTTTTCCGGACCGTTTATCTTTGGAGTCGCTGTCGCCAATACCATCGGACATGAAATCGTTGGAGCCGAGCATATTAACATCATTGTTTTGATTGCAGCCTTAATTAGCGCAATTGTTTGGAATATATTGACTTGGATTTTGGGTATCCCCAGCAGTTCTTCTCATGCGCTGATCGGCGGCATCCTTGGTGGTGTTGTTATTGCTTCAGGTTTGCAGGTGATAAAAATCGCAGGATTGCTAAAAATACTAATCACCTTGTTTGTGTCACCCTTGGAAAGCAACGCCGCGAATTAATGGCGTGTTTAAGAAATTGCAGATTATCTCAGCCCTTGGACCAGCCTTGGGTATGGGTAGTAATGACGCCCCAAAAACGATGGGCATCATTGCCCTTGGTATGTTAATTACTGGTGTTACAAAAACATTCACGATCCCATTTTGGGTAATTTTGATAAGTTCAACAGTTATTTCGATAGGAACCGCTGTTGGTGGATGGAAGCTCATTCGAACATTGGGATCCAAGTTTTACAAAATACGCCCAATTCACGGATTTGCCGCACAATTATCGGCTGCAATCGTTATCCCACTGCTATTATGGGTGTCGGTGCCGCTGATCGTCCCAGCAAAGTGCGATGGGGTGTGGCAGGTGAGATTGCTTCTGCATGGTTGTTCACCATTCCGTCCACAGCATTACTGGCTGCAGGAATCTATTGGCTCATCACAGTTGGTGCTCCGGCCATGATTAAACTATTCTAGAAAGGTTCTGGATGACTACTTTAAAACAAAACGATGTGGTTTTTTGTGGAAACTACACCAAAGACACAATTATTACCCCTGACAGGATAAAGCATATGGATGGGGGAGGCATGAACTATGCCGCTCATGCCTCAAAACAATTGGGTGCTAAACCCGCTGTGGTTACGCGCTTGAACAAAGAGGATGATCATGTGGTTAAAGCGTTTGAAGCGGCGGGTATTGATTGTTATCCTGTCTATACGCCGTCTTCCACGCTGATGACCCTCGAATATAAAACCAGGGACGTGGATCAGCGCAACCTTTATGTTAAAGGCACGGCTGGAACCATCACCCCTTCTCAATTGGATGAAATCGACGCTAAGGCTATTGTTACCAACTCCAGTTTACGTGGTGAAGTTGAATTGGTGTTTTTCCAAAAGATGCGTGAACGCAAAGGAGTGTTGCTTTCTGCGGACGTTCAAGGATTTATCCGTGTATTACGCGGAGAATCCTTGGTCTATGAACCCTGGACTGAAATGGAAGCGATATTGAAGCACCTGGACATCTTGAAAAGTGATGCTGTCGAAGCAGAATACCTGACCGGTGAAAAAGATATCGAAAAAGCAGCACGGTTCTTCGCCAACCTGGGTCCTAAAGAGATCATCCTGACTCATAGCAAGGGGATGCTCGTTCATGCTGACGGTAAAGACTATCATTATGAATTCCATGCAGAATCAATGGATGGACGGACCGGACGCGGTGACACCTGCGTGGGCAGCTATTTGACCAAACGCTTAACCCTGCCCCCAAAAGAAGCAGGAAAATGGGCAGCGGCAGTAACCAGTTTGAAAATTGAAAAATTGGGCGTATTTGATCGTCCAGTTATACTGGTCGAAGCATTCATTCAAAAATATTACAAAGATTAATCAGGTCTATTCATTGTGTAAATTTGTGACAAATTGGGAACCGCCCAAAAGGATTATTCTAATTAATGGAACCGTGTTGTTAAAGATTAGGGGGCTTTAAAATAACGGATGCCGCTTGGCTAACCTAAGCAACCAATTATTTATTCTCTTTTTGAATACCGCGCAGCAACTGTGTAAAAAATCAAGCAAGGGATGGTTTCCAGGAACGAGAATCCCGGATCAGGGCATTCAAATAAGTGAGGAGCTTTCTCATACAAGCGACAATTGCTACTTTGTTGACTTTACCTCCCAGAAGGAGTTGCATATAAAAAGGGTGGATGATTGGGTTGGATAAGAGTAGCCGCATAAAGGACGGTACTCACTGTAGGACGGCCACCCTTAATTCTTCTTTTTCCTCGGAAACGTCCGCTATCATTGTTGAATGGAGCAACCCCCACTAAAGAAGCAATTTTCTTAGGATCAATCGATCCAAGCTCTGGAAGGGGTCAGCTCACGAAACGAAAAAAATCGTAGTGCAAAGGATTTACTTATGTGATTTGTTGCTAAGGTCGAAATTTTCCTAATTTGACTAATTTGTTTTGTTGCTAGGAATTATTATCACACGAAATACGAATTAAATATGTGTTTCCAGCGGAAACAGGAATTTTTACGTTTTAATCTTGCCCAAATAGAAATTCCTTGGCTATTGCTATGCAACGTTTTTGTTAATTATCCAAGTGGTTTCTGATAGTAATTTGTACAGGTTTCAGGGGGTAAAAAATAGCCTTTTATCATGTAGAAAACGATTCTGGGTTTTTGCGGAAAGAGTCTACCGGATCTACTGTTTTGTTTTCCACAAAAAGTGGCTCCGACGCTTGGTAGTAGTTTTTTTATATGGAATGGAATAGTTCTAAACACGATAATACACATTAACTACTGGTAATTTACTAATCAGCAAGTTGAAATAAGTCTATGTTAAAATTTAATAATTGGTTGTTTTGGTAACACACATCCTGACTGAAAAGGCAGGTTTGTATTATTTAAATACATCTTCGAGGAAAAAAATCGAGGTACATTTAAATTCATTTTCCGAATTTCCTCCAATGGTCACCGAAGATAAGGTTCTCATCCGGAACAACCAGTGGGATGGGCATTGAAACCCATGTTGTGTTGATAAAGTTTTTCCAGTGGACATTCTCTGAAGTGATATTACCACCCCAGGTCCCACACCCCAAGGTCAAAGCAAAAGGCATTCCATTATCATAGGGCTACTATACGCACATCGATCAACTCTATCGCTGCGTGCCGGGCAAGCTTGAACCAGAGTTAGTCAGGTTGTCTGATTTGCAGAGCTCGCCGCACAAATGGCACGGATTCAGGATTTTGGCTCATAACCCGGAGGCCAGAGGTTCGAATCCTCTCCCCGCTACTGTTATCCAGACGCCCAGAAATGGGCGTTTTTGGTTTAAACATGCGCTAATTCCTTGAATTTTTTAATTGAGAAGAGAGGTTTTTATTGATTACAAAATGGTTCTCTTCTGGATATAGATCAAGATTATCACCCCAGCGATTTCATTGTAATATATCAATATTAGTAGGTTTTTAATCAAAAATATACCAATATAGATAGGTTTTTCAAAATTGCATGAATTCGCCAAAAACAACCTTTTGGTTTAAAGCGGAGCTGTAACCCGCAGAGACACATAAAACTGGCTTGCTCTTTAAATTAAAATTACCGATGTGGAATGAGAAAACCGGTTGGCCGAAATATGTTATCCTCTAAGGAACATTTAAATTAATCGCACTTGGTTACTTCATAACCCACATGGCATTAAATATCATGTGGGCTTTCCCAACCAGTGTTTGTATCTGAGAAAGCCCACATGAAGATACTTTTTTAAAAACTATAAATTATTTCGGAATTCTCTGAAACGCATTTTGAGCAGCTTCGATTGTTTTCTCTACCACTTCCTCTGAGTGATAGGATGACAAAAAACCCGCTTCAAATTGGGAAGGGGCCAAGTAAATTCCTTCCAATAACATAGCTCTGAAGAATTCACCATAAAACTGTGTATATGCCAGTTTTGCACTTGACCAATTTGTTATAGGTTGGTCGGTAAAAAATGTCGTAAACATGGTTCCTACTTGATGCACAATAACCTTTACGCCAGCATTTATTGCAGCAGCACGCATCCCCTCCCCAAGACAGGTGGTCATATGCTCAATATTATTCCAGATTTCAGGATTTCTTAACTCTTCCAGGGTTGCAATGCCTGCTGCCATCGTCAGCGGATTTCCGGATAGCGTCCCTGCCTGGTACATAGGCCCAGAAGGAGCCACCATTTGCATAATTTCCTTCCTCCCGCCATAAGCTCCCACAGGCAGACCACCGCCAATCACTTTACCTAACGTGGTCAGGTCGGGGTGGATGTCATATAAAGCCTGGGCCCCGCCCGGGTGAACGCGGAATCCGGTCATCACCTCGTCAAAAATTAATAAAGCACCGCATTCGGTCGTCAAGCGACGCAAGCTTTCCAGAAATCCGGGTTCTGGCGGCACAACCCCCATGTTTCCTGCGACTGGTTCGACAATCACGGCTGCGATTTCATGCCCATTTTGGCTAAAAAGCGATTCCACAGCAGCGATATCATTAAAGGGCACAACCAGCGTGTCGGCTACGCTCGCGACTGGAACACCGGGCGAATCAGGAAGTCCCAGAGTGGCCACACCGGAACCGGCCTTCACCAGCAGCATATCTGCGTGCCCATGGTAACAGCCCTCAAACTTAACGATCTTTGACCGCCCGGTATAAGCCCTTGCCAGCCTTAATGCCGTCATGGTCGCTTCTGTACCCGAGTTTACGAAACGCAGCATTTCCAGGTTTGGCATGAATGCCTGTATCAAGCGCCCCAGTTTTATTTCAAGTTCGCTGGGTGCGCCGAAACTGGTCCCCCGCAAGGCTGTTTCAGTAATTGCGGCAACGACGGCGGGATGGGCATGACCCAGAATGAGCGGACCCCAGGACAAAACGTAATCCACAAACCGATTCCCATCCACATCGTAGAGGTAAGCTCCTTGGCCGCGGTCGATAAACAAGGGTTGCCCTCCCACCGCTCGGAAAGCCCGCACCGGCGAGTTGACACCGCCCGGAAAAAGCTGCTGGGCGGCAGAAAATAGTTGCTGTGATTTTGAAGTGTCCATTACGTCTCCATCATTCAATAGGTTGGGAAGACCACTTGTGAACCAGATCGACCACGCGTTTGACCTGATCGACAGGCGTGTCCGGCAGGATGCCATGTCCCAGGTTGAAGATATGCCCCGGACGCCCACCTGCCTGGCGCAAAACCTGTTCCACGCGCTTCTCAAGCTCAGCTTCAGGCGCATATAAAGCCACCGGATCCAGGTTGCCCTGAACTGCCACTTGGTAATCTAAGAGTTCCCAAGCCCAATCCAGCGGGGTCTGCCAATCGATGCCAATGACGTTTCCTCCCGCTTCTTTCATTAGAGGAAGCAGCGAGGCAGTGCCGGTGCCAAAGTGAATCGTAGGTACACTCGTTTTTTGGAGGGCCGCGAATATGGATTTTGAGTAAGGTAATACGTACTCGCGGTAATCGTCCGGGGTGAGTGTTCCGACCCAGCTGTCAAATAGCTGAACGGCTTGAGCACCGGCTTGTACCTGAGCAGTTAAATAATCGGCAATAACTTGAGCCAGCTTTTCCATCAACCGGTGCCAGGATTGCGGGTCTGAATACATCATGCGCTTGGTTTTTAACAGGTTGCGTGAAGATCCGCCTTCAATCAGGTAACTGGCCAGGGTAAATGGCCCGCCGGCAAAACCAATCAAGGCTGTTTTGCCATCCAGTTCCTTCCGCACAATCCGGATCGCCGAGAGAACGTGGGCCAGCGTCTCGCGCGGCTCAACCGGCCGAAGTGCAGCCACGTCAGTTGCGCTTTGAATGGGGTTGTGAATGACTGGCCCTTCTCCCGCGGCGAATTCTAATTGGATCCCCATCGGGATTAATGGTAAGAGAATATCCGCAAACAATATCGCCACGTCCACCCCCAGCCGAGTTACAGGCTGAAGGGTCACTTGCGCGGCCAGTTCCGGTTGGGCACAGATCTCAAGCAGTGTGTGGTTGGCCCGAATCGCGCGATATTCGCTCATGTAACGACCGGCCTGCCGCATAAACCATACCGGTGTTTTGTCCACTGGCTTTTGCCAGCAGGCATTCAGAAATCGTTGACTGGAAGATAAGGTATCCATAGGATTACAGGGTCTTTCACGAAGCTTGAAGTAGAGTGAAGGTTTCAAATTCAGACATTTTGCAACCAACGGGCGGCGTCTTTGGCGTGATAGGTAATAATCATATCGGCTCCGGCCCTGCGAATTCCGGTCAGGATTTCCAACGCGACTCGTTCTTCGTCCAACCAACCCTGGGCGGCAGCCGCTTTCAGCATCGAATATTCCCCGCTGACGTTATAGGCGACCAGAGGGAGTTCTGGAAAGTGTTCGCGGACAGCGCGGATTACATCCAGATAAGCCAGGGCGGGCTTGACGATCAACATATCCGCGCCTTCCGCCACGTCTAAAGCGGTCTCTCGCAAGGCTTCCCGGACATTGGCTGGATCCATCTGGTGACTGCGGCGGTCGCCGGATTTAGGGGCTCCCTGGGCCGCCTCACGAAACGGCCCATAGAAACCAGAGGCGTATTTGGTGGAGTAGGAAAGGATAGGCGTATGCTCGTACCCGCCCGAGTCTAAACCTGTACGAATTGCCGCGACCATGCCATCGATCATTCCAGAAGGCGCGACGATGTCTGCCCCAGCCACTGCGTGTGAGATGGCCACTTTTGCCAGGATCTCCAGTGTCTCGTCATTGAGCACATACCCT
>WOUT01000071.1 GCA_009773005.1 Chloroflexota bacterium | reverse complement strand
CGATTATGCATCCATTCCATCAATTCTGGAGGGTCAGGAAAAAGTGAACGATTCCAACTATATCCCGTCCAACCGCTGCAGTCGTTGCCAGTTTTTGTGATATGCCAATCCATATCGAGGATTAATACTGAGAGAGGTATTTCCTCCTGTTGAAACCGGTTAACTAGTTTTTTAATGTCGTTCTGCGAATATTCCCAGTATCGTGACCACCAATTTCCAAGAAAGGCTCTTGGTAACAAAGGAGGTGTCCCTGCGATCTTTTGAAAATCCTGCAATGCGGACTTATAGTCACCCCCACTAATAAGCAGGTAAAGATCACGGTAACCTGCTTGAGCCGGTCTGGGCTCGAGCCAACCACTTGAATTGAAAACCAGGCTCATACTGTCATCTAATTGCACCCAACCAGTACGTGAGATTAACCCTGGTTGTAACTTTAACGAACCATTGGTCTCATCTAAAGTTCGAGTTGTCCCTAGCAATTGCCCAGGATTGTCTTCATCAAGATGAAACGTGTTTCCATTATCTTTGACGGTCACTTGTAAGGAATCACTTCTAATTCCTTGAGGTAAGTCCTTGTATAAAAGATGAAATACATCAGTATCAATGGATAGCGTTTGATTCGTATAATTAATATCTGTTTTTGGTAATGGTTGTCGTCTATACCAAAATACCTGTGATGGACGATCTTCGAATTCGCCTGTTGGACTGGATTCAATGCGAATGAGGCGTGGAGTAAGAAGCGTGAATCGAACAGTGGAAAATTGGAAAACCGTAGCAGGATCAGCTTGACCACATACAGCAGGAGGGACGAAAAATCGTGTTTGATCCATGTTATCTCCAAAAAGTTTGATCCATGTTATCTCCAAAAAGGGTATTGACTTTTTTTTTAAAGACCCTATAATAATAACATAATTCATTCAGTAAACGAAGTAACTAAATCATGAGCCCATTACCTCTTGGCAACCGAAAACTTATTCGCAGTATCAACCGGTCAATCATCCTGAATGTGATCAAAAAAGAGGGTGAAATATCACGGGCTGCAATTGCGCAACTTACCGGTTTAAGTCCGGCTACTTTATCGGGGATTACCAGCCAACTCATCGATGAAGGCTTGGTGTTTGAAAAAACCACGGGTGATTCGACCGGGGGAAGACCCCCGATTCTACTGGCGCTTAATCCACGTGGCGGATTTGTTATAGGAATCAAATTGATGGAAGGACATGCCGTAGGCGCTTTGACAGACCTCAACGCCACTGTTCTGGCAAAAGGTACCATAGATCTTGCTGATAAACAGCTTGAAACAAGTGTTGAAATGCTCGTCGAATTGGTCAATCGGTTAATTAAGAGTAGTGACATACGGAAAAAACAATTGATGGGTGTCGGGATCGGTTTGGCGGGAGTAATCGATTTTGCACATGGAATTGTGAGACAAAACCCTTTTTTGGGCTGGCAAAATATCAAACTTCGTGATGTCCTAGAAACTCGTATGCGAGTTCCAGTTTATGTTGATAACGATGTTAATACACTTACTTTGAGCGAAAAATGGCTCAATCCCGCTCAACACGAAGAAGATTTTATTGTTATTACTATCGGCCGGGGTATAGGTATGGGCATCGTAATTAATGGTCAGGTTTATCGAGGTAAAAGTGGCGGCGCTGGTGAGTTTGGCCACTTGGTCGTGGACCCAAATGGCCCCCTGTGTGATTGCGGCAAGCATGGTTGTTTGGAAAGTTACATTAATGATAGGGCTTTGATCGCCGAAGCCCACCGGATTGTAAGCCCGGATGTTATTGACATGGATGATTTGATTCACCGCGCATCTATCGGCAATAAAGAAGCTGCCTCCATTCTCTCACGTGCCGGAACTTTACTTGGAAGACAGATAGCGAATTTGGTTAACCTATTCGATCCTAAGCTAATAATTATCAGCGGTGAAGGTATCCGCATGGGAGAAGTGTTCTTTTCCGCAATTCGTACTGCTTTTCATGAATGTGTCATGCCTGGCCTTGCTGAAGATACAGAAATCAGGATTAACTCCTGGGGCGATGGTATCTGGGCACTCGGGGCAGCAAGCCTGGTCATTGCGGAATTTTTTAAATCGCCTATACAGAAGGAGGAGAGAACTGAAAATTCCAAATAATTTTTTTAAGTTAAGTTTGTTCGTTCAGTATATAAAGTAACATATCACCAAGTATCATGAAAGATCTCTGAGTCAAACAATTCTAAAGGAGTGTATGATGAAAAAACGTCTACCATTTGTATTGCTCTCAGTTCTAATTGTAATGAGCCTATTCCTAGGTGCATGCGCCAAAGCAACACCTACTGCAGCCCCGGTGCAAACCGAAGCCCCAGTCGTTCCTTCTCAACCTGAACTATCAACTGCCCCGGTCGAGCCCACTACAATTAAAGTAATGTCATTCTTTGCCTTTGACAATCCAGAGGTTGAGACCGAAGTTGTGGCAGCTTTTGAAGCCGCAAATCCCGATATCAAAGTTGAATTTGAATCGGTCCCAATGAGTGATATCTTCTTGAAATACAAGACCTTAATCGCCGGTGGCGTAGCGCCCGATGTGATGGCAATGAATCTCGAAAATGCCTATACATTTGCTTCATTAGGCGCACTTGCCCCATTGGATGAGTTCATCACCAAGACCGGTTATGACACAAGCAAAGTCTACCAAAGTACTCTGGACATGTTCAAAGTAGATGGCGTACAGTACTCAATGCCAGCCACCTTCTCCGACGTGGTTTTATTCTATAACAAAGACCTTTTCGATGCGGCCGGTCTTCAATATCCCGCAAAAGATTGGACCCAGAAAGAATTGATCGCTGCTGCCACTGCCTTAACTAAAGATACTAATGGTGATGGAAAAATCGACCAATTTGGTTACAACTTCCCATGGTGGCCAGTAGTACTTGCAATGTACGATGCATCAATCTGGAGCAAGGATGGAACAACCTGTACTTTGAACTCGCCGGAAGCTGTCCAGGCATTCCAGAGCATTGTGGATGCGCGTTACAAATACATATACGCTCCGACAGCCGACCAATTAGCTGAACAGGGTGATTGGGATATGTTCCAAGCTGGAAAACTGGCAATGTTCCCGACTGGTCCTTGGGGAGTAAAACCCTTCAATGATAACGTCACTTTTACTTATGACATAGCCCATATGCCTGCTGGAAGCAAACAGGCAACACTTGTTTTTGCAAATTCCTACGCAATGGCTGCAGATTCCAAGAATAAAGATGCAGCCTGGAAATTCATTGAATTCGCAACTGGCCCAGAAGGTACCAAGATCCGCCAGGATGGCAAGTACGAGATTTCCCCAGTAAAAGAAATTGCAGAGAAGTATTATGTAGCGAATCTTGCTGGAGACGATCCAGAGCATGCCATCGTTTTCATGGAAGTCCTCGACTACGCTGTTGGTCAACCACTCCATGCCAACTGGAATATGATCTCTGATGCGATTGGTCCCGAACTAGACCTTGCCTTGTCTCAGGCACAGACGGTCCAAGAAGCTTTGGATAAGGCTTGTGTTGGTATCAATGCTGCATTGGCTAAATAAGAACCAGTAACTAAAATAAAGGGATGAGAATACAATATTCTCATCCCTTTTCTTTCGAGGTCTCCGATGGTCAATGACAGAAAAAATAAGGAACTTCCGGCATCGAACTATTCAAAACTGAATCGCAGAAGAGAGGCGATTTGGGGATATCTTTTCATCTCTCCAAATTTTTTAATAATTCTCGCATTTACTGTTATTCCTGTTTTTTTATCCGTATACATCAGTCTGACCGATTGGAATATCCTTGGTACTCCAAATTTTATCTGGATTGACAATTACAAAGCAATATTTAGCGATCAACTCGCAAAAGTAACCTTCTTTAATACTTTTTATTTTACAGTCCTAAGCGTCCCGATCAATGTCTTTTTGACATTGGTCCTTGCAGTTTTTCTTAATCAAAAAATCAGGGGAATAACTTTTTTTCGCACAGCCTACTACCTTCCTGTTATTTCAGCTTCGGTCGCGGTAAGTCTAATGTTCATGTGGATACTTGCCAATAACGGGTTGTTAAATCAAATGCTTGGAAGTCTGGGTGTAGAACCGATACGTTGGTTGACCAACCCAAAAATCGCATTGAATTCTGTCATTGGAGTTACGATTTGGAAGGGTCTTGGCTTTAATATGATCATCTTTTTGGCTGCATTGCAGGATATTCCGCAAGAGTTAACCGAAGCAGCTGCAATAGACGGAGCGAATCGTTTTCAACAATTTTTCAAAATTACGGTTCCTTTGATCTCTCCAGTGATCTTTTTTGTGACAATCACAGGAGTGATTGGTTCATTTCAAAGCTTTGATCTTGTGTACAACATGACCAAAGGCGGACCCGGACATGCCACATCTGTCATTGGGTATTACATATGGAAACAAGCATTTGATTATATGAATATGGGATATGGCGCTGCGCTTGCCTATATTGTTTTTGCAGTCATCCTGATCCTTACCCTTATTCAATGGGTAATTCGAAAGCGATGGGTTTATAGCGAGGATTAAGAAATGTCAAACCAAAAAGATAATAAAAATTCCTTTCAGATGCAAGTCTTTAAGACCATATCCATTACAATTCTTGCCTTCGGCGCAATTACCATGATCATCCCATTTGTGTGGAGTGTTATCACTTCGCTTAAAAGTGCTGAAAATATATTTTCTCACTCTGCTTTCTGGATTCAATTTCCTCCTGATTTCTCCGCCTATAAACAGATCTGGGAAAGAATCCCCCTGCTAAAATACGCTGGTAACACTCTAAAAGTGGCATTGATCGTCACAATTGGTCAGTTGATCACGTCATCGTTGGCTGGATTTGCTTTTGCACGTTTGAAGTTTCCAGGAAGAGATAAACTATTTTTCGTTTATATTGCCACAATGATGGTCCCCGGGATGGTTTTATTAATTCCCAATTTTATTGTAATGAAAAACCTCGGTGCCATCAACACACATTGGGCTTTAATTCTGGCTTCCGTAGGAAGCGCTTTTGGAACTTTCTTAATGAGACAGTTTTTCCTTACTTTTCCCTCCGAACTTGAGGATGCCGCAAAACTTGATGGCTGCAATCCATTCATGATTTATTGGCACATCCTATTACCCAACTCAAAACCAATTCTAACTACATTGGGTCTGATGGCCTTTCAAGGTATCTGGAATGATTTCCAGTGGCCTCTGATTGTTCTTAATTCTGCGTCCAAACGCACTCTTCAACTCGGATTATCTTATTTGATGAGTGAATATTACACAGACTGGGGACTACTCATGGCCGGTTCTGTTCTAACCCTTCTCCCGATTATTTTGTTATTCTTTGCTGTTCAAAAGTACTTCGTACAGAGTTTCAAATTCACAGGCCTGAAAGGCTAAAACCATTATGGACTCTTTATATCACCACAGTCTCAGAATTATCAAACAAAGTCAATCTAAATCCGGGGCATACATAGCCTGTCCCAACTTTCCGACCTACCATTACTGTTGGCTGCGTGATGGTAGTTTTATTGCTCATGCTATGGATACCGCAGGTGAATACGTAAGTGCAGAATCATTCTTCCGATGGGTGGGACGAACCGTTCAAAAATTCGGTTATAAAGTGGAAGAGGTCAAGCGACGTCTTGACGCCGGGTTGCAGTTAGGCAAGGACGACTTGCTTCATACCCGTTACACGTTGGATGGCGAAGAAGTCACGGTTGACGACACCTGGGGTAATTTCCAAATTGATGGTTACGGCACATGGCTATGGGCGCTTGGAGAACATGTGCACCGAACTGGAGATACCGCGATTTTACAGGAATTATCTGAACCGATTGAGATTACCTTACATTATCTTCAATTGGTATGGATGCTTCCCAATTATGATTGTTGGGAAGAACATCCCGAATTTCTTCATCCTTATTCACTCGCCACGGTTTACGCAGGTTTTCAATC
>WOUT01000016.1 GCA_009773005.1 Chloroflexota bacterium | reverse complement strand
TCCGGCCAAGATTTCAAAGTAATCCAGCCCCTCCTGGTTGGGTTCAAATCTGGATCGGTGAAAGACTTCCAATACTCCGGAAACCTTGCCTTTGGCAATCAAAGGAGCGGCAAAATAACTGACCAACTCTTCCCCTGATAATAAATCTTTTCGCAAGAATTCTTCCGGCTTTTCGCGCAAGTCGGGGATATGGACAATTTTTTTTTCATAGGCAGCTCTGCCGGCGTGACCTTCGTTGAGCCGTAATCGTGATCGCTCTATTGCTTTACTTCGAAATCCGCGTCCGGCGGAAAATTCAAGATTCATGGTTTGGAGATTCAAAGTTAACACCGAAGCAGCGTCCACTTTCAATTGCCCGATCACATGGATCAGGATCGAATTTAAGGTTAAATTGAGATTCACACTTCCGGATATTGCCTGGTCAATCTCGCGCAGGGCAGACAGGCGCTGCAGTTGCTGCCGGATTTGTTCCTCGGCTTTTAGCCGTTCAACAATCTCTTTTTGTGCCATTTCGAATAATTCCATCTTGTACCAGACTGCAGAAAGCATGCTTGCAAAGGATGTGACCAAAGGTATATCCTCTTGGTGCAAGTCAGGCGCTTGGACAGAAAAAACATGAACCACCTCACCATTTACGACCATGGGAGCCACGATCATTTTTTGCAGATCCAGCAGCTTTGCAATTAGTTTGGCAAACTTTTTAACACTGTCAGGCAGCAACAATTCCAATTCATCTACTGGATTCTCATTAAAACAGGTTTCCTGTTGGTATACTACTTTTTGATATAAAGGTATTTTCTCGATCGGGATTTTATACGGTTTTGGTTTCACCCCTGATATATTGAAGGCGGCTTTCAATAACGCGGCGGAGTATCCCATATATCTTGGAACGAGAACTGTCTTGTTATCTGCAAAATTCCAAACAATTGCTGTAAAATTTAAGGAATTAAATACTTCCTGAATTTTATTGAATGATTCCTTATGAGTCATCGACTGTTGTAATACCAATGAAGCGCGGTTCAAGGCTTTCAAGAGGTTCTCCTGCCGCTTTTTCTCGGTGATATTGCGCACCAGCGATAACACTTCCTTTTCTCCGCATGGGACGATACGGGCTTCAAACTCCTGCGGTTTTCCGTGCATATTCAAGGTGTATTCATGCGAGAATTTCAGTCCAGTTTTCAAGACATTATTGGAGGCTTGAGTTAAAACATTTGCCACATCAGCAGGAAGGATTTCTCCTATTTTTTTTCCCATAAAACGATCAGCCGGCACAAACAGATCTTCCAGGTTGCCTGCGTGATAATCAATGTACCGGTTCTGGCTGTCGAACCTGAAGATCAGATCAGGGATTGCTTCAAGCATGGCTCGATTGCGTTCTTCAGACTCGCGCAATTGGGCGGTGCGTGCCTGCACCTGTTCTTCAAGCCTTTGGTTTTGGTTTTGAAGCTGCAAGTGCATATAACGCGCCTCAAGCAGATTTTTGATGCGCAGGTCAACTTCGGTCAAATCGAGCGGTTTGGTGAGGAAGTCAGTTGCGCCGCCTGCCAGGGCGCGCAGCTTTACTTCCGATGTGAAATCCGCAGTCAACACCAGGATAGGAAGAAAAGCGCCCGAGGGAATGAGGGGTTTCAACTGCTCCATCACCTGAAAACCATCCATATGCGGCATCATCAGGTCTAGCAGGATAAGGTCGGGTTGAGATTCATTAACCAGGCTGGTGGTCTGACGGGCATCAGTGGTGTTTCTTAAATAGAAGTAGCCTTTCTTTTTTAAAAACCCCGTCAGCAAATCGATATTCGCCTCTTGATCATCTACGATCAGAATGTTGGCGTTTTTTAAGGATTTCTCTAGCATGAGCGCTCCTCTGGCGTATGTGCTGAAACAGGGAACAATCTCAATCACTTTTATTGGGGGTCAATAACATGTGCTCTTGGGGTTCCCTGACATGCTTTCCCGTACTCTTTCAGGTTAAGGCAGTCTGATTTGGACTGCGGTGTATTATTGCCCCGTTAATGAAGGTTGTTAAAACTGATGTTAGTGGTATGCCTGCCTACTCCTTTTTTGAGAGTAATATTTTATCGATCAATTCCAGGAAATTACGTATATCCAGCGGTTTGGTAATGTATTCCTGAGCGCCTGCGTTTCTGAGTTTTTCAATTCGCGCCGGCGTGGCGTCTGCGCTGAGCATCACCACCGGGATGTCTTTCGTTTTTAGATCGGCGCGCAGCAAAGTCAACACTTCAATCCCGCTTATGTCGGGCAAATTAAGGTCAAGCAAGATCAAATCGGGCGCGTGCACAAGAGCGAGTTCCATCGCCAGCCGTCCCCGAAGTGCAGTGAACAGTTTTACTCCCGGGCGCTTGGTGAATATCTTTTCAACCAGCAAGAGGTTGGGATAATTGTCTTCAACATACAGCACGCTTCCAGTTATGGCTTTAGAGGGTTTTATTTTTTTTAGCGCTGGTTCCAGCGTGGAGCTTTTAAGCGGACTTTCAGATTGAGGCAGTTCAATCCAAAAGGTGCTGCCCGCGCCGGGGGCGCTTTCAGCATTTATTGTGCCCCCCATGGCTTCGATCAGTTTTTTGGAAACTGCCAGCCCCAGACCGGTGCCCTCCGTCTCGGTTTTGGTTGCGCTGCCGCGCTCAAAGGGAACGAAAAGCTTTGATATTTGGTCGGATGGGATCCCGGAACCTGAATCAGAGACTGAAATCCGAACTATTGAATGCGGGTCAGCGATCACCGGAGCGGGTGATTTCTCCTGGTTGCCCGCATGGCGCTTCGAGGCAGGAATGGACTCTTCACCGGATGTTGAGACCCCGGACGTGTAGTGGTCTTTCAGGGCGATGGATACTGACACTTTTCCACCCTCGCGGTTGTATTTGATGGCATTGTTGATCAGGTTGAGCATCACCTGTTTAAGCCGCTGGCGGTCGGCCTTGACGAATGCGGCATTCGCCGGGGAATCCAGACAGTTCGAGGGTTATAAGGCGTTGATACGCCAATGGGCTAACGATATCCAGCGTTTCCAGGATCAAACTCTGCAGCTCTACCGGTTCAGGTGATAAAAAGAGCCGGCCTGCATCAATGCGGGCGATATCCAGGATTTCGTTGATCATATCGAGCAGGTGGCGCCCGGCTTTGAGAATATGCTTAATGTTTTTCTCAAACTCCGCATCAAGTTCTTCCATTTCCATTAATTGAGCGAATCCCAGAATGGAGTTGAGCGGCGTGCGCAGCTCATGGCTCATTCTGGAGAGGAATTCACTTTTCGCCAGGTTGGCGTTTTTGGCTTCTTCTTTGGCTTTCTGATAATCCAGAGTGCGCTCTGCGATACGCTGTTCCAGCTCGGCGTTGAAGTTGCGCAATTGCTCTTCGGCCTGTTTGCGCGCGGTTATGTTGCTGGATAGAATGAAAATGCCATTGGGCGCAGGCTGGATGCTTAATTCAAACCACCCTTTTGAACCATCCGGATAGACAAATTCATTAATCATGCGGTGTGAGGTACGCTCATCCATACAGTACCGCAATGAAGTAAACATTTCTGTGTTTTCAATGCCCGGATAACATTCCGACATAGTGTGCCCAATCATCTCATCCTTTTTTAGCATGCCTTGCCTGACAGCGGCATCGTTTATGAAAAGATAACGCCAGTCAAAACCAATGATCTGACAGCCTTCCATCATACTTTCAAGGGTGCTGCGGAAGCGTTCTTCACTCTGGCGCAACGCCTCCTCGGCATGTTTGCGCGCAGTGATATCCACAATGGTTCCTGTCATTATGTCATTATTGAGTGTAACACTCATCAAGTTGTGGAGCGGCGATTCAGACCGGGTCAGTAAGACGGCCTCGAAAGATTCCACTTTCCCATCGCGCTGCAAACTCGCTAGGAGCGTCTGGCGTTCGCGGGGGTCGCGGTAGCGTGTCAGGACTCCTGCGCGTTTCATTTCTTCCGGCGAATCAAAACCCATCATGTGCGCCAGCGCTGCATTGACATAGAGAATTTCGCCTTTCAAAGAAGTGCGATAAATGCCCACAAAAGATGTCTCAGCCAGATCGCGAAAAATGCGTTCGGATACGGCCAGTTCGAAGGTGCGCTCAGTCACTCGCTTTTCCAAATCTGTGTACGCGAGGCGTAGCGCCTCCTCAGCATTGTGGCGCGCAAAATCTACCCGGTTGAGCGCGTGCGCCGTCGCCAAAATCACGATAACCAAAATAGCCGAGTTTGCCACTTCTATTAGAGACACGCCAAACTCGGTATCGTACAGCCCGGCTCGCTCGCCCAAGAGTCCGATCCAGCCTAGTGCAATTGGAACGACTAGGGCGACGGGCAGCAGGCGGCGCGCCAAAAAACCGCCGACTTTGGAGCTGATGATAATTGCCATCAGTCCGGCCTCGGGGCGCGCGAAAAGCATGGCGAGGCAGAGGACAATAAACGCTGCCACCGTATTAACCGCCATAGACGTGTAATTGAGGAGGCCGTACAGTTCCGACACGCCGTAGGCGTAGCCTAGTAAACCCAACAGAGCGATCACACCAGCCAGGATTATCAGGAACTGGGCAGGGTTATGACCATGGCGCGTTTCCCAATCCAAAAGCAACAAGCCAAGCCCGATTAGCAGAAAATTCAAGGCTGTATTCGGCGACATCCGCCCGGGGTTAGAGGTACTAACCGTGCCCGCCGGTTCCTGGAATAACAGTTGGTCTATGCCGAGATCCAAGCCGGACAGGTATTGGAAGAGTGTGAGCAGACCGATCAAAGTCACAACAACGGCGCAAGCCTGTTTCAGGCTGCGAATGCGCCGGTCAGTCAGGTCGCTCAATGCCAGCCAAAGCGACGCGCTAGCCAGCAAAAATCCGACCGCCGTGTTGGCTTTCATCGTGACCGTGCCCGGTAGGACGCTCTTCAATATAGCAATGTCGAAGGACCAGCCCAGCAGTACCAAGCAGCCGATGAAGACGACCACAAAGCTCCCAACTCGCGCGAATGACCTGAATAGCGAATTAAACCGACTGTCTGGCTGAATGATCATGGTTTAACGCTCCATTTCCTCTTTCGTGCTGCTTGAGTGCTCGGTTGATCACGCGCCCGTTCCATGTCATACCGGCGCACGGGTTCAGAGAACATGTCGTAACCAAAGGCTTTGAGATTTCGGCCAGAAAACGGTTCGATGTATATGATGGAAGTGTAATTCTCCCGTTCACCATCCGGTCTCACCTGGTACTCCGGGAATCCCTGCGCGCGAATCTCTGCGGTGTGTTGCGCTAAAATATCGGGAGAGATCAACATTGAAAAACCATAACCCTGAATACCCGGGTAGTGTAGATCCAGATCAAGGTTGTCTACGAAAGTGCGCCAATTCTCTCTTGAGACATTTTCAGTGGCATAGAAGAGGCCAGCGCCGCTTCGTAATATTGCTTCGTGGGCCGTCATCCGGTCTGTTATGAGGCCTCGAATGTTTTCACAGGCAGATCTAAATTCCTGTTTTCCAAGGGTATCCAGGCTGAATTTTGTATAAATTGTTCCAAGCACGGTGAGTATTAGGCCAGCAGTTAAAAAAAGAATCGCTTGCCACAAATAACGCCGCGCACTATTTAATGGCGATTCTGTGTTTTTAACCAGGTCCGGTTTACTGCGATTTCGATTAAAAATGAGGTCTGAATTGAAATATGCCAATACCTGCCTTCCCCTCTGTGCATACAACCACCCCCCTTTTGTAATATATTACCCTGAATATAATTATATATAGTTTATGACATTTGTCTATACCGTAATTTCTGAATCAGAAGAAACATTAAGATTTGAAGTCATCCTCTTAATTGTTTTTGTTTTCCTTAAGGCAAGCTTTGATCGAATTTTGCGAAGCAACCTGGAAAATATTAAGCGATCTTCGGATAAACCTGGGCAAGTTGGAGCCATTGGAGGCTGCGATCACCTGCTTTAGAAAAAAAACCGTTTCCATTTCTGATCGGGCAGCGAGTTTCTCGATGACGGTAAGAAGAGAATAGGTGAGGTGAGCGTCAGGGTCGACCAACAAGGGCTGCAGGAAGTCGAAAATGATCGGCAAGTTGTTAAAATCCGGGTCGTTCACCAGGGGGATCAATCCTGAAACCGCTTGTTTTTGAAGGGTAAACTCTTTCGTCTGGACCCATTCCCTAAGGGTATCCAGCCATAATTCAGGTTGCTCATTACGCAGCATTTCAGTCCCTTTGGCGTGGAGCATTGCCACCAACTCCCGATTTTCACCAGCGATTGACCAGATACGGATGCGTTCCAGTACCTGAGGGGCAAATGAAATTGGAAGCGCTCCCAGAAGGGCTGCTGCCAGCTGCCGCGGTTCCAAATAATTCGTTTGCCATATCATATCAACCACAGTTAATGTAGTCTCTGGATCAGATCGGGCGCGAGGCTTGAAGGCATGTTCCAATTCGCGGCTCAATACTGCAGGCGTGCGATAGGCGGGAAGTGAAGTGGAAGCGGGTTCTGTTTTATACGATTGAAAAGTTAGATCAGCATAAGAAGAGTAAAACTCTGTCAGATCCTTGATGAACTGCCCAGGTTGATTATAAACATGCCCAAGCAGTTCAATCTTGGCCCTTAATCTTGTAAATTCAATCGCTGGCATAGAATCACTTGAATTGAATACTTTCTAATATGCTTTGGAGAAATACACTTTTTCGTGGGCGTCTTTGCCGCATACAATGCATTTACCATTCCTGGCAGGTTGATCCAGCGGGATACAGCGAGTAGTGGCTTTGGTGTCTTCTTTCACTTTTGCTTCGCATGCCGGGTCTCCGCACCACCAGGAGAACGCCCAACCCTCCTGAACGATTTGCTTGAGCTCATCATAATTTTTGGGGTCAAAGATATGGGCATCTCTGAAGGCTCTCGCGCGTTCATAAAGTGAGGTGTGAATATCGGTTAACAGGTCTGCGATCTTGCCGCGCAATTGCTCCTGAGGCAAAATGGATTTCCCTTCCCGACCGGGGATATCGCGTCTGGCAGCCATGACGGATTCCTTCTCGACATCTTTTGGACCGACTTCAAGCCGCAGGGGAACACCGCGCATTTCCCAATCGTTGAATTTAAACCCGGGAGTCACTTCGCTGCGGTCATCCACTTTAATGCGAAAATCGCTTAATTCCAATCGCAATCTTTCGACGACCGGCATGACCTTGCTTTTCTCTTCGTCGTTCTTGTAGATGGGCACGATGACCACCTGGATTGGAGCGAGTTTTGGCGGCAGGATCAGCCCCTGGTCGTCGCCATGGGTCATGATGATCGCACCAATGAAGCGGGTCGATAACCCCCATGAAGTTGTCCAGCAGAACTGCTGGGTGTTATTTTCGTCCAGGTACTGGATCTCGAAGGCTTTGGCAAAATTTTGCCCGAGCAAGTGGGAAGTGCCCGACTGAAGCGCTTTTGTATCGCCCATCATGGCTTCGATGGAGTAGGAATGCACAGCGCCGGCAAATTTCTCTGTGGCGCTCTTGCGGCCAGGGATGACCGGAACTGCGGCGTCATCTATGGCAAAGCGCGTGTAAGTTTCAAGCATGCGCAGGGTTTCTTCTTTCGCTTCTTTTTCAGTGGCGTGGGCAGTGTGACCCTCCTGCCAATAAAATTCAAGCGTACGCAAAAATAGGCGCGTGCGCATTTCCCAGCGGACGACGTTGCCCCACTGATTGATGAGCAGAGGCAGATCGCGGTAGGATTTGATCCATTTGGCGTACATGTAGCCGATGATCGTCTCTGATGTTGGCCGCACGATCAGCGGTTCTTCCAACACCTCTCCACCGCCGATGGTAACCACCGCCAGTTCAGGCGCGAAACCTTCAACATGTTCTTTTTCTTTTTCAAGGAAGGATTTTGGGATCAATAATGGAAAAGCAGCATTGACGTGCCCGGTGGCTTTAAAGCGGCGGTCAAGCGATTGCTGGATGTTTTCCCAGAGCGCCCATCCATGAGGGCGGATGACCATGCACCCGCGTACCGGGGCATAATCGGCAAGTTCGGCGCGTTGAATAACCTGGTTATACCATTCAGAATAATTTTCGCTGCGGGTGGTTAATTTTTCATTGCTCATGGTTTGTGTCCTGACTGTAAGATGAGTTCGTTTGTTTTAAAATTTGTATTGGTTGATGACAGTGACTGCTTCACGGATATTTTCCACCAGGATTACTCTATTTTGATCGTGTTCAGAAATGTAACTTCCGAGAGACGAAAAAAGTATCTTGATCGTCTCGACCCAACCCTTGCCAACGAGAATTAACGGGCGCGGGTGATTTTTCGAAATGATCTCCTGATTCCACAATACCGCCAATTCTGCGAGCGTCCCCACGCCTCCCGGCATGGCAATGGCTGCATCACATTCATCGATCAGAGCATACATGCGTTCGCGCAGGGTCTGAAATTTCCATTCTTCCTTGACCCATTCATTGGCTTTTGAATCTCTCCAAACTTCGATTTCTTCGCAGGTGGATCCGATCACATGCGCGCCGGCTTCATGTGCTCCTTTTGAGACGGCTTCCATGACGCCTATATAACCACCCGTCATCAGGGTGTGCCCTGCGCTTCCGAGAAGAAAACCCAATTGTCTGGCTTCTTCATAAGCCGTTTCACCTGGTTTTGGCACCGCTCCACCGAATACAGTGATCTTCATTTGATTTCCCCATTTTCTGGTTTTTCATCCCATTCCCTTTTATAGTTTGTTCCCAGTTTCTGCAGAACCGCAGTTTCCAAATCAATCCCTGTGATACTGGCTAGCTGCAGTAAATATAAGGCTACATCCGCGAGTTCACCTTGAAATTTGTCTTTGTCAGTCACATTGTCGCTCCATTGAAGATGTTCCAACACTTCCGCGGCTTCCAAAGAAAGTGAAATTGCCAGGTTGCGCGGGGTTTGGGGTCTGGCGCTCTGGTTGGCATACCATCCCTTAGATGTGACAAACCGATTCATTTCGTCGGTCAGATCTTTAATGTCCATTGCTTATGATTCCTGCCTTTTTTAATGTTTCTAATGCAATCGCCGCAGATTTGTTCTGTTCCGGGTGCCAGCCTTCTTCTGAGGTCATGCGTTTTAAATGGTTAAGCGCAGTCTGTTGGCTGTCGTAATCCAAAGATTCATAAACCGTGTTAATCTTTTTGGGATCACGGGATAACAGGCTGTCCCAGATGTTTTCGAGGAATGAATCTTGAGTAGTCAATTTGTTTTCCGGCAAAACCTAATTCTAAGATTACCAGACAAGGGAATGTGCGTCAAGCAAGGCAATGCAGCAAGGCAATGCAGGTTCAGCACAAGAAAAAAAGCTGGACAGATTTCTCCATCCAGCTCTTAACAGACTTTCGGCGTTTATTCTTCTTTCTTGCTTTCCATTTCTTTAGTGCGGGCATCGATGATGGGTTGTGCAATATGCGCCGGGACGACTTCGGTGTGGTCAAATTCCATTTTGAATACACCGCGTCCACCAGTGATCGAGCGCAGGGTAGTGGTATAGCGTAGCATCTCAGCCAGAGGGACGGTTGCAGTAACTACAGAATGACCTTTTTCGGTCTCCATGCCCTGAATGCGGGCACGCCGGGTATTCAGGTCACCCATTACATCACCCATATTCGCTTCCGGAACGGTGATGCGAACCATCATGATCGGTTCACGCAGCACCGGGTTTGCCTCGCGGACGGCTTGCTTGAAAGCTTCACGTCCGGCAACTTCAAATGCAACCGGTTTTGAATCAACCGGATGTTCCTTGCCGTCAAAGACTGAGACATGCACGCCAGAAACCGGATACCCGGCGATGACGCCTTCTTTCATGACGGTCTGGATCCCTTTTTGAATGGAAGATGAGTAAGACTGTGAAACGGCTCCGCCAAACACATCCCAGGTGTAATCAAACTCTTTTTCAGTGGTGGGGGATACTTTCAGGTGTACCTCACCGAATTGACCTGAACCACCGGTTTGTTTCTTATGGCGGTGCATGGCAGAGGCTGATTTGGTGATGGTTTCCTGGTAGGGAACTTTGGGTTCATGCAAAATGACGCCCACCTGGAATTTGGATTCCGCGCGGCGGATGGCAACATCAATATGCTGGTCACCCATACCTTGCAAAATGGTTTGCAGGGTGGTGGCATCATTATGCCAGCTCAGGGTCATATCCTCTTCACAAAGCTTGTGCAGCGTGGAGGTGATCTTGGTGGAGTCACCTTGGGTCTTGGGGAAGATCGCCACCTTGTATAATGCAGTTGGATATTCCGGGATCGGTAGAGTCAATGGATGGTTCTTGTCGCATATTGTATTGGACGTTGAAGTTTCAGTAAGCTTTGGAACGATGCAAATATCTCCGGCGTGAACGGTCTTGACGCCCAAGGAATCCTTGCCACGGGGAACTCCGATCGTGCCTACTCTTTCTTCAACCCCCTTGGTCTGGTTCCATAACCGTGAATCGGCAGTGACAACACCTGAGTAAACCTTGAAAAATGTCTGTTTACCAACAAATGGATCGGCAGTGGTTTTCCACACATAAATAGCTAACGGACCATCATCTTTGACTTGCAGCGTTTCGTCTCCGGCTTTACCGGCAGCCACAACTGGAGCGCTATCTTTGGGAGAGGGCATCAGATCGAGGATCGCATCAAGTAATTTCAAGACGCCAGTGCCCAGTGAGCCGGCAGTGACGAGAACAGGCATATAGCTGCAGGAACGCACCACTTCAGACAGACCTTTGATGACTTCTGCCTCGGAAAGTCCGCCTGATTCGAGATATTTTTCGAGCAGGGTGTCATCGCCTTCGGCAGCCGCTTCAACAAGCTTGGCGCGGGCTTCTTCGGCATCCTTCTTGAATTCAGCGGGGATTTCTTCAGCAGTTTTACCTTCACCTTTAAATGCCTTCATGGTCAATAAATCAATCACGCCATGAAAATCCTGTTTTTCACCCCAGGGTAATTGAATCGGGATCAGGCGAATTTCTGAGTATTCCTGTACGGATGCCAGCGATTTTTGGAAGTTGGCATTTTCTCTCTCCATCTTATTGACAATGAGAAAACGAGGCTGATTGAATTTTGAGCAGTAATTCAAGGCAATCTCTGTGCCGACCTCAAGCCCATTGACCGCGTCCACCATGATCAAGGCGCCTTCGGTCACTCTCATCGCCGAAATTACTTCTCCAACAAAATCGGTATATCCTGGGGTATCCAGGAAATTGAATTTTGTGTCACGGTATTCCACCGGGAGGACTGAAGTATAAAGCGATATCTTCCTTCTTACTTCCTCATCATCAAAATCTGAAGCTGTGGATCCATCGTCAATTTTCCCCATGCGAGTGGTGGCGCCAGTGAAATGAAGTAAAGCCTCGCAAAGGATTGTTTTTCCTGCGCCGGAATGTGAAGCCAGCACAATGTTACGGATCTTTTCAGTCGAGTACTCTTTCATGAAAGGGGGCCCTTCTCTGTTCTTGAGATGATTTCAATCTTTTCATTTTAAGGGATGTTGCCGTTCTTGTCAAAGAAAACTGTTAAAAAACAGTTGAATGATAAAAATATAATGGACAATCGTTGTACAATAAATTAAACGCACAGGATGCTGAAAAAGTTGACCAAGGACATGAGACGAATCTTCCTTGTAAGTTTCCTTGCTATCCTAACGATTTCCCCAATTCAAACTCGTTATTGGAGTTCTGACGAGGGCGAATTGGAAATATCACCTTTCCCTGATACAAATTGGACAGTACTTGAACCCCTTTCATTTTCCAAAATGGATTTTGGAATTGATACTGACTGTGTGGCGTATGAGAATGAAAAAATCGAGATCAAGGATTGCCTCGGAGAATCTCACCCGACCAAGTGGAAAAGCCCGGATGAGTGGAACGTAACTGAAGCAATCCTTGCAGATCTGAACCGCGATGATCGGAATGAACTCGTGATGGTAGTCTGGCGGGCTTTTAAACCTTGGCCAATCGACAAGTTTTTGCCTCACGGAGGGCGAATAAATAGTTTTCAAGATCGGAAGGGGATGAGCTGCCATTTGATCCTGGTCGGCTGGGATGGTAAAAAGTATCGGGAGTTGTGGGCAGGTTCATCATTGATTGATCCAATATTTGATATCCGGGCGGCAGATTTGGATCAGGACGACAACCAAGAACTGGTCGCTCTGGAAGGTCAGTATGATTCCACCAATCAATCAGGGGCAATTACCGTTTGGGAATGGAGTGGATTCGGTTTCAGGCTTCAAGACCGGGTCGAGGGCAAGTTTTCAAATTATGCAATTGTTTCGGCCAACCAAAAAGTCTGGATTTTGTCTGAGTAGTGGAAGGAGAAGAATATGAAAACACAAAAACGCTGGGTCTGGATTTCTGTAATGACGGTCATTCTCATCATTCTATCGGCCTGTAATTTTTCGACGATTCTGGAAAAGTTACCCATAAAACTGCCAGATAGCAAGACTCCGACCGAAGCAGCGACACCAGTAATCAAAATTGAGGGAGCTTATGGCAGCGCATTTGCAGATTATCCGATAAAAAGCGTTAGTCTGCCTGCCAAGTTTGTGGGAGGTTACGCTCTGCCCTTAAGCGCTGCTCAAGTGACTGGTTTGGATAATCTGGACCTGACCCAGGGTCAACTGGAAACAATACTGACAAATGGTTTTGTGGTTGTGCCGCCGAGCAGTGACCCTGACAAGATGTACATGGAGTTCTATCAAGCTTACGAATCCTACCGGTATTCGGCTATGCCGGTCTTTGTGACCACAGACTCAATCTTCCATGTGTACCATCTCATTTTTAACAAGATGCTGCGTGACCTGGAAAGATATAAGTTCATCCCTTTATTGGAGGAACTGACCACCGCAATGGTTGAAGCCTGCCTCCACCAGTACGAACAACTAAAAGGCACAGATCTGGAGCAAATTACCTTGAGAAATGCAGCTTACTTTGCTGTTGCGGCCAATCTGCTTGGACTTCAAGTGACGGTTCCTTCCGAGGCGCAAGCTCTTGCAGATCAGGAACTGGCATTGATTAAAGCGCATTCAGCTGATCAGGTATCACCAATTTGGAATATGGGTGGTGAATTTTCAGACGAGCTGCTGATCGAAGACTATTCCCAATACATTCCCCGCGGACATTACACCCGCAGCGAGGAATTGAAGAATTATTTCAAAACGATGATGTGGTATGGGCGGCTGACCTTCCGGTTAAAGAATACAATCGAAACGCAGAGGGCGCTGCTGATGATCCAGGCGATGCGCAACACCCAAACGGCATCCGGCAGGTCAGCTCTGGAACTGTGGCAAGACATCTACGACCCAACCGTTTTTATTGTTGGTAAAGCGGATGATCTTTCCATCTATGAATATGGAGCGATTTCTGATCAAATATTCGGCGCCTCCCCCGAACTCGCCAGTTTTGGCGACAATAAAAAGATGGAACAATTCTTTGAAGCAGCCAAGACGTTGCCTCCTCCCCAGATCAATTCCATGTGGGTTTACATCTGGCAGGATCGCGACGAGGCAACCCAGGGGTTCAGGTTTATGGGGCAACGTTTCACTCTGGATGCTTATATCTTCGGGCAGCTGATCTTTAGAAATGTTGGTACGTTGGATAACCAACGCAGCCTGCCAAAAGGGTTGGATATACTGGCAGCCATGGGTTCCGATGAAGCTTATCGATTACTCAAAGACATGGGTGAAACCAAATATGAAAATTATGATTCCCAATTGAACAAGGTTAAACAGGAAGTGGCTGGCTTAGGGTTGGACTCGTGGACACAAAACTTATACTGGTCATGGTTATATTCCCTGCAGCCGATCTTCCAACCGAAGGGAGTTCAATATCCGGCTTTTATGCAGACACAAGCCTGGCTGCACAAAGATTTGCACACGGCGCTTGGTTCCTGGACGGAACTGAAACATGACACGATCTTATATGCCAAACAGGTGATGGCAGAAATGGGTGGAGGAGAAAACGAAGAACCCCCTAAAGGGTATATCGAACCAAATCCTGAAGCGTTCGCCAGGCTGCTTGCCTTGGCTGAAATGACCCGCGCTGGGCTCGCCAATCGCGGAATGCTGGATGACGTTACTCAGGGCAATTTGGATAACCTGATCGACGAGCTTCAATTTTTTCTTGATGTTGCGCAAAAGCAACTTAAAGGCGAGGCAATCACGGATAAAGAATATTGGCGAATTCAGTATTATGGCGGCTGGTTAGAGGCAATGACCATTGCGGCGGCTGACCCAGCTGAGGAAGGTCAGGGCAGCGGTTACCTGGAGGATCAAAAATCGGCGTTGATCGCCGACGTCGCCACCGGAGGTGGCATGGCGCTTGAAGAAGGGGTGGGATACCCTGCGAACATCCTGGTGGTTTCACCAGTTGCGCCTTACCAGATCACCATTGGTGCGGTCTACACTTATTATGAGTTTCCCGTGCCGATCGCGGAGCGAATGACTGATGAAGATTGGCGGGCTATGCTTGAATCCGGCAAGGCTCCCGCTGCTCCAGAGTGGACAAACTCGTTTATCGTGCCTTGAAATATCCAGTTAATCTCATGCGGGGAGTGCTGGCACTTGCACTCCTCGCCATTGTTGCTTGTTCTCCACAGAGCGCTGATTATTCAATCACGTTTGGTGGCGATATTATTCTCACACGGGCGGGCGATCCTCTATATAAAAGTATAGAGGGCACCACCAATTCATGGGGAGTGTTGGAGAAACCTCAGAAGGTTTTTAAAAACTCAATGAAAATGCCGGATTATTTTTTCGCCAATCTGGAATCACCATTGGGTGCAGCGAGCGAACCACTAATAAAAAATAGTGATGATCTAAACCTTTGCAGCGCTGCTGACCAGTCAGGAGTATTAACAAAAGGTCATTTAACCCTCGTCTCGCTGGTAAACAATCACCGCAACGACTGTCAGATAAATGGGATTGAGGAAACAAGAAGAATTCTTGAACAGAACCAGATCCTTTTCGTTGGACTTGACTTAATCCCTGCCTATATTGAGACTTCAAATGGGAAAATCGCTATTATTGCGGCAGAGGATGTAACGATCCCGATTGACGTTGATAGTCTGGTTTCTCATGTAAAAAGAGCCAGGCAGATTGCCCAAGTTGTGATCGTCTCCGTCCATTGGGGAAATGAATATCAGACTGGTCCAGATTCTCGGCAACAGGAAATTGCCCAACAACTTGCTGATGCAGGCGCAGACGTGATCTGGGGGCATCACCCGCACGTCTTGCAAAAAATGGAATGGCTGAATGCAGCTTCAGGAAAAAAAACTCTGGTCTTTTACAGCCTTGGGAATCTAATCGCAGATCAATGGATGCTCGATGATGCTCAAAGAACGGCAGTTGTCAGAATTTCGTTCCATAATTCAAAGATCATTAAAATCCAGGTAATTCCATTATTTATGGATTTTTCAACCAGGCGGTTAAAATCTGTCAACGATTCGATGATCAAAAATCAAATATTCCAGCGGTTAAAACTGGATACACTGGAAAACAGAGGAGTTGTGATTGATTATTAATAAAAAGAGTCATAAGGCGGAAATGGGATGTTGATCGGTCGATTTCAGACTTTTTTCCATCCGCCATGAGGGTTCACAAACGGTTTGCAGCACCCCGTTGTGATCAGGAAAGGTCCACACACCGGGTTCATCTGCCACGACATGAAAACCAAGCCGATGATATAACCGAATTGCCCTTTTATTATCACGAGCAACATTTAAAGTTAAGCGGGTAAAATTGAGTTCGATGAGTGCATTTTCCAGGACAGAGTGCATTTTTGTTCCAAGACCTTTGTTGCGATAAGCAGGTCGAATCCGGAAAGAATAAAGATAAGCCCGGTTCCACCCATTTGCCAGTTCCAGACGGTCGCTGGTGAGTTGCAAAAAAACCTGGCCAACCATATAGGATTCTTGAGCAACAGCAACCCACGCTTTTGCGACGCCATTTTCTATTTTCATATAAAGGTCAGAAAAAACATTTCGAAACCGTGTATACTCGCCTTCCCATTCCAGCGCTGGCAGATCGCTCTTTACCAATGGTCGGATGAGGATGTTTTCGGAGGCTTTGTAAATTTTAATCGGGATGAGGATATCGTCCATACATAAGGCTCTCTAGATGGATTGGATAAGTCTTTCCAGGTAGTCTTTTTCTTGCACTTCATTTTCGATCTTGCCGTCAAGCCTGGCAGATCTGAGTTCATTTAATATTTGTGCATAACGCGGACCGGGTGGGACTCCTAAAGCTCTAAGTGTTTCACCAGTTGTTACTGGTTCAATGAAACGCCAAGTTGAGATGAAATTGACTATTTTTTGTGTGAAAAGCGAATCATCAGCCAAACAATAAATCGCATATAACCCGAATGATGGAATACCGCGAAATGTCTCAGTCAACTCACTCACAGGCATCTTTTGCAATGCCATATGTTTACACCATATAATAGAAATGTCTTTCATCGCTTTGAGCAGTCCATTCGAGAAATGCAATCGTTGACTGATCGATAATGCCGACTGTTCTCCCAGGCTTGAAAGCCAGACGAGATAAGCCAAAGCAGTTCGAAGTGGAACACTGCCGATTGTTTTAGGTAACCCCCATATCGGTTCAATTTCATTCAAAAGGGCTTTTTGCATTGGTATAGACCAAGCCTGTTCCCAATGCAGGTCTGGATGGATTGGCTGGAGTAGTTCAAGTTCATTCAAACGGTCCAACACCATACAAGGATTGGCTTCCTTGAGGATTAGATCCAGTTCGTGCCGGATGCGATCGCCGCTGACCTGCCGCAGCATGGCACGCGCTTCGGACATAAGCTGCAACGTTCGAGCTTCAATTTGAAATCCAAAACGCTGCTCAAACCGTATTGCGCGCAAAAGCCTGGTGGGGTCATCCACAAACGAAAGGGAATGAAGCACTTTTACCTGTTTCTTATTAAGATCATTCAAACCGCCCCAATAATCATGAAGCTCGCCGTAATGACTGCCATCCAATCTCAGCGCGAGAGTGTTGATCGTGAAATCCCGGCGGTGAAGGTCTTGTTTAATACTCGAACGTTCCACTGTGGGTAATGCGGTGGGGTGATCGTAAAATTCAGTGCGAGCGCTTATCAAATCCAGCGAATCAGGTAAATCGGCAACTGCTTCAATCTGGCAGCCAAATTTCTTGATCAAATCATTTCGAACATCTTTGATCTGCCATTTGGCTGTTCCAAATCGGCGGTGGCTGACAACTCTCCCGCCAAATTTATTGACCAGCGCAAGAGCCAGTTTTAAGGCGTCCCCTTCCACAACGATATCAAAATCCTTTGACGGTTTTTCCAATATAAGATCGCGTACGAACCCGCCGACGATATAGAGCGCTTGATGTTCCTGAAAAGAGGTTTCGATAATACCCTTGAGTAGAGCCAGGCGTGAAGGCGGAAGGGCTTTTTCGATCAAAGTAGCATAGTTGGTTTGCTTTGAGATTGGTTTTTCCCGTCCGATCAGATTCTTTAAAACATCGGTTCTTGTGACAATACCGACTATTTTCCCAGTGGCAGGATCGGTTACAGGAATTTGGCCCCAACCGGTGGTAGCCATCACGTTTTGGACATGGTCAATGGAATGATCAGGTAAAAGTGAATGGCTGCCCGCTTCCATCAAACTGCCTGCTGTAAGGCTGAGTTTGTGACTGCGCGCCCGGTCGACCGCACGGCGTGTGAGCAAGCCAACCACTACACCTTCTTTTACAACCGGATAACCTTCATATCCATACCGCTGCATCAAGGATTCTGCCTCAGTGATCGAGGTTTCAGTTGAGATCAACAGCGGTTTCTTTGACATGATCTTGCCGACTGTCAATGCAGGGCGGATCTCTTTTGTAAGTTCGTTTATCAATTGCTCTGTGGCTCTCGTTATTTGGTCAGATTCATTGCTGTCTGGAGAGTCATCGAATGGGATCAAAGCAGCAGAAGCCCGTTCGTGTCCACCACCGCCAAATATTGCTGCAATCTTTCCGACATCCACATCATCTGTGGTTGATCTGGCGATCAGGCGAATCCCTTCGCTGGTTTTGACAATAAGGAACAACGCATCTGGATCTAACAAGTCGCGAAGTTTATGAGCAACGCTCGAGATCTCTTCTCTCATTCCTTGAGCATCTGCGCTGGCAAGCAAAATATGCTTGTCCTGGATCGAAATTGTTCTAACATTTTCCAATAATCGATCCGCCAGGCGCCGCTGGTCTTCAGAAAGAGCAGGGTTTAAAAATTCAGCGGCAATGCGCAGGTTGCCACCTTTTTCAAGCAAAAAAGCAGCAGCTTTAACATCCCTTACTGTTGTAGAAGCGTAAGTTAATGAACCGGTATCTTCATAAATGCCAAGCAGCAGCAATGTTGCCTGGATCATACTCAATTCAGTATCGCGTTCGCGCAGCTGATCGACAAAAATTGTCGTTGTAGCGCCCACTTTTTCGATGGTACGTGACCAATCCGCTGGGAGGTCAGATTTTTCCTGATGGTGGTCAACGACACAAATGCGGGTGTCTTTTGATATTCTTTTAAGTGTGATGAGAGATTGGGTATCGACCAATGTGACGGACTTTATTAATTGTGGTGGTAGATCCCTTAACTCTAAAAAGGGAAGTTCAAATCCATAGAGATTGATGAATTTACGCAGGTTACGATTCAGTTTGTTGGGGAGGATCGGTTTGGAGCGTTCTGCAAGCAGGTGCGCGGCAAGCATCGCCGCCAGGGCGTCAAAATCGGCTTGTTCATGCGTCAAGATGATTTCCATTTTTTTATTGTAACATTAAGCGAAAATTGGGAATCAAAGATTTTTATTTGTGGTTAGGTTGAAAATAAAATTTTGACGTCGGACACATAATTTATTGGCTATTGGTTTAATTGCTTTCAAATGGCTGCATGTAAACGTCTATTGATTTACTCAAGTGTTGGTTAAAAGCGGATTATTCAGGGTTATAATGATAAAAATTATCTTATTTTTGGCGGGCAAGGAAAATCATGGCAGAATCTAAACAAGTATTATTGGCAGTTTTGGCTCATCCGGATGATGAAACATTTGGGACAGGTGGAACCCTAGCTTATTATTCGAGTATTGGTGTTGAAGTCCACCTCGTCTGTGCCACCCGGGGCGAGGTGGGGGATGTGGATCCTGAATTGATGAAGGGTTTTAATAGCGTGGCGGAGCTTCGTGAGAACGAACTGCGCTGTGCAGCAGGAACGCTGGGTTTGTCAGGCGTTCATTTTTTGAATTATCGTGATTCTGGCATGGAGGGATCACCTGACAACAATCATCCTTTGGCGCTTGCGGCAGCAGATGTAGATGTAGTAGCAGGTGAGGTGGTTCACTTTATTCGCAATTTAAAACCGCAGGTGGTGATCACCTTCGATCCCATCGGCGGGTACCGGCACCCTGACCATATTGCCATACAGCGGGCAGCGGTGAAAGCCTTTTATGCTTCTTCAAATCCAGCTATGTATCCAGATGGCTTGTCGCCTTTTAAACCACAAAAACTTTACTTCCACACTTTTCCACGAGGTTTCTTGCGATTTGCAGTGTGGTTCATGAAATTGACTGGCAAGGACCCGCATAAGTTCGGCCGCAACGGTGATATTGACCTTGTTCCGATTGCTGAAGCTAAATTCTCGATTGATGCTACTGTGGATTATCGTTCAGTTGCAGATAAAAGAGATATCGCGGTAGCTTGCCACGCGAGCCAGGGTGGTGCGAGGATCACGGGCGGGATTATGGGGATGTTCCGCAAGTTCTTAGGGGTTAATGACCAGTATATGCGGGCTTTTCCGCCGCCAGGTAGGCACCGAGAAAAAGATTTGTTTGAAGGGATTAATTAAAATTTCGAGAGTTTAGCTTGAGCTCCCGGTTTGTTTTGAAAAGGCGGATTTGATCTTTTGGCTAACCACTTGATATACCGGACAGCGGTCATATACCCCTGAAAAAACGATTACAGCTCCGAGAATCATTAGCAGAACTGATGGTCCTCTTAGTATTCCAAACAGGAAAAAACCTGTACCAATCGTGATCCTCAGGATCCTGTCAAATGATGAGGTTTGAATGCGGATGTCGGATTTCCCTTCAGCAAGGGAACTGAAGATTTGTTCAACCGATGTTTTTGGCTGCAATCCAGTTTTGCGGATCACTTCTTTACCATTCATATAACCGATCACGGTTGGTATCCCCATAATGCCAAGAGATCTCAATACTTCAGGACTGGCATCAGCGTCAACTTTGAGGACATCCACTTTTTCAACATATTTCTGAGCAACATCGTGCAGAATTGGGTCAAGCGCTTTACACGGTCCGCACCAGGAAGCCCAAAAATCGACCACCACGGGATTTGGATTATTGGCTATCTTTTCATTGAATTCAATCAGATTCATATTTTCTCCAATAAATAACCAGGGGCGGAAATCCGTCCCTGGTTTTGTGGTAATTATTATTATGCTCTATTTGTGCGGGTCTTGAAGAGAGCGTACACTGGACAGAAACCGACCAGTCCGGTAAGAAGAGGTAGAAAACCCAGGATCTTGAAAACCAGACCAAGCGTTCCGCCAACAAACTCACCCCAACCCAAGACAAGTAACGCGGCACCAATAATGACACGGATAATGCGATCGACATTTGATTCGTTCATTTTCATTTCCATTCTCCTTTGAATGAGTAACTATAGATTTAGATGAGATGAAAATGAAAAAGTGACACTTATGAATAATTAATTTATAGCCGGATCACATTCCCACAGAAGTCACAGGTAATTGAATCCATTCCACGCAGAACAGGTTTGGTAATTGCTCCACCGCAATTTGGGCATTTTGCAGGCGCTGATCGCGCTTTCTCCACCGCTGATTTATCGATCTCAAAAGCCCGATCGGAATCGATTTCTCTCGTTTTTACTCTTGTGATCAATTTATGCCAGTTGACGCTATCCTGACCATCCAGATGAAGTTTTGCATCACGGGCAAAGGAGCCACTTGCTAGCTGCAATTCCAACCAGTCTTCATTCTTGAATAGCCCTTGTTTGGTGGCTTTAAGAGATTCAATGCATACAACCGGGGTTTCAAATAAAAGGTTCTGCACCAATTCTCGTTCAGTTGTCACGAACAGGACTTTTTTTTTGGCGACTTGTTGTTTTTGTTCAAAAAGTAATCGTTGATCTGTCAAAAAGAGGATACCCTCTGGATCCGTTTTATCTTCCTTGTTGTCCCTTGTCCAGACGGCCATGACAGCCATGACCACACTCTCACCAGGCAGAAATCCGAAGCTTGCGGTTTCACTGTGGTCTAAGGTTTTTTCCACCAATCCAAGTTGAGTTTTAAGCTTTTCCACTTCTTTTCTTATACCATCATACAATTCGCGTAATGAACTCTCAGCAGAAGAGATTCTGGATTCGTAGGAGTCCAATTCATTCTGGACATTCTTTACGGTCAGCGCGGAGGTTGCACCGAGAATTAAACTTGTCACACGGCTCTCAAGTGGACGCAGGTTTGCTTTCAGGGCATTCGCTTCCAGGTCGATTTTATTTTGGATCATCATTCTTTTTGTTGCCCATTGGCTTTGGAACTCTTCTGCCTCTTTCTCATTAATTTTATTAAAAGCATATTTTCGGCCTCTGATCTTTTGAATTCGAATCGGAAGATTTGCGATGGTTGCATCCAGGTCTGAGTAGTCATCCCGAATGGTTGTCAAACTAGCCTTATTAATCAGGTCATTTAGATTTCTTTTAGCGCTATCAATATCATATTTTAATTGTTCGGCCGGACTAACCTGGTTTGATTGCATATCAAATTCTCCTGAAATAACAGATCTCAATAAATAAATTATAAGAATTCACCTTGAATTGTCAATTTAAAATTTTTCAAAGGTTACAGTATTAAAAAATCCATAAAAAGGGTTGAAAAAAGAGGGATTTATGATACCAATCCTTCAAACAGTGAGCATTGTAAGGATTACACCGGCATTTACTTCTCTAGGCGACGCGTTACGAGATGCTTTTTATCCCCGAGATCAACTGGAAAGGAACCGAAAGTCCAAAAAGACATATATAAAAGTCGACCTTTTTCAATGAGAGGGCGCCTCTTAATTATGAATAGATTTTATTGTATTTCTTTCTTTTTTGATTCGATTTCCATTAATTCGCCGGTAGCAACAAAGATTGTCCGTTCGCAAATGTTGCTCACGCGGTCAGCCATTCTTTCAAGATTGTGAGCAACCCACATAAGCAAATTGGCGTGATCAATGATCTCTGGTTTTTCGATCATGATATGAACGATATGGCGCTGAACCTGGTTGTAAAGCTCATCAACCTTGTCATCTTCAGGAGGGATCTTTTTAGCGGTAAGTGCATCTTCTAATACAAAAGCGCCCAGCGCTCTGTGGAACATGCTTACCGCAAGCGAAGCCATCTCTTCGATCTCTTTGAATGGGATAGGGATGTCAACATCTTCCAAATTAATTACAACCTTGGCTATACCTTTTGCATAGTCACCCATGCGTTCGATCTCCGCGGCAATCTCAAGCAAGGCTGCCAGCAGGCGAAGATCATGAGCCAGGGGTTGCTGCGTGGCGATAAGGATCAAAACCGAGTTTTCAATCGCATAGCGTTTTTCGTTTACCAATCGGTCAGCGTTATAAATTGTTTTAGCGGCTTCTCTATCACGGTTTTTTAAAGCTTCGATCGATTTGATCGTGGCTTGTTCAACCATGCTGCCCATTAAAAGCAATTCGTCCTGGACTTGATGGATTTGGAGCATTAAGTTATCTCTGGACATTTTTCACCTCATAGACCAAGATCATCCAAATCGACCGGAGATGTAATCTTCAGTGGATTTGTTGCGCGGATTGGTAAACACCTGACTTGTGACTCCATACTCCACCATCATTCCGGCCCGGTCAGCATCCATCGTAAAATATGCGGTGTAATCAGAAGCGCGGCCTGCCTGCTGCATATTATGCGTTACGATAATAATTGTATAGTTTTTTGACAATTCCCGCATCAGATCCTCGATTTTTAATGTGGCAATCGGGTCAAGCGCTGAACAGGGTTCGTCCATCAATATGATATCAGGTTTTACCGCCAGAGCACGGGCGATACACAATCGCTGCTGTTGCCCGCCTGACAATGAAAGAGCAGATTTTTGTAATTGATCCTTGACTTCGCCCCACAACGCTGCTTTTTGCAGGCTCTCCTCAACCAGATCATTCAGGTTGCCGTTGTAATCATTGATCTTGGCTCCCCAGGCGATATTATCATAGATTGATTTTGGAAATGGATTTGGTTTTTGAAAAACCATGCCGATCTTTTGGCGAACCTGAACTGGATCGATTTTTGGGTCATAAATATTTTGCCCTCGAAAGAGCACTTTTCCGGTTGCGTGAGCGCCAGGGATAAAATCATTCATGCGGTTAAATGCCCGGATTACAGTGCTTTTTCCGCAGCCTGAAGGACCAATGATCGCCGTAATCTTCTGCGGTTCAATCTGTAAACTGACGTGTTTAACAGCCCGAAAATCGCCATAATATATATCGAGCTCTTCGGTTTCAATTGCCCATTGTTTGTTATCTTCAAGTGTCATTTGCTTATCCAGCCTTACCTATTTTTATTGAGCCGATTTCGCCAAATAATGGCTACTGCGTTTAGCGAGAGTAGCATGACCAGTAAAACAAGAATTGCGGCTGCTGCGATATTGCGAAATTCTGTTTGCGGTCTTGTAGTCCAATTATAAATTTGAATTGGAATTGTGGTGAAATTTGAGAATATTCCTGAAGGGTCTTTTGTGATGTAAGTTGCTGCACCTACAATGATCAATGGGGCAGTTTCCCCTAAAGCGCGTGAAATTGCCAAAATTGTGCCGGTAAGAATGCCCGGAAGGGCGGAGGGCAGCACATGATGCCAGATCGTTTGCCATTGTGTGGCTCCCAAACCATAACTGGCTTGCCGTAAAGAACTTGGTACCGCCCTGATGGCTTCTTGGGCATTTGTTATCAGGATGGGCAGAACCAAAAGCGCCATCGTCATTCCTGCCGAAAGTATCGTCCTTCCATTTGCGCCTTCAACTCCAAAGACCTTGCCGCTTGTAATTGGGTCAAATGCCCGGACAAAAATTGCCAATCCCAAAATACCATAGATGATTGAGGGTACTCCTGCCAGGTTATCTATATTGGTTTGGATCAAACGGCTTAACCATGTATCTTGAGTGGAATATTCTTCCAGGTAAATTGCGGCGCTGACTCCTAATGGAAATGACACGAAGAGGGCGATCAAAATTACCAACAATGAGCCGAGTATAGCAGTTCGGATACCTGCTTGTTCAGGTATGTTAGACATCGTATGCGTTAGGAAGGACAAATTCAACCACAATTTGAATTGTATCTTCGCTTTGGGAAAGTCCAATAGTACACGATCTTTAAACCGTTGAGGCGTTATTACTGATTTGAAAAGAGGATAACTATCAACAATCTTAACCTGAATCACTTCTCTTTCGATAAGGGTATACAAATCTTTATGAGATCTTTCAACCAGTGGTATATCTCGGTCCAACGTGCGCACTCGATTCTTTGACAAGTTCTTTTCTATCAACCTGATCATCTCTTTTTGAGAAAGCGATTCAATGGGCTGTGTGGAGAGTGTTGTTCTATCGACTTTATCTTGAATCGCCACCAGGCCGAATGCCTGATTGATAATTGAAAGGATTAAGATTGTCAGCGCGATTATCCCGATAAGGGTGGACAATCGGAAAAGAGATTTCCAGAGAGCAGCTTTTCGCTGTCTTTGTTCGAGGATTGGATCAGAAATCGAAAAATTTTGGTTTGAGTGGTCAGCTGTTGATCTCATTCGTAAACCTCACGATATTTTCTTGAGATCTTTCTGCTGATCATATTAAGCAACAATGTAATCAAGAAAAGAAGCAAGCCAATGGCAAAAATGCTATTGTAATCGGCTGTGTCATAGGCGAGGTCTCCGCCGCTGATGCGGGCGATATAACCAGTCATTGTTTCAGCAGCTTTGAATGGGTTGAAAGTGAAGTTCGGTCCAGAACCAGCGGCGATGGCGACTATCATGGTTTCACCAACCGCGCGTGAGATCCCTAAAATGACCGCTGCAATGATCCCGGAAAGTGCGGCTGGGAGCACAATCTGGATCGAGGTTTCCAACCGGGTAGCGCCAAGTCCAAATGCAGCGTCCCGCAAAGATCGGGGAACAGCGTGCAATGCATCCTCGCTCATAGAACTGATGAGGGGCAAGATCATGATGCCCATCACCAGACCTGCTGAGAGCATATTGTAAATTTCCACTTTGTTTTCACCAAAGATGCTTCTAAGGATGGGAGTCATGAAAGTCAAGGCGAAATAACCATAGACTACGGTTGGAATTCCTGCCAAGATCTCGAGGATTGGCTTTATTACCTTCCTGGTTCTTTCAGAGGCGTATTCACTTAGAAAAATGGCTGCGCCCAGCCCTAATGGAATTGCTACAAGCATAGCAAAAAAGCTTGTAATGAGTGTGGATGTGACCAGAGGAAGCACGCCGAATTTTCCAATGGATGGTTGCCATGTAGTGGTTGTCAGAAAATCAACCAAGTTCACCTCTGGCAGGCTAAAGAACAATAGTGATTCTTTTCCTAATTCATAAACAATAGCAATTGTGGTAAATATTGAAACAATTCCTGCAAAAGTCAGGAATAATTTGATCAGTTTTTCAGACCATCTGTTCTTTTTCCTGGAAAGGTCAAATGGACTTGTGGATTTTATAATCATCTTATTATTTTGCACGTCAGATTATCCAGTTATAGAGATGGAGATTGGCCGACATTCTGTCAGCCAATCTCCTGGAGGGAAGTGATCTTACTTTAGGGCTTCTGCCAATTTCATCTTGGCTTCTTCTAAAGCCGCTTCACTGGCAGGGAAGTAACCTACTTCACCGATGACTTCATTGACACGGGTCAGGAAGAAGTTGATGTACGCTCCAACCTGGGGTTTGGCTTTGATGATGGAGGCATCTGAGTAGATGAAAAGCGGGCGGGAGAGCTTGTAGCTGCCATCTTCAGCGGTTTCAAAGGAAGGAGAGACGCCTTCAAGAGATACTGCCGTCAATTTTTCAGCCTGATTCTGGTAGTAAGCGAACCCGAAGTATCCGATTGCGTAGGGGCTGCCCTCTACACCTCGAACGAGAGTGTTGTCATCTTCGCTGGTTTGAAGATTCTTCGCAGCAAGCACAATTGCTTTGGCTTCGTCAAGGGTTTTAAACTCCTGAGGTTTCTGGATTACAACTTCAGTGAAGAAGTCGAAGGTACCGCTGTCAGTGCCAGGGGTGAAGCGAAGAATGTTTTCATTTGGCCAGACGGGATTCACATCAGACCATTTTTCGGCTTTGTCAGAGAAAATCATCCCCAATTCTGCCAAAGTGACATTTGTGAGAAAGGTGTTCTCTTTGCTAACGACGATCGCGATCGCATCGGTTCCAACACGGAATTCGATCGGTGTGCGGGTGAGTGCGGCGCACCCTTCAACTTCGGAGCTTTTAATTGCACGGCTTGCGTTAGAGATATCGGTCTCGCCAGTTTTGCAGAAGCGCTCAAATCCACCACCGCTGCCGATAGAGGAAAGGGTGTGTTGTCCAGTGTAGCCTTCCTGTTCGAACAGTTTTTGGATGGCTTCGCTCAGCGGATATACAGTAGAGCTGCCAGCAGAGATAATGTCTCCAGTAACTTTGGAAGGATCAACTTCCGGCAGGATTCCAGCTTCGGTGGGAACAGCGGTTGGTTCCTCTGTTCCAACAACGGAGGCTTCTGTCTTAACAACAGGGGCTGCGGTAGGCGTGACGGTGTTGGCACACGCTGATAAAACAAATGCAGCCATTATCACAACACTTACAACCAACAAAATATTTTTTGAACGCATTTTTCTTCTCCTTTTATGTATGTTCTTATCGTAACCTTAGAAGGTTAAGGAGAGAAAAATGGTTTGTTAACAGTTGGTTAAGAATTCAGGAATTTTTGTTGTCGTTTCCGCTTGTTATCGGGATGGAAAAGTGGAAGGTGCTTCCTTCTCCCGGAGTGCTTTCAGCCCAAATCTTCCCATCATGGATTTCAACAATGTGCCGGGAAATAGAAAGACCAAGTCCTGTTCCTCCGCCTGACCTCGAGCGGTCTGATTTATAGAAGCGTTCAAAGACCCTCTTCAAGTCGTTGGGTAGTATTCCAGTGCCTGAGTCTGCGATGCTAAAAACGACTGAATCTGTTTGAAGTTGCGCGGCTACACTGATCCTTCCACCAGGCGGAGTGAACTTGATCGCGTTATGGATCAGATTCATGAACACTTGATGAATTTTGGTGAGGTCGACATCAAGGTTTGGTAATTCTGCTGGCAGTATCGTCTCGAGTGTAATGCCGGCGCGTTCGGCCTGTAATTTCATCCTTTCAACAGGACGAGAGACAATTTCGTGTGCAGAGGTACGTTTTTTTTCTAGCGGAACTCGACCGGATTCGATCTTTGAGAGCTCCAGCAACTCTTGCACGATCTGAGTAAGGTTATCGATTTCTTCATCCATTTGCAGCAAAAACCGGTTTGATACGGCAGGATCATGAAGAGCGCCGTTTTGCAGCGTCTCGGTCAACGCTTTTAATGAGGCCAGTGGAGTCCGTAATTCGTGCGAGATATTGCTGATGAAATCTTTACGAACGGTTTCTAGTTTGCGAAGGAGGGTGAGGTCTTGAAATAACAACAAAACTTCACCAGGCAGGACAGGGCCCAAAATTGAGGCAATTACTTGAATGTTATCCTTGTCCAGGGAGGTTTGAATTGTGGCGCTTTGGGTTTTTCCGGATTGAAGCGTTTGCTTCCAGAGTTCAACAATTTGGTGCTGCCTCACTACCTCAATCAGAGAAACACCGTCAGTGGTTTGTCGTATTACATTGAATAGCCTTTGAGCGGAGGTGTTGATTAGTGTTACGATCCCGTCCGCGTTGACTAATATCACCCCATCGGTCATGTTGGACAGGATCGCAGAAAGTTTGGTTTGTTCATTTTGCAAGGTTTGGATCTGAAAGTTGATCTTTTCGACCAGAGAATTGTGGGCGGAAACAACTAACCCGATCTCGTCTTTGCGGTCTACTCCAACAATTGTTTTTAGTTCTCCGACCTCAGACATAGTGTATATTTCTTCGCTGATCTTGCGCAAGGGATTAAACTTTTTGGAAGATTGCATGAATATTAAGAGGAGAGCGATCATAGCGCTGCAACCGGCAACCAAGTAAAGGATCAACCGAAAACGCGCAATTGTGGCATCATATAAAGCCAACGACTTGGCGAGCCGGATAACCCCGATTGCTACTTTACCGTCATAAATCGCGGCAGCAACGTAAATATATCGTTGGTGCATGGTCGTGCTCAATCGTATAGTCGGTTCTATTTTCCCATTAATGGCTGCTTGTACTTCCGGGCGTTGTAAGTGGTTTTCCATAGTCACAAGGTCGTGATCAGATTCGGCGATCACAGTCCCGTCAGCCAGTATGAGAGTTACCCTGTCGCCAGTGATCTCGGAAAATTTTAGTACTTGTCGAGATAGATCATAAGAAGCATCAAGATTCAGCAATTGCTCATCAAGCTGCTCGGAGATCAATGATGCTTCGGTAGTTAACTCTTCTTTCCAACTGGTGAGGACAAACCTTTCAAAGAAGAGAGAGGTTGTAAAACCAATTCCTGCCAGTACTATTACGAGCAGGAGTAAATATGGAATTGCTGTTTTTTGGACGTAAGATAAGCCTTTCATGATCATCCCTCAAAACGATAACCTGAACCACGCACTGTGACTAGCCTGGCAGGATTTGCCGGATCGGTCTCAATTTTTTGCCGCAGCCATCTAATGTGCACATCCACGGTGCGGCTTTCTCCGACATAATCCCATCCCCATACATCTTCCAGGATTTTGTCTCGTGACATTGCTCTCCCTCGATTAATGGCAAGAAAATAAAGCAACTCGTATTCTTTGGGTTGCAATTCCAGATTTTTGTTCCTCATCCGTACTTCGCGGCGGATGGTATCGATCGCCAGATCGCCAAACTGCAAGATCTCTTTTGATGAAGGCTCAGGAGTTTGAATGATAGTCGCCTCTTCTCGCATTATGCGCACCCGGCGTAACATGGCTTTGACACGCGCGATCAATTCCCGCATTGAAAAAGGCTTGACTATATAATCGTCCGCGCCGACTTCAAGTCCCACGACGCGGTCGATCTCATCATCTCTGGCGGTGAGCATCAAGATCGGTGTATTCATTTCTGTTCTCAAAACCCTGCACACCTCAAAGCCATCCATACCTGGCAGCATGATATCGAGCATGATCAAGTCAAAGGAGGTTTTCCTCGCAACTTCAAGGGCACTGATGCCATCCGCGCAAATCTCAACTTCATAACCCTCGTTGGTCAAGTTATAAGCGAGGGTTTCGCGCAGCGCTTTTTCATCCTCGACAATCAACAGCTTACTTTTCATCTATCCTCGTCATTTGGCAAAAAATAGTATTGATCTTTTGAGCCAATTTCTCGCGGTTGAAATGTAGGTCGACATACTCTCTGCCTAGTCGACCCATGAGGTTCGTTTTATCTGAATTATCTTTCAGGATTTTGATTTGCGCAGCCAGGGCTGAGGCATTTCCTGGTTCAATAAAGATTCCCGCGTCTGCTTTTTCAATGACCTCCCGGATCACACCATCAATCAATAACAAGACTGGTTTTCCGGCAGCCATATAATCAAACACTTTGTTCGGGTAAGTTGTCTTGTACATCTCAATGGGTTTTAAGATGGCAACGCAGACATCCGCTGCGCCAAAGACTTCATTCATTTCATTTTTTGGTACGGGCGGAATAAAGCATACATTCGTCAGGTGTTTTTGCTCTGCCTGCTGAATAAGGTTGGATTTTTCCTTTCCATCTCCCACAAATATGTAAACAATAGCAGGATCATCCAGAGTGATCTTCGCGGAGGATAAAACGACTTCAAGATCGTTCGAAATGCCGTGAGCGCCTGCATAAAGGACAACGAATTTATTCTCGAGATGATGCTTTTTACGGAATTCATTACCGCTTTGTTCAAGATCGAACATAGTCAAATCCACCCCGTTTTCAATGAGGGAGACATTTTTTGCACCGCGCCTCGTAACGTGTTCAATAAACCCGGGTGAATTCACGACCAGTTCATCCGCGTGTTTGTATAAGAATGCCTCCAACCACAGCGAAAGCCATATCAGGATTTTGCTCTTTAATATACCCACGGCAATCGCGAAGGCAGGCCAAAGATCGCGAACCTCAAACAAAAATGGGACGCGTTTTAAACAAGCTAACAGCCAGGCCGTCCACCCCTGAAAAATGGGCGGGGAAGTGCCCCAAACAGCCGACACGTTTTTAACGCCTAATCCGATGATGAAGGATGAAAACATGAAGCTGAAAAAACTAAGGATCCTGTGAAAAAAGCTGCGGTGGAGGGCAGAGTAAGTGAATGCCCGCAGGATGGTGATCCCCGGTTCCGGTCGTTCTTTGCTTACCCAGGGGTTCGAGTTTATTTTAGTTTTTCCAGTCAGGTAACTCACCGAGCTGGTGATGATTGTGACCGAATGGCCGTGTTTCACAAGATATTTAGCGATCTCGTGATGGCGGGTGCCACCAGGTTCGTTGAGCGCTGCAAAAGCTTGATGGATCAAGAGAATATGCATACCTATTTTTCCGTGGCAGGCGCACTTGTGGTTAGCTTCCAACAAGTTGTAAGTTGGATTGATGTTGTGGTTGAATAATTTGCTAAAAACGAAAGCGCGGGTTCCTTAACCCCGTATGTGTGAGAAACCCAACCTAAAATCGGATTGGTACGGCTGCCGAGAAGCGTACTCCCAGCTCTAATTACAGAGAAGTCGGTTGGGATGATCGTGTATCCATTTTTCACATCTATCGCTAATATCGACAACCCCACCCAATGTTTCTTGTGTTCCAAAAGAATCGTTTGCCCGTTAAGTTTCCAGGACCAATCGGGCAGCAACCAATGGAGCACAACCTGATGATTCTCGTTTGAGTGTTTCATTTCAAGTAAGTCTGTTACCAGGATCTCCTGTTCAGAAATAAAATCTACAGTTCTTTGATGTGATATCCCTTTTCTTCGATAACCGTTGTGGCTTGCGCAGAGAGTATTCGTTTTGGGGACGGGCAGCCAAAGTGCAAGGGCTTGTTCCAGCCACAGGAATTTGCCGGCGCGAACCATTTGATCTTGCTCATCAACCATAATCGTGTTGTGAACCAGTGTGGAAGAAAGCGAGTTATCCCATGGAGGTGCTTCATTATAAGAAAAAGTCCCAGCGTCTTGGGTAATATTGGTTCCATTCCACCATAAGTCCAGATGCAGTTGATCTGCGTGAGCGGGGCGTCCGTGATATTTTACGCCTCTCAGGGTTGCCCAGCAATTTTTGGTCCCAATTTTGTGAACAGCAGGGGATGTGACTGAATGTCCTGACACCTGGCTATCATCAAGATCCAATCCCAACCAAACAGAAAGTTCATCCCATGGGCCGGGGGGCAGACAGGCAGCACCCAAAAAAGCTCGGCTGGCGGCTTGTGCGGTGGGGCGGTAATCGCGAAACTCGGAGGTGCCCATGGGCAGCAGGAGAGTGCCGTCATTATGCCCGAGATTTGGCAGCCTACCGCTCACAGGATCAAGCTGGGCGATCATCCAGCGGGTCGCAGCTGCAAGTCGTTCGATCACTTTGGTCGGAATTTCTACACGTAAAGATTTCGCATAGCCATAATAAATCAATGAGATTTGAAGCATCAGGCGGTGGTAATTCGCGCTGTGCTGGCTATAGGTTCCATCCGGTTCGATTTGGTTCAACAGACCTGAATTGAATTCATTAATTCCCAACTCAAGCCATTTTTTTGCCTTTTGTGACCCATTCGAGAAAATTGATCCGGCAACGATCAATCCGAGCGCTTCGGACAGCTGATGATTGTTTTTTTGCGAACGGGCATAAGCCAATGTGGGGGGGATGCGAGCGGCGTGATGCCAAACGGATATCGCAAGTTTTTTACTATTAATCTCGGTCGTGTGTTTTGAAGTTTTGAAAATCTGATAAACATTCACCCAGGTGATGATACGGATGGCGACTTCCTGTGCGGACAACCAATTGGGTCCTAGGTTGACCGGGTTGAATTGTTCAAACTCGGCGAACTTATCCCAAAATGTTTTTGGATATTGTTCATCGCCAGTTATTAGATAAGCGCGGGCGAGAATAAAAGACCATGCAAACCGCGCTGGCTCCCAAATCCATTTAATATCCTTACCATCAACTAAGTCTCCATATCTCGTCCAATGCTCAAGGGGTTTTAATGTTTGAGTAAAAGCAAATGGCTGCGGTTCTCCGCTAAAAGGATGGAAATTCCCTTTTGTGATTGAATCCGCATGTGTGACAATACTTTTCGTATCAATGTTGAAGCCAGTCAGATTATTCTTTTTGATCTTGAAAACTGGAAAGGGAACGCTTTTTAGGTCAAACAACTTTTCATTTTCAATGGGCAATCCAAGGGAGGGTGTATTCCGTTCGACAATCCCGGTCCGTTCTGCGAGTTTATATAGTGCATATTCCGTCAATTGAGGAATACCAATTTCCTTAGTCAAGAAAAAGAGTTTATAAATAGGGTTCAACTGCACTCTCAAACCGGTGGGCGAAATTTAAAGTGTAATCTCTTCGCCCGTCAATAGCGACTGCATAGCCGCGAAACAGGCTGTGCTCACGCTGATCAATTGGTCATAAGGGATTGGCGGTGGACTGCCTTGTGAGACAGCGTCAATAAACGTTTTCCAGGAGGCTTGGTGACCTTTATTTTGTCTTAAGCGAGAATGAAAAACTGTGCGTTTTGAATCTGTGACCAATTCAAGTGACCGAAAATCATCAAGAACCCCGATCTTCCCGCCGCTAAATACTTCAAGGCGTTCCTTTGCGTAATTCTTGTTACCATTCGCTAGATATGTGATAGTGCCCACCGAGCCATCAGCATAACTTAAGGTAATCACGCAGTTATCGTTGTGATACTGGTTACCATCCGGCAAAGCGTGTGCAGAAACACTCAATGGGGATAAATCAGTCAAGAACGACAGAAAATCGATAAAGTGACAGCCTTCCCCGATAATGCGGCCTCCGCCCTGAAGAGGATCGTGCAGCCAATGATTGGAGGGCAAAAAGCCCGCGTTCACGCGGTAATGGATGGCCAATGGCTCACTGCGAGGGTGCAGGAATTCTTTCAACCGGATGGCAAAGGGGGCGAACCGGCGGTTGAACCCAACTGCCAACAGGGGGTTATCCGATTCCGATAATTGTTCCTCAATGGCAGCGAGATCCGTTTTATTAATTGCCAAAGGTTTTTCACAATACACTGATTTTTTATTCTTCAGAGCAGCGATCACCTGCCGGGCATGATGCTGGTGACGGGTGAGGATGATGACCGCGTTGATCTCATCCTCATTAAGGATATCTTCCTCATTGGATGAAGCGAACCGAAAACCAAATTTCTGAGCGGCGTGTTTTGCGCTCAATCCTGAAGCGGTGGCGATACCAACCAATTCAGCATTACCGGTTTTCTTCACTGCCGGGAGGAAAACTGCCTGGGCATAGTTGCCTGCCCCTAAAACCCCCACACGGATATTGTCAGTTTGTGCAGCCCGAGCCGATACTTGAATTTTGCGGACCGGTTCAACTTCTAAAGACTGAGGGTATGATAACAATACGCCGAGGAAGGGCTCTTTTTTCTTGCCAGTGATTAGTTCATATGCGCTGGTGGCGTCGTCAATTGGAAAATGGTGGGAGATCAAAGGTCGGACATTGATCTTGTTTTGTGCCAGAAGCTCTACAAAGGCTTCCAGGTTTCTGCCTTCTGTCCAACGCACATAGCCAAACGGGTAATCCTGTCCGCCTTCTTCATAAGCCGGGTCATACCGCCCAGGTCCGTATGAACGGGAGATCTTGAAATCAAGTTCTTTTTCGTAATAAATCTTTCGAGGAATTTCCAACCCGACTGCGCCAACGGCAACAATGATTCCCCGGTCGCGGGCGAGGTGACCAGCCAGTTCAACCGGGTCATTGGATGAGGTATCGGCGCAGATCAGTGTGTGATCAAATCCACGGTTTTGTGTAAATGCTGTGGTGGTTTCTTCGCAGCCTTCGCGATGAGCGGCGTTGATTCCCATTCTTTTCGCGAGGGTGACGCGTTCTTTATCGAGGTCTATCCCGAAAACCCGGCAGCCAGCGGCTTTTGCAATTTCAGCAGAAAGCAGCCCCAAAAGACCTAACCCGATGACGCAAACCGTTTCACCAAGTTGGGGCTGTGCCAGCCTGAAGCCCTGAAGCGCAATCGCACCCAGGGTGGTAAACGCTGCGGATTCAAAATCCACATTATCTGGCAGGTGTGTCAGCAAATTTTGCGGGATCACACCGTACTCCGCATGGACAGCAAACCCCCCGCCGGCGCAAGCCACCCGATCACCGGGTTTGAAGCCTTGCAGTGCATCGCCAACTTCCACAATGACCCCTGCAGAGGAATATCCGAGTGCCATAGGTTGATCAAGTTTTGTAAACGCTGCTGAAAGGGTTGGCAGAATTCCTTCCCGACGGGCTTTGGCAAATACTTGCCTGACCAGGTCCGGACGGGATGCAGCCTTTCCGACAAGACTTTTTTCTGCGAACTCCACCAACATGCGTTCTGTACCTGCCGAAACCAGGGATGCCCTTGTTTGAACGAGCGCTGTTTTTTGCTTGACTGCTGGCATTGGCACATCTGTTGTAGATGTTTTTCCGTCACGCATATTTTGCAAGATTTGCTTCATGGGATCACCTTTCTCAGATTATATTCTATATTAACGATGGAAACATCGCTGTTTTTGAAAAACTTTCTTTCACGAGTCTATTTGACCTATAATTGAGCTGAAGTGACTTTATTCTGGAGCATTATGAAACTGAAAATCGGATATCCAAAGCGGATATTATGGATTATTTTTCCATTATTGAGCATTGCTGTCTTAACAGTTTTCCTTCAGCGTGTAGTAACCTCCAGGTATGCCTTTGGCGCGGATTTTTCGATCTACTGGAACGCTGGCAAAGGGTTATTTGTTGAACATATCAACCCATATAGTACGGAGATTACCGAACGCATCCAGCAGGGGATCTACGGGAGATTGGCGCTCCCAACGGAAGACCAGGTCCGTTATGCTTATCCACCTTTCAGCCTGTTGAGTATTTTACCGTCGGTATGGTTCACATATGATTGGGCGCAAGCTTATTGGATGGCTTTTAATATTGTCCTGCTCTTTTTTTCAGTGGCTGCGGCGCTGCGAAAGCCAAAAATCTGGATCATCGGTCTGTTGATCTTCTTCTATCCGGTTGTGCGGGGGATTATCCTGGGGCAATTTGCTTTTTTAATCAGCTCGTTGCTCATTTTGTCACTCGGATTGATTTTCTATCAGAAAATCAAGGATACAACTTCTCAACTTTTATGCGGTGTGATCTTCGCTTTTACGACAATGAAACCGCAATTGGTCTGGCCGGTGCTGCTTTTTGTCGCGCTTTATGCGTTCCGAAATCGATTGTGGGGAATTGCCAAGGGATACGCCTTGGGAATCGTGGTTTTCGCCGGCATCGGGTGGGCATTGCTGCCGGGTTGGGTCGCTCAATGGGGGGCATTGATAAAGGATTATGTTGGTTACGTGCCCATCAAACCGATCCTTGGCGAGTGGGCGGTATTTTTCGGTCTGGATTGGGAAGCAGGATGGATAAAGAGTATTAGTATTGGGTTATGCGTCATAATTTCGCTATTGTCAGCAATCCGTTGGTGGCGCAACAAAGAAAGCGGTTTAACATTCCTGACCTGGCTGATCCTATTCGGGCAACTCATCAATGTCAACCCAAATAGTATGCTCTCGGATCAATTGATTTTTCTTGTGCCCCTATTATTTTGGCTAAATCAGGCTGATTTTTCATTGCCATCCAAATTAATTTGCTGGCTGCTGTTTATCATTGTTCCATGGGGAATATTTCTGTTGAACTTTTCAGGTAAGGAGCCGTTTGAGGTTGCTTCCTCTTTGGCATTACTATTCCTGATCTGGTTCGTCTATTTGCGTGTCTACCCACTTTTTACAAAGCGATTGGATTTTCATACCTCCTAGATAATGGTGTTCGATCATCTTATTGGCATGAATCCTGCACCTAAGTGTGAAGGATTCAACTGTTAATTGGAGGTTGGGATGATCAAAAAACTAATATGGATGATGGTTCTACTGGCGATCACCGCGTGTACGGTATTCTTCGGCGAGGGGTTTGATATTCCATTTTTAGACCCCACTCCGACCGCAGTGATTTGCGAAAACTGTACCATCGAGCCCACTCAACCTGCGGAGGTAACACCGACTGTGGTGTCTACCGAGAATTCCATACCCACCAGTACTGAAGAGGTCGTCAACACACCAGAAATGACTGCCACGCCTGAGGAAACCTCGACACCGTCAGCGCCGGCTACTTCAACAACGATCCCTCCGACTGTCACAATCACAGCAACGCCGGTTCGGCCAACTATGACCAGCACTGCAACTGCAGCTCCACCTACGGCAACCAGCACGGCAACCTCCACGTCAACCGTTGCTCCTGTTCTGGATCTTTTTGCAGTACAACCCGCGACTCCGGTTTTCATGGTTAATTTTGCGCATACCCCTGAAGGGTGTGCCTGGCAAGGTGTGGCTGGTCAACTATTTAATAAAGGTGGAATTCCTGTCATGAATTACATAGTTAAAGTTGTTGGAACTTTTGACGGAAAACCATTCAATCAAATCGGAATTACCGGGATGGTATCAGGCAACCCTTATGGTCCAGGCAGCTACGAGATCGTTTTGGGAAATAAGGCGCTTGATTCTGTCGACAAGTTAACCATTCAATTGTTCAACCCAGTGGGACTGGCGATCACGAATCCCCTGCCTTTCAGCACTTCTTCATCCTGCACGAAGAATCTGGTGATCATCAACTTCACTGAAAAGTAAATAATACTTCCAATTCCAGTATCAAAGGACTCAGATAATTGAACTGAGTCCTTATTTTTTTGTCACGGTATAATTAACGGATATTGGGAGAAACAAAGATGAATGATGATTTCGTTCCCTCTGAAATCTTAAAGCGATCCATCAAATGGTGGTGGTTACTCGCGATATTAATGATCTGCGGCGGGTTGATAGGGATGCTTGTGACTCGGCTACACAAACCTGTTTACGAATCTAAGGCTACGATCACCATCTCCATCGATTATGCATATGCTGGCAGATTAACCGATGTAGAAGAGGATCAACTCATCTCTACTATTGGTGATGTGATTGATTCAACCGCGGTAATTAATCAGGTGATCAGCGGGGCTGCTGAAAAGAATATAACTCTATCCACCGACGATATCAAATCCTGGTTCGCAAAAGCGCGGCAGGGCTACCGGTGGGAACTGAGTGTTAGGGACATAAAGCCTGTCAATGCTCAAACTCTTAATCAATTATGGGTAGATTCCTCAATGGAGGAACTCTCCAGACTCAGAGAACGCTCCCTTGATTCATTACATTATCATACCGCTCAATTAGCTCTGGAAAAGTGTTTTAGCCAAACGGTTGTTCTAGATCCTGTTTCTGCCGCGTGCTCACTCGACCAGATTTCTAAAATTCAAAAGGTTTTTGAACAGATTGGCGGCGATGCAAATAGCATGTCGCTGCCTGATTCCATCCTGCTTTCAAAAGTCAGTGTACAAGTTACGAACGAGGCTGATTTGCCTGCCAACCCGGTTCTTTTTAAGCAAAATATCAATATGTTTATCGGGGTAGTGTTTGGTTTGATTCTTAGTTTGGGAATCATGGCATTGTGGAATCCAATAGCGAAATGAATTTTAAACCTGGCAAAATCGAAATGATCTGGCAAAAAGGGACCTGGGTTTTGTGGCTGGGGTTGGTCGCTACTCTTCCGATCACCAGTTTTCCAATATTCGCAAAAACATTACATACAAGCTCGGTTGCACCGGCTTCAGGGATGTTTCTCATTCTACTCTCGCTTTTATGGCTCCCTTTTTTTATTATAAAAAAAGGGCGAATTCCATTTCAAATAAGACCTGCCATAGTTTTTTTTCTGTTGGCGTTCGTTTCAATTTTCCTTGCTTTTTTTCGCAATCTCCCCGACTATAAAAACCAGTCTGTTATCTCTTCTGCAATAGAAGGGGTTGCAACGCTTGGGTTAGGTGCACTGTTCTATGTCGTTACGACTTCAATTGTCAATACATCATCAAAAATTCAAAAAACACTGGCAGTGCTAAATTGGGGCGGGCTGGTTCTGCTATTGTGGTCCTTGCTGCAAATCATGATCTCATTCTTGACCAATGATTATCCGGTGTGGATGAGGTTGTTCCAACGTGTTTTTTCAACTACGGTACTCTTTGATCACCGAGCGACAGGTTTTGCTTCCGAACCTTCATGGCTAGCGCACCAACTTAATCTAGTCTATTTGGCATACTGGATTTCCGCCACGATCAATAAATATAGTGCCCACAAGTTCAGGATATGGAAACTTACCTTTGAGAACACCTTACTGGCGGCGGGGATCGTAGTTCTTTTTGCCTCGTTTTCAAGAGGCGGATTGGCTGCTTTTATGCTCGTCCTCGCATTTCTGTTTATCCGTGTAAATATTAAGTTTGTTAATTGGCTGCTTATGAAGTGGAAAGCGAGGAACCGCATCCTAGTCAGAGCTCTGGTGGCAGTCGGAATGGCTCTACTCTATGCTGTGATTGCACTCTTTGGGCTTTATGTGTTAAGCAAGGTGGACCCTCGCATGGAGAAGGTTTTTCAGATTTCGACCGTATCTGAAAACCCACTTTTAAAATATGCCGAGAACCTCCAATTTGGTGAAAGGGTGGTTTATTGGCAGACTGGTTGGAACATTTTTAATGACTATCCTGTCCTGGGGGTTGGGGTTGGTTTTGCAGGTTTTTACTTTCCTGAGTACCTGCCGGATTATGCCTGGAAGCTGCCGGAAGTACGCTCACTGTTATATCGGTCAACCGGGTTATTAAACATCAAAAGTTTGTGGTCGAGAATATTAGCAGAGACAGGCATCGCAGGTTTTTCATTTTTTGTCATTTTTTTAGTCGTAACTGGGATAACTGCAAAAATGATGCTTTCTTCAAGGTTAATTCTGAAACGAACAATCGGTTGGATGGGAATCTTCATGCTGATTGCTTTTTTAATCGAAGGATTCAGTATGGATAGTTTTGCGCTGCCATATTACTGGTTCACGTTAGGGCTGGTTGCTGCAGCCTGGCGATGGGCAGATCCAAATATTAGTGAGAATAAAAATGGATAAATCAGAGAAAATAATCTTGTTTATTTTGCTCGGCAGTGTAGCTGCATGTTTGATCGTTGCAGTATTAACCGGGGCGATTATGTATATTTCAAGCAAAATTGTCCTTTCAGAACCAACTGCAATCGCTAAAACAAGCGAGCCGACCGTTGCTGTTTGTGAGGTAACGCCTAAAATGACCAAAGTTTCGGTTAATGTTGACAATGAACTCATGACCATGGCGACCGAGACACAACATTTTCTACAAATTACTGTCATCCCCACGGCTGATTTGAATGTACTGGCGGGAAAATTTTATGGAAAAACAAACATCCCAATCCGCTTGGATACTCCCCCGCAGCAATTTGCTATCGGCGACAAGATGAATTTCTATAAACTTAATGATGTAAACGAGAGCGTTCTTACCAGCGCAACATTACGATATGCAACGGATAACGCCTATTTTTGGGCTGAGGATAATCTCATTCTCGATAAACGTGAGCTAAAAAACTTGATGGATACTTTTTCAAACGAAATTTATCCAATCAATCAGGAATTTTTTGGCAAAGAATGGCTGCCTGGGGTAGACAACGATCCTCATTTATACATTCTATATGCTGGTGGGTTGGGGTCTGGTGTAGCTGGACATGTGGTTACCACAGATACAGTGCTTCCTATTGCTCATGAATATTCCAATGCGAAAGAAATGTTCACCATTAATTCGGATGTTCAAACGCTTTCCGACCCTTACACCTTAAGCACAATGGCCCATGAATTACAACATTTAATTCACGGATATCATGACCCAAATGAAGAACTGTGGCTGAACGAAGGGTTTTCAGAACTTGCTACTCTGCTCAACGGCTATGATGCGGGTGGATTCGATGTTGTCTTTAGTTATGACCCTGATATGCAATTAAATGATTGGTCAGACGACGCTGATCTATCCAATTCAAATTATGGTGCCAGCTTTTTATATACCACTTATCTCCTGGACCGTTTTGGAGAAGAGGTCACGCGGGCGGTTGTGGCAGACCCAATGAACGGTTTTGCCAGTGTTGACAATGTATTTAATTCAAATGATATCCGTGATCCTTTGACTGAAAAGATCGTCACTGCTGATGATTTTTTTACTGATTGGACAATTACCAATTTCCTGCAAGACTCAGGCATTCTTGATGGGCGCTACCATTATTCAAACTATATGTCAGCGCCAAAAGTGGATGTTACAGAAACTTTTTACGAATGCACGGGGGTACCACAAATTAGAACTGTACACCAATACGGTACTGATTACTTTCAAATAAGCTGCGGAGGGAAGATCCAACTCCAATTTTCTGGTGATGCGACAGTCGGTGTTTTGCCAGATTCTGCGCAGAACGACGGATTTATGATGTGGTCGAACCGGGCGGACACCTCGGATATGATGATGACCAGGGAATTCGATTTTACTAACCTCTCAGGCAAAATCGACTTTACATTTGACACGTGGTATGAACTTGAAACCGATTTTGACTATGTTTATCTTATGGCAAGTGTGGATGACAGAAATTGGAAAATCTTAAAGACCCCTTCCTGTACTTCCATAAACCCGAGTGGAAATAGTTATGGCTGCGGTTACAATGCTTTGACCAGCGGCTGGCAGACTGAAAGAGTTGACCTGTCAAGTTATGCCGGAAAGAAGGTGGCGTTGAGGTTCGAATATATCACTGACGGAGCCATTAGCGGTGAGGGATTCGCCATAGATAACCTGAAAATACCTAAGATTGGTTATGCTGAGGGGTTTGAAGAAAGTAATGGAGGATGGACAGTTGATGGATTTGTCAGGCTCCAGAACATCATTCCACAGACGTTTTTAGTATCACTGATCAATGAAGGTAGCATGACCCCAATCCAAAAATTTCATGTCGCACCAGGTGAAGAACTGAATCTCGAAATCGACACAACCTGTTTTACTCAGGATCCAGTTTTGGTAGTTAGCGCATCCTCACGATATACCAGACAGATTGCAACTTATACCCTTAAAATGAAATCGAATTAAGATAAAGCCAGCCGATTGCACCGGCTGGCTTTTTTGTCTGCCTTGTTTCTTATTCAACAGTTGGCTTATTCTGTAATCTTGCTAACTCCTGTTTGAGATCGTTTGCCCGCGTTTTTGCAGCTTGCTGGACCTCCTCTCTTACTGTAACAAAAGAATCACGAATTCTGGTGCGCAAGACAACACCTTTTACTGGAGTTAACAACAATGCCAGTGCGCTGCCTATCAACGCTCCAGCGAAAGCGCCTAGTACAAAATTACCTAATTTATTCATCATTTCCTCCTGTTACACTCTCTTAAGCCCTATTATAAGAAATATCGAACATTCTTTCAATATTTTTCAATCAAGAGTTTATTTGTTTATTCCAAGTTTGACGAATAACGCTGGCGCCAAAGCTGAAACCCATAAACCGATCATTCCATATCTGGTAAATCTGAGAATGATCCCAAGTAGTAACGGGTCTTCAGGAAAGATCATTTTTAATCCCAGATAAAAAATGATGACTCCAACAATACCTACGAAATATCGAAGGAAACGTTTCGAAAATGAACCCTCTATGATTAATACACCATATTTTTTTACCCACCAGGCAAAACCAGACAAGAACCCGAACGCGACACCTGCCAGCGTGACCAAACCTTCTATGTTAAAAGGGTCAGGTATTTCACCGCCAGTCTGAAGCGCGGTCTCAGACCAGAGCGAAGGCATCACCCAATTTGCACTAGCGGCTTTTGAAAGCAATCCAAGCAGGATGATTGATGCGGAAAAGAGTAACACATAAAGAATTTGAATCCCAAGTTTTTTAGGAGCCAGCCATTTTGCTACTCGTTTTTCGAGGAGGAAATATATCCAGACGATCAAGCCGCCAACCAGCCAACCTGCCAAAACATCTCGGGTGAAGTGAACTCCGAGGTAAATTCTCGAAAGACCGATGAACAGAATCACAATCAGCAGTAAAATTGTGACCCACTTCTTTTTTGTGCTGGCGGCCAAAGTTCCCCATATGCTGGCTGCATTTTGCGCGTGACCTGAAGGCAAACCAAATGAAGTTTCAGAAATGATCGCTTTAACTCTTGTGTCGATCCAGAATGGTCTCGGACTGTGGAATAGGAATTTTAGGCAAGTATTGAGCCCTCCGCTAATTACAAGCATTATTCCGGTCCGCACCCCGATGATCGAACTTACGCACCAATAGATCGCGGGCATAATGAGAATATAAAATTCCTCATTACCCAAATAAGTAAACGCTTTAAAGGGATACTTTAACCAATCTCCCAGGGCTTGAAAAAATAATGTTATATTAATCTCAAAATTCCATAAGAGTTCCATAGTTGTATTCTCTCCTGCGAAAATGGTTTGTCGTAGTTCCTCTCAACTAACGTTCTAAAAGAAGTTAGGAGTGACAAACAGATTGTACAATAAAGGGATTCAATCGCAAAATCAAGGCAGAATTAACCCTTTTCATTTACTGACCAGATCTCATCAATCACACAAAGAATTTGCGTCAAACCCTGTGGAATCGGACCCAGATCGATTGTTTCGTGGATCGAATGGATGTTTTTACCGGTAGTGATTCCAAGGCTCGTTGCGGAATAACCCAAACTGATTGGCAGTGAAGCATCAGTAGACGAAATCACCAATACCGGGGTGATTCCTTGATGTCGCAATGCTTTTTGAGCAGTTTGGATCAGGGGATGGTTTTCAGGGATAGTACCCGACTCTCGGGACCCAATATCAGTGATAATGATTTGGACTCCTTCAGTCCGTCCTTGTATGCACTTATTTTTCACGATTTCCGTGATGGTTGAGAGCGTCTCGTGATCCTCTGATCGAATGTCAATTTCCATTGCAGCATAAGGCGCGACCGAGTTTATTGATTCCCCGCCATGAATCGTACCAATGTTGAATATTGTGCGTGGAAACTCAGGCAGCTTGAAAGAAGTGAGGTTGGAAGCAATTTTTGTGATCTCATGAATTGCAGAAGGATTGCCGTAATTGACCCAGGAATGCCCACCTTTTGTTTTTACTTCGACCCTAATACGCTGTACCGCTAAAGCCCGATTTTGGATGTAACCAAGACCAACGCCCTCCAGGGAGATATAAGCGACGGGTGAATTCTTAAATCGCTCAACGACCTGTCGCATTCCCAACAAATTGCCGAGTCCTTCTTCTCTCACATTAGCGATGAACCAAATCTCGCCTGGTAATTGCAAATTGTTGGAAATGAGATGTTTCGCAAGACATAGTAAACTTGCGAGACCAAGGGCGTTGTCTCCAATACCAGGACCTTGAAGCTGGCGTTCAAAACGTTGCAGAGTGAGGGGTGTGTCAATTGAAAATACCGAGTCCAGATGTGCGCTGATCACAAGTGGAGCAGATTTTCCACCTGGTATTTTTCCAAACACATTACCAATAATATCCTGATGGACCTCCTTAAGTCCATTTTTTTGAAACTCGTCCAACATGAATTGAGCGCGATGCTGCTCCTCAAAAGTAGGTGATGCGATCTGTTGGATGGTTCCTGCATACCTGATCACAGATTCAACGGTTTCATCAGATATTTGATTCATAAAGTTTTTACCAGCTCTCTAATAAACTTTAGTCTGGATTGGGACAATCCTGGCAAAGAATCAACTCCATAGAAAGGACCAGTGCCTTCTCCGGTGAAGGACGCAGAAACGTTGCCATATAAAACTGCTTCCAAAGGATCGTAATTCTTTTTGATACCGGCTAAAAAACCTCCGCAAAAGGATTCTTTCAAGCCTGTGGGGTCAATCAAGGGTGAAGGATATGCAGGGACCTGATACCGCCGTTTCGTATTACTATCAAATAGCAATTGGCCATTGAGCCCGCTATTAACCACAAGGTATTCACACCCCAACCCGCAGAGATATTCTGCCATTTCCCATATATCTTGCGTGCGGTTTCTAAATAGAGCAGACAATTGAGACTTTGTAGAAATAAAGGCAGTAATGTCTCTCATTAAAACGGGCATACTGTCCCAATTTGTCGAGGCCATATAACTACTGCCGGATTGAATTGTTAATGTTTTTATGGATCCTTTTTGCAGGATACTGGAGAGCTGGATATGTGTACTCAGGTCTGCCGGACATAAATGCGCTGCCGTGGTATCCAGATAACGTTGTGGAAAATTTTCTGGCAAAAAAAGGGATTCATTAGCGATTTCAAATTTGAGCATATCACTGCTGTTTTTTGAAAAACCGATCAATGTTTTTGGAAAAGGGAGTCCTTTACTGGCATAAAAAGCAACGGGATTCTCCTCAACGAACTCATCCGGTGAAATATACCCTATGAAACTCCGGTCATCAACCGAATTTGGGACGATTGTGATTCCATCGGCATCGATTTTGTATTTATCGAGTATAGCTAACAGTTCATTTGAACAATTCTGTTGGACTTTACTTACCAACCCAATCCGTGTTTCCCAACACCGCATTCCACCGGCAGTATATAAGGCAGAGCCTCCAAGAATATTATTCTGGGAAATTCCCCTCAAATCCACGATAAATTCTGTTGAGATGCTGCCTACGATGAGAAAATCCAAAAACTGAAAGGGAGTCATAACGAATTATATAATTAATAAGGAGAGCCGAATGAAAATCCCCTTCGCAGTTGAAGGGGATCTGGACTACCTGGTTCCGCTCTCGGAGATCATTCTTAATAAAGAAACTACTCCAAGCCCAATTTTTACGCCTTCCCCTGAGGTTAGTTTATGGTTGCCCAGGTTTTGTTCGCGTTTACGGATCAAAAGAAAGGCAGCTGCCAATCCGGTTAACAGGCCGGCCGTTCCTCCAATGATATACGCAATTGTTTTCCAGTTTGAATTTTCAGGCATAGTACCCTCCAGATAAAATTATTTGGTCAGGTTCTTTTTTTAATAATTGCCCTTACGCCAGCAGCAAGAGATTTAATAAAAATTAACGGTCTGGCGGGCTGCATGGATAACCTTTGAACCGAAACATTAAAGCCGGTGATGGATTCGCGAATAATTCGCAATGAAGGAGGGAGTGTGATATTCCAGTGAGCCATTAATTTACTTAAAAAGATGATGAAAACCAATAAAATTAGTCCAAACAACAATAGTGGAGCAATCAGGAATATTAGAGCGATATGAGCCCATTGGACCGTTGATGCTGGTTGTGAGATAGTTGTGACGGTCAACAGGATGCCAACTGTCAAGCAAATCACCGCAGTCAACAGGATTGGCAGAAGAATATGAAGTGAAACCTGGTCGGAATGGATTCTTTCTGGAGTTCTCAAGGCAATTCTATCCATCTGTTTCATGGTTTTATTTTAGCATGAATTGGTTTGATTCGCCGCATATACACATTTGGTAACATTTTGCTATGAGGCAGCGAGCAGCTTTAGCGGAGGTAGAGATATTGTTTGTGCTTTAGGCAATTAATCTATAAGCATGATATAAAAAATCATGTATAACCCGCAATCCTCGAGAGATACGATGGAGACTTGGGTAAAAAAAGCATCCTAAGGAGAGGTGTGCGATAATATCCGCTAAATCCTCTCGGCTGTACGGACGAATAAGGATATCGATCATACCGCCGCAGGGGAGACCCACCGAGAAAGCCTGTTCATCTGAGATGCTATAAGGGACCACAACCGTATAGCCGATCTTCAGCACCTGCAAGGCTTCCTGGACCACCTCTCCTTCCACGCATCCGCTGCTGACCGAGCCTGCCATCTCACTTTCCTGGCTGACCGCCATTGATGCTCCCAGCACCGCGTGGTGCGGATCCCTGGATCTTGATGACCGTGGCGATCGCCACGCTCTTTCCCTGTTCGAACCATTTTTCGATCGAGCAGATGAGTTCCTGCATGGTTTTTCCTCACAGTGAAAACAAATTCAATATTAAGCGCAGACTTTAAAGCAAAAACCGGGTGCTTTTTTAGTTGCGTCCATTTAATCAGCCGCCAATTTACCAGCCAATCGGTTGGAAGCAACTCTTCCAACCATATCAGACTCATTATTCAGTGATCTCAAAATTATCGAAACCGACGATCTCAGATTCATCCGCAGCCAGCAACCAAACGATCAACCCGATTTTCGGCTGAAATACCTGCCACCGCTCATATTCAACAGTGTAAAAGGAGTAACCGTTTACAGCATAAGTAAATCGCGTCGGTCCGTTATTGACTTTAGATTCAACCAATACCGAGATTTTATTAACACCACCCTCGTTAAAAGGCACCGTTTTGTTCATTGAATCCTTAGTGTTATAAAAAACAACTGACTCGCCATTCCGGTAGGTACCCACAACCAAATCACCCTCAGTAGAAATCATTAGATAATCAAAATTGGATTCGTCAACAAAATTGGTTTGTAAACCATAATATCCGGTTCCCTGCCCAGAGAGCCATTTTGTATCCACAGACGCCAAATAGCTGCTAGGCAATTCTGAGATACTGATATTTGAAAAATAATAAGCCGGCTGTTTTGCGTTCAATTCGATCTTGTAGGAACCATCTTTAATATCCAAACTACCAGTACCGTAAGCGTAATCAAACTTGGATTCTTCCCAATCCGTACTAAAGGATGAAAAGTTTTGCTCATAGATCGTATTTCTTTTTGAATGCGACAGGGGAGTGCCTTTGTGCGGACTGCTGTGGATGGGCATTATCCATTGCTCGTAAAGATAACCAATTTTATGGTCTTCGACGAGTTCCACCTTATACCAATCCGAGGCTTGTGAATCCCTGCCGAGGTTAAATAACAGGTCCCCGCGTGTGAGTGCCGTAGTCTCTTTACTGTTGATGTCTGGTTCCAAACGCAAATAGGTTTTCAAAGCCACAATTTCGACAAATTCCGAATTTGCCTGTATAAACTGCCCTGCGGATAAGGTTTGCTGTTGTTTTCGATCGATCGTTGTCAGATCAAAAATGCCATGCAAAGTGTCATCTATCTTTGATGTCGCTGCCAATATGCCGACAATTACAACACAAGCCGTGATCAGCAAACAGATCGTGATCAGAACACCCTGCTTTTTCTTGTTTTTCCGGGTCTGTTTGATGCGCTGCGACGGAATATCTTTTGTTTGTAGATCCTTTAGAACTTTTGTCAATTTTTCAATCTCGGATTGAACGAGGAATTTTTCTGGGGAATCAGGAGCGGTTTTTACCTTGGCAAGATCACTTTCAGCCAAATCGATGAACGGGACCAACTGTAACGGGATTTCAGGGAATGGCGCGCGCAGATCGAGAGATTTAAGTTCTCCGGTGCTGGATTCAACTATTTTGCGCGGATAAATGGCGTTCAGGTTGGCAAACAGACCATTAATTTCTTGACGGATGCTGGTCTTTACCTCAGTCTGAGGTCCCCTGTCCAATAAGTTCAAGTCCAGTTGGATGTTTGAGCGCAGGCTCTCTAATTGTTCTACATTCAGTGTATTCAAAGGCGGGTACTTGTAAGACAAGAGTTGACCAGTGATGAGATTGGTCTCCAACGTAACCAATTCCTTCTGGCAACGCGCGCGTTCTTTGACAAGTTCGTTGATGCGAGTCGCAATCTGCGGTTCTTGTGAAAAGGGAGTGAGTTGCACAATGATCTCGTCCAAAGAGGCAAGGTCAGCTTGAAAAACTTCAAGCGATTCATCCCATCCCTCATCCAGACGAGCTATATCCAGATTAAGTTTGCGAATTCGCATGAGTGAGTTGCATTGCTCCAGCCGAAGAGTCGTGAGTTGAGAGCGTTCAACCAAAGAGATCTGCGCATTTCTGGAGAGCTGCCTGATTTCTTGCCGCAGTGAATTCAACTTCATCTCTTCAGTGCTGATCGATTGACTGATCTGCACTTTTTTTAATTCAACTTTGGTGACATAGGTGTTTTCTTTAATGGCAGAATGGGCTTTCTCGCCTGATTCCTGGACTGTTTGAGTGAGCTTATCCAATAATTTAAGCGTGATATAACCCTCACCGCGGTCTACCGCAAGTTTGGATCCGCACGAATTGCAGAACAGGATATCTAGGTTTTCAGGGACGGAAATTGGGGCGCCACAAGCAGTGCAGTTGAGCTTCACAATCTTCATTTGTTGCTCTCCCTTTAATTTCAAAATTGAGCCTTCTTTAATATCAAAACCGCACCCGCTTTTAGTAAATTGTACAAAAATCACTGCTATTCTCAAACTTATTAGTGAAACGTAGCTGAACTAAACATGCCTATCATTTTTTGTGCAACATTTAAATATTAAGAAATCAGAAAGTCAAAAATCAAATTCATTGAGAGAGGGCACACCTAAAACCGATGACGACGAACGAACTCCGAGGACTAACCCAGTTCCGCTTGGTTATGCGAATGTCGAGAGCGCTATAACTCCAAGACCCACTTCGAACGACCTTCGCTCCCTCAGCATCTGCACCCATGGGGTTACTGGATGGGCTAATTCCATAATAGTTCGCATCATACCAATCTGCCACCATCTCCAATACATTACCCGCCATGTCAAAAGCTCCATACGGGCTCACTCCTGCCGGGAAGCTGCCTACCTCGGAGGTATCTCCAATAATGTTGTCAAAGTTGGACAGGCTGGGGCTAGGTGACTCATCTCCCCAGGGATAGATCTGACCCTCTGACCCTCGCGCGGCCTTTTCCCATTCGGCTTCCGTTGGCAATCTTCGACCTGCCCAACTACAATAGTCTTTCGCGTCACTCCAATGCACATAGATCACCGGGTAGTTGTCATAGGTTTCGTTACCATAATATGAATCCCGTATTGAGGACGAATTAACTGACGGGTTTGTGCAAGCTCCATCCGCAACACATTGCGCATACTTACCGTTCGTCACCTCACTCTGATCGATCCAATACGCATCCAGAGTCACCATATGTTGAGGGTATTCGTCGCTATTGCCTTCTCCCTCCGGTGAACCCATCACGAAATCTCCTGCTGGCACAAACACCATAACCATACCGTCTTTGGGGGAGACTTGAGTCGAGCCAATTACAAGCTCTTGCGTTGTTGTTGAAGGAATAGGCACCGTTGTAGGTTTTACACAAGATGAAAGCAGAAAAATTAAAATAACAACTGAAGGCAGTACAACTGAAAATCTTTTCATTCTATCACCCACCTCATTAATCGAATTTTACGTCATCATTATTAAAACCTGAATTCCCCATCAAAACTAAATTACCTTCATATACGTCCAAAATGCGAAGATTTTTTGGGAACCGTTCTATATTGTAGCATTTTCATCACCAAATTGCCATTAATTTTTCGAATACTTCTTGCCCATGATCAGCCTTGCAGGGGCCTTGTAGTCTCACTCGTTTTAAACCCCCAAATGTCTCAACTAGGATGGACGTTATATCCTGAAGATGTACCAGGAAAAAAAATTAAGATAACTTATCGTTCTTAAGCACATAGATGGTTCACAAGAGTTTATTAGCGAAGCTGAATACCGCGTAGCTCGCTATGCTGGTTCCATGCTTTGAGGTGGCTGACGCACTTGCTTTTGCGTAATACTCCGCCAGCTTGCTGCGGAGATAGCAAAAGAAAAGCCACCGGTTTATTTTGTATATAAATAGGGGCAAAATAACCCGAAAACGGACTGAATTATTAACTGGAACTTTTTAAAAAACAAGATATATTGGTTTTCACACATGGAAGCCAAAGGGGGTAGGTTTCCATGTGTTATTAAATCGTCCTTCGAGTGACAAATACACCCTGATAACAATCTAAATTGGTCAAACAAGGGAAGTTTCGACTTTTGACACAAACCACATAAGTAAAATCCTTAGCGTACGATTTTTTCCGTTTCGTGAGCTGACCCCATATAGTGTAAAGAAAAAAATAGAGATAAAGAAAAAAATAGAGAGGGCTTTTTTTAAATAACTTATTCATTTCAATAAACCTAGACCTGAATCTGGTTTTTCATTGTATCTTAAAAAGAGGAACTAACACCTGAATTCCACGTCAAAGCAAAATCATCTTCATTTATATCCAATTTGCGAAGAATTTCTAGAAATGTTTCTATAGTATAGCATTTTCTGCGCCTCCTTACCGTAAATTTATCGATTATTTCTTGCAATTCAGAATATTGGGTATGGTAAACACTCCTCATCAAACATATCGGAACAAACACTGAATACTCGATAATATCTTCTTAGGATAAGCAGTTTTTATACACATCTTGATATGGATACTTTACCGAGAGCTTCATCACCACATACCTTGCCGTTCTGATGATCTTCGCAGCCAGAAAAACATATTTTAACC
>WOUT01000015.1 GCA_009773005.1 Chloroflexota bacterium | reverse complement strand
TGGCGAACACGGTTGGCAAGCTGCTGGAAGGCAAGACCCCGGAGGGTGCGGCGGAACTGAAGCTCGTGGATCCCGCCTGCGGCAGCGGTTCGTTCCTGCTGGGGGCTTACCAGCGCCTGCTGGACTGGCACGTGCAGTGGTACACCGAAAATGACCCGCAAAAGTGGGCGAAGGGCAGGAACCCGGCGCTGGCAGCGGCGAGCGGTGGCGGTTGGAAGCTGACGACCGCGAAGAAAAAAGAGATATTAGTCAACAACATCCACGGGGTGGATATTGACGCCCAGGCCGTTGAGGTCACCAAGCTGAGCCTGCTCTTGAAGGTCTTGGAAGAGGAAAGCGGGCAGTTGAGCCTGGGCTTGGAGCGCGTGCTGCCTGATCTGGGCAGGAACATCCAGTGTGGCAACTCGCTCATCGGCGAGGATTACTTTGAGGGTCAGTTGGCGGTGGATGAAAAAGAGCGCGAGCGGGTCAACCCCTTCGAATGGAAAAGGGCGTTTCCGGCGGTGTTCGCGAAAGGCGGTTTTGACGCGGTGATCGGCAATCCGCCGTATGGGGCTGATTTCTCGATTAGAGAGCGGGAGTATCTAAAAACCTTCGATGTTGGTTCAACCGATTCAGCTGCTCTTATGATGATTAGATCACTACAAAGCACGAAACCACTAGGATTAAATGGTTTTATTGTTCCAAAACCATTCTTATATTCTTCAGTTTGGGAACAAACAAGGAATATTATCTTAAACAACTTATTATCAGTATGTGATGTAAATCGGGCTTGGAAGGAAGTTTTATTAGAACAAGTAATTTACGTATTGAAAAAAGGTATTAATCAAAATAATTACAAGTCTTATAAGAATACATTACATAGTTTTGAATTGATATCTGAAGTGGATAAAAATGATTGTAGTTTTTTTGGATTCATTCTAAATGACCTGACAAATAATGAAATCCACATAGCAAAGAAAGTATGGAGAAATAGCCGTAGATTTAATGAACTTATTTCAAATACTAGGGGAGGAATGTTTCAAAAGCATTTAATTTCTGAAACGAGTGATTTGAAAGTGTTAGGCGGAAAACAGATATCAAGGTATTCGTTCACTGGGATTAAGGGTTTTTGTAAAATAAAAGCGATTAAAGAATTTCCAAATTCAATTATTCAAAACGAGAGTTTATTATTTCAAAATATTATTGCTCACATAGAAAACCCTGTACCTCATGTAAAATTAATTGGAACAATAAGTTCGGAAATGAATAAACAGGAATATGTAATTCTCGATACTGTCAACCAATTAATCACTAATTCTGAATATTCAAGTAAATTTCTATTAGGGTTGTTGTTATCGAAATTTACTAATTGGTACACTTATCGTTTTGTTTTCGCAAAAGCGATAAGAACAATGCACTTTGATGGACCAACAACAAATAAGATACCTATAATAAAGTTAAATATGAGCAACAAAAAGGAGGTTTCCCAGCATGACCGTATGGTGGCACTGGTGGAGCGCATGCTCGACCTGCACAAACGCACCGCTGCCCCTCTCGCTGCGCTCGGGGGCGCAAAGATCGCGACCACCCCGCAGGAGCAGGAGCGCCTGGCGCGGGATATCGCGTCCACGGATCGGGAGATTGACAAGCTGGTCTATGAGTTGTACGGATTGTCCGCGGAAGAGATCAAGATAGTTGAGGGTGGTTAAATGACTTGGGAAGAGTTTTGGTTTAGTTTTTTATCAAATAGCGGAGCGACATTAATTGCAGGAGTTTTACTTGGATCAATTGCAACGATAATAATAACTCGATTTTTACGAGACGAAGAAAAGAAATTGGTAGATCTTGAAAAAGGTATAAACGATACAAATAGAATTCTTGATTTCTTAAAAATAATAAGAGTTGAAATTGAAGACATTGCTATTCAAATTAAAAATAATATCCCAAAATTCGAACAAAAAGGCCGTTTCTTATTTGGAGAAGAATACCCTTTTCTAATGTTTGATACATCCTATTGGGAGATTTACAAATCTAGTGGTGACATACCAACATTATTTGAACCAATTGTTGTACAAGTATTTGCGAATTTTTATGCTTCGACACAAAAATGTAATATCTTATATGAAAAATTTATTCTATCAAAAATCAATAATAATGCGACATTAGCCTTTGAATTTATTTCTGAATTGAATAAAAACCTTCATACCTTACAAAACATTATTGAAAGTCCAGGAATTGACCCTTTAATACTTGAATTGCTTGAGAAGACGAATAAAAAGAATAATGACTTAACTCAACAAATTGGTAAATTGAGTAAAAAAAGAAAAACGAAATACCGCTAAATTATTGTCTTCACGAACTGGTGCACAGTAGCGAGGTTAGAGCGCATGCTCGACCTGCACAAACGCACCGCCCAAACCCCGCAGGAACAAGAACGCCTGGCGCGCGACATCGCCTCCACCGACCGCGAGATCGACAAGCTCGTTTACGAACTCTACAACCTCACCCCGGACGAGATCAAAATCGTTGAAGGCACTTAAGCCCTGATTGTCATTGCGAGCCAGGTTTACGGCGAAGCAATCCCACCTTTACTTTTCAAGAGGTGAGCAAGAGATTGCTTCATCCCTGCGGGACTCGCAATGACAGCAAAGCGACCGCGAGATCAATGCCCTTGTCTACGCCCTCTACAACCTCACCCCGGACGAGATCAAAATCGTCGAAGCCAATTAATCCGCAGGGGCATAGCGCGCCGTGCCCCTGACAACCATCCCATTTATCGTCATGCCATCCACAACCGCCAAAACGAAATGACCCTTCCCTTACCTCCAAATCACCGCCGTTCGATACGCCTCAAAGGATACGTCTTCCTCTGAGGGCTGCTATTTCATCACCATCGTCACCCACAACCGCAAACACCTCTTTGGTCAAATCCTTGACGGAGAAATGCAATTGAATAAATACGGAAAAATTGTTGAACATGAATGGCTTCGGTCTGCCGATATCCGGCGCGAAATTGAATTGGACATAAATGTCATCATGCCCAACCATTTTCATGCCATATTCCACATCATCGATTCCCTGTCTGCTTGCGACCCGTTAAATACATCGAAACCCGTAGGGGCGTATGGCCATACGCCCCTACAACAACCCTTTACTCAACAATTACATTCACCATCAAGATCGGTCGGTGCCTTGGTGCGAGGATTCAAATCCGCCGTTACCAAACACATCAATATCCTGCGTCACACCCCATCCGATCCCGTTTGGCAGCGCAATTATTATGAACACATCCTCTCAGGTGACCGCGAATATAACCAGATCGCGGATTACATCTACACCAATCCCATCAACTGGATCACTGATGCTGAAAATGCTCAGGAAAAATAAGGTCTTTAGACAGCGACCTTATCTTAAATTTTCCAAAATTAACCTTAAAATTTTTAAAAACGCTTGACATAATAGAACAATAGTGCTATTATGTTCATCTGTCATTGCCAAGGCTGGTTTTTTGAGCCTGAAGCCATCCCCTTAATTTCCTGTTTATGTTGATCAAAATTTAGAAAATTTCTTTTTTCACGCCTCTGAATTGATTCTTATTGTTTCCACGAAACAATTCCCGTTACTAATCAGTGATCCTATCACCTTAATCCCATAAAATGAGAAAAATATCAGAAAATCAATCAATCCCAATCCCAAAAACGAAAAAGAGGAGAACCTCTGAGATCCAAATTTCCGCACAGTACCCGATTCGTTGCGATTCGATTTTTTTAGAAATTGAATCGAATCTCCAACGCCGTCTTCACGGTTTGCGTGCGTGTAATAAAAAGACTTGTTAAGAAGATTTGACAGTGAGGGTTGTCAGTGAGGGTTATAATTATTAGTTGCGTTGTGGTACAATACTGGTATAGAAAATAAATTCTAATGGATAGATTATGACTCAAAATTCGATCCGCGTCGTGGGCGCCCGCGCCCACAATCTCAAAAACATCACCGTCGAGATCCCCCGCGACAAGCTGGTGGTAATCACCGGGCTTTCCGGTTCCGGCAAGAGTTCACTGGCATTCGACACCATCTTCGCCGAAGGGCAGCGTCGCTACGTGGAGTCGCTCTCGGCCTACGCGCGCCAGTTCCTGGGGCAGATGGAAAAGCCGGACGTGGATTATATTGACGGACTTTCCCCCGCCGTCTCCATTGACCAAAAAGCCACCTCGCATAATCCGCGTTCCACCGTCGGCACGGTCACCGAGATCTACGACTATTTGCGTTTGCTCTTCGCGCGCATCGGCGTGCCCCACTGTCCGCAGTGCGGCAAGGTAGTGGTCAAACAGTCCGCGCAAGAGATCGTGGACAAAGTCGAAGCGCTGCCCGAAGGCTCCAAGCTGCTCATTCTCGCCCCCATTGTGCGCGCCCGCAAAGGCACCTACCAGGTTGTTTTTGACGAAGTGCGCAAGGCGGGTTTTGTGCGTGTGCGTGTCGATGGTACGGTTTACAACCTCGATGAAGAGGTAACGCTTGACCGCTATAAAATCCACACCATCGAAGCCGTAGTGGACCGGCTGGTGGTCTCACACGCCGAGGACTCCGAAGAGGCGCGTACTTTCCGCTCGCGCCTCACCGATTCGGTGGAAACCGCCCTAAAAGTGGGCGAGGGCTACCTCACCGTGCAAAACCTGTCCGTTGAACCGCCGGTAGACTTGTTCTACTCGGAACATCTGGCCTGCTCTGAGCACGGCATCAGCCTGCCGGAGATCGAGCCGCGCACTTTTTCGTTCAACACCCCCCACGGCGCCTGCCCAGATTGTCAGGGTCTCGGCAGCCGTTTAGAGATTGACCCCGATCTGCTCATCCCCGATCAGGAGCGTCCGCTCAACGAAGGCGCCATCGTCGCCATGGAGTGGAACGGTCCGCGCGAGCAGGGCGGGTATTACTGGCAAATGATCGAAACTGTTGCCAAAACCTGGAAGTTTGACCTCAACGCGCCGGTCAACATGTTAAGCCAGGAGAATTTGAACCGCGTGCTTTACGGCACCGGCAGTGAACAGCTTACCATTTCAATGGAAGGGCGCAACGACCGCAAGACCACCTTCCAGACAAATTTTGAGGGCGTAATTCCCAATCTCGAACGCCGTTACCGCGAAACACAGTCCGAGTACATCCGCAACAAGATCTCCGAGTTCATGAGCGACCGTCCGTGCCCCACCTGCAAGGGGGAACGCCTGCGCCCTGAAGCGCTGGCAATTACAGTGGATGACTCCAATATCGTTGAAGTGACCCGCTGGCCGGTCAGCCGCACGCTGGAATTCGTGGAGCGTCTGGCAAAGACGGGAATATTGAACGCTCGTGACTCTGCCATTGCCGACCGCATTCTAAAAGAGATCAACTCGCGGTTGGGCTTTTTGGTCAACGTTGGGTTGGATTATCTGACCCTCAACCGCCCTGCCGGGTCGCTTTCGGGCGGCGAGGCGCAGCGCATCCGCCTGGCTACCCAAATCGGCTCTCGCTTGATGGGCGTGCTCTATGTGTTGGATGAACCCTCCATTGGGCTGCACCCGCGCGATAACACCCGCCTGCTGGATACTCTCAAACACCTGCGCGATCTGGGCAACACTGTGCTGATCGTCGAACATGACGAAGAGACCATCCGCTCCGCGGACTGGATCCTCGATCTCGGCCCGGGCGCCGGGCTGCACGGCGGTGAGGTGGTGGCAGAGGGGACTGTGGATGACATTCTGGCATGCAAAGCCAGTCTCACCGGGGCCTACCTGTCTGGGCGCAAACAGGTTCCCCTGCCTAAGAATCTACATCCGCGCAACGGCAAGATGCTCAAGATCATCGGCGCGCGCGCCAACAACCTCAAGAACTTGACCGTTGAGATCCCGCTTGGGCAGTTCGTGTGCATCACGGGCGTCTCCGGTTCGGGCAAGTCCACCCTGATGGTGGATATCCTTTACAATGTGCTGGCGCGCGAACTCAACCGGGCGCGCACTCATGCAGGCGATTTCGACCGCATCGAGGGTATGGAATATCTGGACAAGGTCATCAACATTGACCAGTCACCCATTGGGCGCACTCCGCGCTCCAACCCGGGCACGTACACCGGCATGTTCGATGAGATCCGCAATCTGTTTGCCGGGCTTTCCGAGAGCAAGATGCGCGGCTACAAGTCTGGTCGCTTCTCATTCAACGTCCACGGCGGGCGCTGCGAGGCCTGCCAGGGGCAGGGGCAGCTGCGCATTGAAATGCAGTTCCTCCCGGATATCTACGTGCCTTGTGACGTGTGCCACGGCGCGCGCTTCAACCGCGAGACCCTGCAGGTCAAGTTCAAGGGGCTGTCCATTGCTGACGTGCTGGATACCACCGTGGAGGCTGGGATGGAAATGTTTAACAATATTCCTGCCATCGCCAACAAATTGAAAACCCTGCATGAGGTTGGGTTGGGATATGTCAAGATCGGGCAGCCAGCCACCACCCTTTCAGGAGGAGAAGCCCAGCGCGTGAAACTGGCCAAAGAGCTCAGCCGCCGCGCTACCGGTCGAACGTTATATGTACTTGACGAACCATCCGTGGGTCTGCACGCCGCGGACGTACACATGCTGATCGAAGTGTTGCAGCGCCTGGTGGACGCGGGTAACTCGGTGCTGATCATCGAACACAATCTGGATATCATCAAGGTCGCGGATACGCTTATCGACCTCGGTCCTGAAGGCGGCGACCTCGGCGGCGAGTTAGTGGCAATTGGCACTCCCAAAGAGATCTGCTCGGTGGCCGAGTCTTACACCGGTCAATTCCTGAAAGATTATTTGATACTGCACAAACAATATTGATCATAAACCAGCTCATTGGCTTGAGCAGTTTTTTTGACGTAACGTTTAAGTCAAGAAGGAATATCCACCGGGGGAATATCCACTGATATCCTTAACCAAACCTTTACATTCTCTTAATAGCAGTGTGCTACGATGGAATAGAAAGGGAATTGAAGATCATGTTAAAAGTATTGTTTCTCTGCACTGGTAATTCGTGCCGCTCACAAATGGCAGAGGCGATTGTGAATCAATATTGTAAGGATTACTGGCAGGCTTTCAGCGCCGGCACCGCTCCAGCGGGGTTTGTGCACCCAATGGCTGTGTGGGTCTTGCACGAGATCGGCATCACACATGCAGGCAGGTCAAAATCAGTTGAAGAATTCTATGGGCAGACTTTCGATCAGGTGATCACCGTTTGCGGCAATGCCGAACAGAATTGCCCGGTCTGGCTCGGTCATGGCAAGAAAGTGCACATCGGTTTTCAGGATCCAGCGAAGTTTGAAGGCACGGAAGACGAAAAAATGCAGCAATTCCGGGCCGTGCGGGATGAGATCAAAGAAAAGGTCATCACCTATCTTAACTCGCTGGAATATTAACTGGGCTTTGATCTGACGAAAAGGGAAACATCCAGCCCGGAAACTCGCAGCCTCTAACCCCTTGCTGGAAACAAAAAACTGCTGAACTTTCAGCGGTTTATGATAAATAAGTAAGAGATTACTTGAATTATTTGCCGTTTCCGCGGCCAATGCCGATATAAGTAAACCCCATTGCCTTAAGTTGTTCTGAATCCCACAGGTTACGTCCGTCCAGGATGACTGGCTGGCGCAGCAGTTTCTTCACCCGTCCAAAATCGATTTGCTTGAACTCGTTCCATTCCGTTGCAAGCAGCAGGGCGTCAGCCCCTTCCGCCACTTGATAAGGGTTTTCACATAGTTTGACATTTTTCAGCACTTTGGCGGCGTTTGCCATGGCTTGCGGGTCGTAGGCGCGAATGTGAGCGCCTTCGTTGGTGAGGAGGTGAATGATCTCCAGTGCTGGGGCATCTCGGATGTCGTCCGTGTTGGGTTTGAACGATAACCCAAGCAAGCCGATCGTCTTTTCATTGAGCGAACCGAGCGCCTTCCGCAGTTTCATAACGGCGCGGCGGCGCTGGTTGCGATTGATTTCCATCACGGCTTGCAGTAGCTGTGGCTGTGTGCCATGCAGCACAGCCATGTGTTCAAGAGCTTTCACGTCCTTGGGGAAGCACGAGCCACCCCAGCCCAAACCGGCATCTAGATAGGTATGACCAATGCGTTTGTCATAGCCCATGCCGAGCGCTACCTCGCGCACATCCGCGCCAAGTTCTTCACACATATTGCCGATCTCATTAATAAACGAGATGCGGGTAGCTAAAAACGCGTTTGAAGCATATTTGATCATCTCGGCGGTGCGCAGGTCGGTGATCATTATAGTACAGCGCAAGGTCTGGTAAAGAGCAGCCACATGATCGGCGGCGGCTCGGTCCTCAGAACCAAGCACAACACGGTCAGGGTTCATAAAATCATTGATGGCTGAACCCTCCCTCAGGAATTCGGGGTTCGAGATAACACTGAATTGAAGCGGACGGTCGCCTCGCCGACGGCGGATCACATCCGCGACCCAATCGCCGGTGCCTACGGGAACAGTTGATTTGTTGATCACTAAGATCGGCCAATCCACCAGATCGGCGATGGATTCAGCCGAGGATTTGACGTACTGCAAGTCGGCTTCGCCATCCACGCCGGAAGGAGTGCCGACCGCAATGAAGGCATATTCAATTCCCTCAAGGGCTTTTTTGTAGTCTGTAGTAAAGTGCAGGCGTTTGGCTTGCACATTTTGTTTGACCAGTTGTTCCAGACCGGGTTCATAAATGGGCATCTGCCCGTTTAGCAGATTGTTGATCCGCTGCGGATCAAGGTCCAAACAGGTTACCTGATTGCCGAGGTCAGCAAAACATGTTCCGGTGACCAGTCCCACATATCCCGTGCCGATGACGCAAATCTTGCTCATGCATTTCCTCCATTGAGGTGAGCGACTAATGATTAAGCAATTCTACCATGAGGTTAATGGGAGCCGAAATCAAAGACTGTATAATTAGGTAAGACGAACCTAGACCTAAGGAAGGTGGAAAAATGCCTGCAAAGATCATTGATGGCAAGTTGACCGCGGAGCAAATCCGCATTGAAGTCGCCGCCGAGGTGGATAAACGCATCAAGGCGGGTAAATCCCGCCCGGGGTTGGCAACCGTATTAATTGGCGACAACGCAGCATCGCAAGTTTATGTAAGCTCGAAACAGAAGGCCTGTATTGAAGTGGGGATCGAATCTTTTGGCCACGAACTGCCTGCTTCTGCCACACAGGAAGAAGTTGAGAAACTGGTGTCTACACTCAATGCTGACCCCAGGGTGAACGGAATCCTGGTTCAACTTCCATTGCCTGCCGGGTTGGACGAGCAACGCGTACTCAACGCCATCTCCATCGAAAAAGATGTAGACGGGTTCCACCCATTGAACATTGGCAGGTTGGCACAAAAAGGCAGGGACCCTTTGTTCGTGCCATGCACTCCGGCCGGTTGTATGTATCTATTGGAAAAGGAAATACCAAGTTTAGAAGGCATCAATGCAGTGGTGCTCGGCAGGTCGAATATTGTGGGCATGCCGGTGGCGTTGCTGCTGGTGCGCGCCAATGCCACGGTGACTATATGCCACTCGCGCACCCGCGACTTGCCTGGGGTGGTCCGACAGGCTGATGTACTGGTTGCAGCAGTGGGTAAACCCGAGATGGTACGCGGAGATTGGGTCAAGCCTGGAGTCGTGGTGATTGATGTGGGCATCAATCGAGTGGAAGACGCCACCAGACCGCGTGGTTATCGCCTGGTGGGAGATGTTGCTTACGATGAGGTTGCACAAGTCGCCAAAGCTATTACACCCGTGCCCGGTGGAGTAGGCCCAATGACGATCGCCATGCTGCTGCGAAATACCCTGCGGGCAGCCAACTTGTCTGATTAATAACCTGCAAATTCGCAACCAAACTTGTCAGACAATTGACTTTTTTTCAAATATTCGGTACACTGTAGGCGTGAGGTATTGTCTGACAATCCACACGCCTTTTTCAAATCGCATGCCCCAAGGATAATAGGAATGTCGACTCTTCTGGTAAAACATGCTCAATTACTAGTCACCATGGATGACCACCGCCGGGAAATTCCGGATGGCGGTCTTTTTATTCGTGACGGGTTCATTGAGCAGGTCGGACAGACGAATAGTCTTCCATCCGCCGCAGACGAGGAGGTTGATGCGAATGGTCACATTATCCTGCCGGGGTTGATCAACACGCATCACCATTTCTATCAAACTCTAACTCGTGCCGTCCCGGCGGCTCAGAATGCCAACTTATTCAATTGGCTCAAAACTCTTTACCCCATTTGGGCGCGCATGACACCCGAAGACATCAGAATCTCCACGCAGACCGCGCTATCTGAGTTGGCGCTTTCCGGCTGCACAACCGCCTCGGATCACCTTTATCTCTTTCCAAACGGTTCCAGTCTGGATGACGAGATCGAAGCAGCTAGGCCTATAGGTTTGCGCTTGCACGCTTCACGCGGTTCAATGAGCCTGGGCGAGAGCAAAGGCGGGCTGCCGCCAGACAGCGTCGTGGATACTGAAGAAAAGATCCTGCTTGATAGTGAGCGCTTGATCAAAAAATATCATCAGTCTGAAGCGGGCGCGATGGTTCAAATTGTTTTGGCGCCTTGCTCGCCATTTAGCGTCACCGGCGAGTTAATGAAAGAAAGCGCTAAACTGGCTCGTATTTACGGCGTGCAACTTCATACTCATTTGGCAGAGACGCAGGATGAAGAAGAATTTTGTTTGCAGAAGTTCGGTTACCGCCCTGTCCAATATATGCAGTCGGTGGATTGGGTGGGGAATGATGTGTGGTACGCCCATTCTGTGCACGTCTCCCAAAAAGAGATCGAATTGTATGCAAAAGAGGGCTGCGGAGTAGCGCACTGCCCGTCTTCCAATATGCGATTGGCTTCAGGGATTGCGCCACTGCGGAATTATCTAAAGGCAGGCGTCAAAGTAGGCTTGGGCGTTGACGGATCAGCAAGTAATGATGGTTCCAGTATGCTCGCCGAGGTACGTCAAGCCATGTTGCTGGCGCGGTTAAAAGCCGGGCTTGACGGCGCATCCTTATCATCGACCGGTGAAGAAATCATGACTGCCCGCCAGGCATTGGAAGTTGCCACCAAGGGTGGAGCTTCTGTTTTAGGAAGAAAGGACATCGGCTCACTTGAATCCGGAAAATGCGCGGATTTCATCGGGATTGACCTTAACCACCTGGAATACACAGGCGCTTTACATGATCCGTTGGCGGCAGTCGTATTCTGTCAGACTCGCAATGTGGATATGAATTACGTGCAAGGCAAGGCGGTTGTAAAAAATGGTAAATTAATCGGTTTGGAGTTGCCGGCTCATATTGAGAAGCACAATCGGTCAGCTCGCCGTTTATTGGCTGACTAACTCGTACTATTATTGTTCGGCTAACTAAAAGGTGACATTATGGGAATGGATTCTTTCTGGTTGCAAAATGCACGCGAATTGGTGGATTGCGCAATGGGGCGCATCCCCGCTAACCTTGTCATTAAAAATGGACAATGGGTTTGTGTTCAAACCGGTGAGATCATTCCCCACACTGATATAGCAATCCGCGCAGGGCGTATCGCTTACGTAGGTGAGGACGCAAGCCATACAATTGATCAAAAGACCCAAGTGATCGATGCTGCAGGAATGTTTCTGGTGCCAGGTTTGTTAGATGCACATATGCATGTTGAATCAGGCATGGTAACGGTGACAGAGTTTGTCCGCGCAGTTGTCCCGCATGGTACGACCGGAATGTTTATTGATCCACATGAGATCGCCAATGTGTTCGGGCTGCGCGGCGTCCGCTTGATGGTAGATGATGCAGCCATGCAGCCGATCCATGTGTTTGTACAGATGCCTTCCTGCGTCCCGTCGGCTCCGGGGTTAGAAACACCTGGGGCTGTGTTTGGACCCACCGAGGTCACAGAAGCCATGACTTGGCCTGGAATCATCGGTCTGGGTGAAATGATGAACTTTCCAGGGGTGATCAGCGGAGATGATAAAGTCCATGCAGAAATGTCCGCAACCCGTTGTGCCGGAAAGGTAATTGGCGGCCATTACGCATCGCCAGATCTTGGCAAACCTTTCCATGCCTACGTGGCAGGTGGCCCACAGGATGATCACGAAGGAACCAGAATAGAAGATGCTGTCTCCCGGGCACGCCAGGGTATGAAAGTGATGATGCGCTACGGTTCTTCATGGCATGATGTCGCAACCCAGGTCAAGGCAATCACTGAAAAAGGCTTATCTCCGCGCGGATTTCTGCTTTGCACTGATGACTCGCATTCTGAGACATTATTCAATGAAGGGCACATGGACCGGGTTGTAAGACACGCCATTCGAGAAGGGCTTGACCCGATGACTGCTATCCAGCTAGCCACGATTAACACGGCGGAGCATTTTAATGTATCACGTGAAATGGGACTGATCGCTGCAGGTCGTTATGCTGATGTTGTGCTTGTTAAAGATTTACAGAACTTCAAGGCAGAAATCGTGATCGCAAAAGGCAAAGAAGTCGTCAGAGACGATGAATGGCTGATTGACCTGCCCAAGGTTAATTATCCTGATTGGGCTGCTCAATCCGTTCATTTGAGAAAACCGTTGATCGCGGCTGATTTCATACTGACTTCAGGGAATGATGCAGAAGTGGTCGCAAATGTCATCGGTGTCATTGAAAATCAGGCGCCTACACGTCATCTAAGGATCCAGATGCAAACGAAAGAAGGCCAAATCAGGCAAGATATCACACAGGATATAGCCAAGGTCGCCTTGGTCGAACGTCATCACGGCTCCGGGCGAGTGCAGGTTGGACTGGTTAATGGGTTTGGTTTCAATATTCCATGCGCAGTGGCAACCACAGTTGCTCATGACAGCCATCAAATGATCGTCGTTGGCACAGATGATGAGGATATGGCGGTCGCGGCAAATGAACTCGCCAAGTGCGGTGGCGGTCAGGTTGTGGTCAACAATGGTAAAGTTCTAGGTATCGTCGACCTTCCAATTGCCGGGTTAATGTCGAACGAATCAGTAGAACAAGTAGCAAAAAAAGCAGCATCAGTGTTGGAAGGATTTCGGAAATGCGGTTGTTCATTGAATAGCCCGAATATGCAATTGAGCTTATTGGGGTTGGTTGTTATTCCTGAACTGCGCATAACTGATCTGGGTCTGGTGGACGTGACCCGTTTTGATTTTATTCCGGTAACTGAATCGGTCAATCGACAATGAGATTGGGGCTCGAAATAAATGGATAATAGCTTTATCAAACCTGAAAAACAACATCCGTTTCAAAAGTTGCAAGAGAAGCTGACGAAATTAATTGCAGAAACTCCACCTGGTGATCGACTGCCAGCAGAACCTGAATTGGCGCGGATTCTTGGCGTCTCTCGAGCGACACTCCGTGAGGGGATGCGCACATTTGAAGGTCAAGGGCTTATCCGTCGCAGGCAAGGAGTAGGTACCTTTGTCGTACCGCAATCCAAAGTGATTGAAACTGGTTTAGAGGTCTTAGAAAGCATTGAAAGACTTGCAAACCGGATCGGTCTATGTGTTTCAATGGGCGCTCTGCAAATCAAGGATGTAATCGCCAATGTGGAAGACAGCGAAAAACTGCAGGTTGAAGAAGGAACACATCTGGTTAAAGTATCCCGCGTGATTTATACAGATGGCCGCCCTGTGGCTTTCTTAACCGACTTGTTGCCACCGAATATCCTTACAGAAGAGGATTTACAGATTGGTTTTAATGGATCGGTGCTTGATTTTCTTCTTAAACGGGGTAATTTAAAGTTATCGAAATCGTTCACAGATATTCAAGCTGTGGTCGCATCTTCTGAGATTGCTAAAATGCTTGAGATTCAGCGAGGCGATGTGCTTTTATTGTTTTCTGCGCGACTATATAGCGATTCTGGCGCGATTGTGGATTATTCAAACAGTTATTTTCTACCCGGATATTTTCGTTTTCACGTCGTACGCAGAGTGGATAACGGTATCTCTTAAGAGAAAACTGAATCCCGGGAGAGGAGGAGTTTTTTATCGACTGAGATTTACCAATCTGACAAGATTGATTTTCTAATTTGTTTAATATTTTTAGGAGGCTTGAAATGCGTAGTTTTGCTGGACGTGACATACTTTCATTAAAGGAGTTCGAAAGGGAAGAGTTCTTCCACGTATTTGAAGTGGCGGATGAAATGGCTCCGATTGCCAAAAGCCGCCGCAATACTGACTTGCTCGCTGAAAAAACGATGGTTACTGCGTTCTATCAACCGAGTACACGCACCCGCCTGGCTCATGAAGCTGCAATGCATCGTTTGGGCGGTCATGTAACCGGTTTTTCAGATGCCAAGATGACTCGGGCCGGAGACTGGTACCAGGAATCAATCAAAGACACTGTGAAAATGCTTGAGTATTATGGCGATGTAATCGTAATGCGGCATTTCCAGCAGGGTGCTCCACACGAAGCTGCAAAATGGTCTTCAGTGCCCATTATCAATGGCGGTGACGGGTGGGGTGAACATCCCACGCAAATTCTCACTGATTTGTACACCGTACTCACCGAAAAAGGCACTATTGACGGCTTAACCTGGTTGGCAGTTGGTGATATGCGCATGCGCACCATGCACTCATTGGGTTACGCACTTTCACAGTTTGATTGTCCGATCACTTTTGTGGCTCCACCAGAAATGTCTCTGACGGATGAATTTAAAGCAGAATTAAAACAATTCAATGTGAATTTTTCTGAAGCCGAGCATGTTGAACAGGCAATTGCGAAAGCTGACGTAATCTTGGTCGAACCGGTTGTTCAACCGGATTACACCAAATCGCGCCAGGAAGCTGGCGAACATGGCCAGACCCCCGCGAATTACAAGATCACTCGCGAATTGCTTGCCTCCAAAGCAAAATCTGACGCGATCCTGCTGCATTCACTTCCGCGCATGGATGAGATTCCCCCAGATGTGGATATCACCCGTTGGTCTCGCTACTGGCAGGAAGCCTTCAATGGTGTTGTCATGCGGATGGCATTGTTGGGTTTAGTATTAGGCAAGATGGAATAAAAAGGATTTCCGACCCTGAGGAGAGATATTTTCTCACCAGGGTCGGGGAATTATTATGCAGGAGGACATATGCAAACATTTTTACATGGACGTGATCTGATCGGCGACCTGGATTTCTCAAAAGAGGAAGTTGAGACCGTCCTAGATGTGGCGTTTGATTTGAAACGCAAACGCGCTCTCAATGAATTGACGCCTTACTTGCGAGATAAAGTTCTCGCAATGCTCTTCTTCTTTAGTAGTACTCGTACGCGCGGATCTTTTGAAGCAGGTATGGCGCACCTTGGTGGACATGCAGCTTTTATCGAATCCCGCACAACCCAGATTTCACATGGAGACACCCCAAAAGAAATTGGTGAGATTTTTGGCCGTTATTTTGACGGAATTGCTATTCGCCACGTAGATTGGGGAATTGGTAATGGCTACTTAAACGAGGTTGCAAAAGCATCCCGCGTGCCAGTGTTGAATATGCAATGCGATGTTTACCATCCATTCCAATGTCTTGCAGATTTGATGACCATTGTCGAAAAGAAGGGCCGCGATTTAAAACGTAAAAAAATGGTGGTCTCATGGGCTTACGCAGCTTCATACCAAAAACCCATGTCAGTTCCTCAATCCCTCGTCTTGCAAATGCCCCGATTTGGAATGGATGTGGTGCTTGCCCATCCACCTGAATTTAAGCTGATGCCCGAGATCATGGACAAAGCCTACGAGCAGGCTCGCAAGTTTGGTGTTGGTTTCGAAGTGGTAGATGATATGGATGCTGCTTTCAAAAACGCCGATGTGGTATATGCCAAATCATGGGGCGCTATGGTTCACACTCCGGATGCAGAAGAAGGCGCGAAAATCATCAAGAAGTACGAAAGCTGGATCACTGACGAACGACGCATGAAATTGGCAAAACCTGATGCGATTTACATGCATCCCTTGCCGGCTGACCGCAATATAGAAGTAACGGATGCGGTGATGGATGGTCCCCAATCCGTTGTTTATGACGAAGCCGAAAACCGCATGCACGCGCAAGAAGCGGTCATGGCTTTGACAATGAGTTAGCACAAATACATAAGAAAAGGAATTTATACAAAATGGCTAAAAAATTGGCAGTAGTTGCAATAGGTGGTAATTCTCTGATCCTCGACCCCAAAAAGGTAACTGTAGAAGATCAATATATTGCCGCTGCACAAACATCAAAGCATATCGCGGATATGATAGAGGCGGGTTGGGATGTTGCGATCGGTCACGGAAATGGCCCGCAGGTTGGTTTCATCCTTCGCCGATCTGAACTTGCTGCAAAATATGAGGGGATGCATGAAGTCCCATTGGATGTGTGCGGAGCCGATAGCCAGGGAGCAATCGGATATTCGATCCAACAGACTCTGCAAAATGAACTTATTCGTCGTGGAATCAAAAAACCGGTTGCTACGATCGTTACCCAGGTGAAAGTCGATAAAAATGATAAAGCATTCCAGAACCCGACCAAACCTATTGGTGGATTCATGGAAGAAGCTGAAGCCAATAAACGCCAGACTGAGCTGGGCTGGAATATGGTGGAAGATGCCGGGCGTGGTTGGAGGCGTGTCGTTGCCTCACCCATCCCGCAAGAAGTCGTCGAGATTGAATCTGTCCATACGCTCATCAATGCAGGCACTGTGGTCATTACGGTTGGCGGTGGTGGCATCCCTGTGATAGATGATGGTATGGGGGGGTGTGTCGGCGTGGCTGCTGTGATCGATAAGGACTTTGCCAGCAGCCTCCTCGCTCGTTTGATAAAAGCCGATCTTTTTGTTATTTCAACCGCTGTTGAAAAAGTGGCTATCAACTATGGAAAACCCAATGAAAAATGGCTGGACAAAATGACCCTTGCTGAAGCCAAAGCCTACCTTGCTGAAGGGATTCACTTTGCCAAGGGTTCAATGGCTCCTAAAATCGAGGCAATTATCATGTACCTCGAAAATGGCGGAACAGAAGCTTTAATTACCAATCCCGAAAATATCGGCCGAGCCTTGAAGGGCGAGACCGGTACCCGGGTTGTTAAAGAATAATATTTAACGAAGAGGGTTTTACTTAAATACAGTAAAGCCCTCTTTTCCAGCAAATATTAAGGTTGTTTTTGGTTTTTTAATTTGGCGCTGATAACTGGTTCGTGTACAATAATATGGATTCATGAATTTTATGGATAACTTGGAAAACAGACTTACCCGTTGGAAAACTAACTTGTGATTTTTGAAAGGAGGTGCAGTAAACCAGGTTTTGTTTGCTTGCTTCCAAAGTAATTCATTTATTAAGAAACAAGTTGTATAAATTCAAGGAGGAGAATAAATGTTTTCTAAACGAACTTGGACGCTTGTAAGTCTATTGCTGATTGTTGTACTTGCGCTTTCAGCATGCGCTAAACCAACTGCCGCCCCGACTGCAGCTCCGGCGACGGAAGCGCCAGTGGTAGTAACCACAGAGGCACCCAAAGAAATCACTTTTGGACTGCTGCTGGTAGGTCCTTACAATGATCATGGTTGGAGTGAAGCTCATTTCAACGCAGGACTGTATGTTGAAGAGAAATTACCCGGAACAAAAATGATCTATCTTGATAAGGTAAATCCCGCTGACCGCCCTGGCACAACGCCAGCCCAGCTAGCGGATGAACTTGTCGGTCAAGGCGCGACTGTTATCCTCTTCAATTCAGATGATATGAAAGACAGTGCCACTGAATTCGCTGCCGCAAACCCAACCATTAATGTAATCATGGCTTCCGGTGATCAACAATGGGCAGAGGGAAAAGATTTTAAGAATCTGCCTAACATGGTCAATGTCATGGGCGAAATGGAATACGGTAAAATGATGGCTGGTTGTGCTGCAGCCCTCACTACAAAAACTGGTCAAATCGGATACCTTGGTCCCCTGATCAACGACGAAACCCGCCGATTAGTATCATCCGCTTACCTTGGCGCCAAATATTGCTGGACCACCTATCTTGGTAAACCCGCTGAAGAGCTGAAATTCAAAGTAACCTGGATTGGTTTCTGGTTCAACATCCCGGGCTTTACTTCTGATCCTACTCAGGTGGCAGATGATTTCTTCAATAGTAACTATGATGTTGTCATCTCCGGTATTGATACAACGGAAGCAATTGTGCAAGCCAACAAGATGAAATTAGCCGGAAAAGAAGTTTGGGCTATCCCTTATGACTATGAAGGCGCATGTGATGAAGCCCCGGACATCTGCCTGGGCGTTCCCTATTTCAATTGGGGACCCTCCTACTTGGGTTATGTAACCGCTGCGATGAATGGCGAGTACAAACCTTTGTTTGAGTGGGTTGGGCCTGACTGGACGAACATCAATAATCCCGATACTAGCATGATCGGTTTCAAGGAAGGCGATGCCCTTTCCGCAGAGGCTAAAGCTAACGTGGACAAATTCATTGCTGAACTTGCAGGTGGTCTGCAACTTTTTGCTGGACCAATGAACCTTCAGGATGGAACTGTCTATTTGAAAGACGGTGAAAAAGCCACCGACCTTCAGATCTGGTACCTGCCTCAGCTCCTGGAAGGCATGGAAGGTAAATCTTTACCCTAAAACTAAACAAAGTTAAGAAAGAGGGGAGGGTTTAGTCACCTTCCCCTCAATTATTCCAGTATTGTGGAAAAAACTTATGAAGGTTGAAATCAAAAATATCCATAAGCATTTTGGCAAAGTTCATGCCAATAACGATATTTCTATGACTATCCAGCCTGGAACGATCCAGGGAATTCTTGGAGAGAATGGTGCGGGGAAAAGTACTCTCATGAAGATCCTTTCCGGGTTTTATCAGGCGGATAAAGGTGAAATTAGGTTAGATGGAAAGCTTACAAGGATAAAATCTCCTGCTGATGCGATCAAACATGGCGTAGGAATGCTGCATCAAGATCCATTGGATTTTCCACCCATGCCGGTCATTGATAATCTCATAATCGGTCAAAGCGGTGGTCTTCTCCCGAATCGAAAAGTTGTCCGGAAGCAATTCGAAGATTTACAAGCCAGGTTTAATTTTAAAATTGATCCTGATGCTTATGTCGACTCTCTCACGGTAGGAGAACGTCAGCAGCTTGAAATCCTGCGGCTCCTTTGGTTGGGAGCGAAGGTCCTAATTCTTGACGAACCGACCACTGGAATCAGCGCTTCTCAAAAGGAAATGTTGTTTGCAACTCTGAAAATCCTTGCTTCGCAAGGAATGTCAGTAATTTTTGTTTCACATAAACTCGATGAAGTTGAACAACTTTGTAATCAGGTGGCAGTTTTTCGGCAGGGGAAAAATGTTGGGCAAGCAATGCCCCCGTATCGAACTCCCCAGTTAGTGCAGTTGATGTTTGGAAAATCAATGGAACTTGCTCCGAGGATAGACTCGACATCGTGCGATGTTCTCGTGCATATGAAAGATTTGGCTGTTGAAAATTACCGCCTCCATATATCGGGAATAAACCTGGATATTTGCAAGGGCGAAGTAATCGGTTTAGCTGGAATGGAAGGGTCTGGACAACGATTGTTTCTCCAGGCTTGTACAGGATTAAGAAGAACAGTGGGTGGAAAATTGTATATCGGTCAGCGTGATTTTACTGGTAAACCTTACCACCAATTTCTAAATTCCCAGGTCTCATATGTTCCAGCGTCTCGCCTTGAGGAAGGATTGATCTCCGGTCTTTCATTAACGGAACATTTTATTTTAGCCGGAGAACAACAAGGATTCATAATCAATCGTGACAAGGCATTAAAATTAACCGAATCACGCATTAAAGATTTTTCAATCCGGGGAATACCTGAAACCCGCGTGGAATCACTGTCCGGTGGAAATCAACAAAGGGCTCTTCTCGCCTTGCTCCGTTCCCCATTGCAGTTATTATTGTTGGAACATCCAACTCGCGGATTGGACATCGAATCCAGCATGTGGATTTGGAACATGCTAAAAGAACGCTGCAAGACTGGCACTGCGATTATTTTCACTTCTTCTGATTTAGACGAGGTATTGCATTACAGTGACCGGATCCTAGTCTTTTTTGGAGGGAAAGTGTCGAATCCATTAAACGCGGGCAGCACTACAGTAGACAGTTTGGGTCAGTTAATCGGCGGCAAGGGGTGGGAAAACTAAATTATGAAAACGATGACAAAAACATCCTCACTTTGGATAAATACTGGTTTTCGAATTGCCGCGATCGTACTGGCGCTGGCATTTACGAGCATTGTCCTGTTACTTTCGAACGCACGCCCCTTTGAGGCTTTTGCAAATATTATAAATGGCTCAATAGGGTCTTCGAAAGGCATCGCCAACACATTGGTAGCTTGGGTGCCCTTATTATTAGTAACCTCAGGCTTACTGATGACTTATGCCACTGGAATGTGGAATATCGGTATTGAAGGACAAATTACTCTGGGTGCGATCTTCACAACATTGGCGCTCCGCCTGATGCAAGGCACTTCTGTTCCTCCAACCCTCGCAATTATATTGTCAATTCTCGCGGGCATTCTGGGGGGCGCATTGTGGGCTGGGATTGTTGCCTTATTGAAAATTTATGGTGGGGTGAACGAGATTTTTGGCGGTTTGGGAATGAATTTTGTATCCACTGCATTAACCATCTGGTTGATCTTTGGTCCTTGGAAACGCCCCGGGACTGGTTCCATGAGCGGAACTGAGCCTTTTGATACTTCGTTGTGGCTGCCGCAATTGGAAGGATTGAGGATCAGCCTCTGGTCTGTCGGGATTGGAATTGTCGGATTGTTGGTCGTTTATTTCATCCTTCAAGGCACTTACTTTGGTCTGAAGTTAAAAGCGGTCGGCAAGAACGGACGCGCAGCATTCTTGTTGGGTGTTCCCACTACCCGCTACATTATGGCTGCTTTTCTGATTTGTGGCGCTTTTGCCGGAATTGCAGGCGCGATTCAGGTGACTGGCGTTTACCATCGGCTTATCCCCTCAATCTCCTCCGGATATGGATATCTTGGCATGATGGTGGCGATGCTCGTGAATTTCCAAGCTTTATGGGCTGGTGTGGTTGCCTTGTTCTTCGCTGCTTTAAACATCGGTAGTATTCAACTACCAATTGTAATGAAAATCGATTCAACATTATCTGGCGTCCTGCAAGGCGCTCTTGTTTTATTCTTCCTATTAATGGAAGGCGCCAGACGCACGTTTCTCTCAAAAAAGCGAGGAAAATGAGATGAATGAAATCATACTCATAGGTCTGGCCGGAATCATCGCTGTTGCTGCGCCAATCATCTTCGCAACGATAGGTGAAACGATTACGGAACGGGCCGGAGTCATCAACTTATCGTTAAACGGAACAATTTTGCTGACCGCCATGGCGGGGTTTGTGGTATCTGTTAAGACAGACTCCCTATTGTTGGGATTTCTCGCCGGCGCGGCAATTGGCGCATTTGTGGCGTTGATTATTGCATTTACAAGCATTACTTTGAAACAATCACAGGTTGCAGTGGGTTTCGTCCTCACTCTGCTGTGCCGCGACCTGGCTTATTTCCTAGGAAACCCATTTATGGGTCTGCCCGGACCGCGCATTCCTTCGCTTCCAATCTCAGGTCTGAAGGATATTCCGTTAATTGGAACCTTGTTTTTTAAACAGGATATTTTGGTATACCTCAGTTTTATATTGATTGCAGCTGCGTACTGGTGGATTTTCAAAACTCGCCCTGGGTTGATGCTGCAGGGTATTGGCGAAAGACCGGCTGCAGCGTTTGTGCGCGGCGCCAATGTAAACCGAATGCGGTACATTTACACTATGATCGGAGGTGCATTGGTCGGCATTGCCGGACCGATGTATTCTCTGTCAGCAAAAGCTGGATGGAAAGGGACGATTACAGGATTGGATGGAATTGGCTGGATCGCTCTTGCAATCACGATCTTTGGCGGATGGAATCCGATTCGCGCAGCATTTGGGGCTTACCTTTTTGCATTACTCCAATGGCTTGGCATCGTCTTGCAGCCAAGTTTTCAAAATATTCCCTCTCAAGTGCTTCAGGTGGCACCATTCCCACTTATGATTCTTGCGCTGTTACTTGTAAACATTGGTAACACCGAGTGGGTTGATCGAACTCTCGCCGGGCTTCCTGAATCTGCGCGTCGATTTATTGCTCAGGTATTGCGTGCTTTGCGCACTACTCCGCCTGCATCATTGGGGACTCCATTTGAAAATGAATAGGTGAAATAAAATGGCTCAATATCTCGGTTATCAATGTTCAATTTGCAAGAAAGAATTTCTTCCGGTGTCTGTGATTTACACATGCCCAAAATGTGGTGGAAATTTGGATGTAATCCTGGATTTCACCCACATCAAGCAAAAATACCAGGTCGAGGATATCACGTCCCGCTCAGATTTTTCACTTTGGCGTTATTTACCCCTTTTACCGGTTGCAGATCCAGGTGGTGAAGCCACACCGCTCCACTTTGCGGGTTGGACGCCGTTGTATTCGCCTTCAGGTCTGATGAAATCACTGGGGCTCAAACAATTTTGGTTAAAAGATGAAGGGAAAAACCCAACCGCTTCCTTTAAGGACCGGGCGAGCGCAATCGTGGTGGGCAGAGCGCGGGAAATTAAGGCCGATATTATTGTTACGGCATCCACTGGAAATGCCGGTGCAGCATTGGCAGGAATGTCAGCAGCAATTGGTCAAAAAGCTGTCATCTTTGCACCAAAGACAGCTCCGCAAGCAAAAATTGCCCAACTTCTAATTTATGGCGCTCAGGTAATTCTGGTTGACGGGAATTATGATTCTGCTTTTGATCTGACAATCGAAGCTGCGAATGAATTTGGTTGGTATTGCAGAAATACTGGATACAATCCATTTACGGCTGAAGGGAAAAAAACCGCAGCGCTTGAAATTTGGGAGCAGATCTGTCTGCATTTAGAAGATAGCACCAGACCCTTGTGCGTTTTTGTTTCAGTCGGGGATGGCAATATTATCTCAGGTATTCATAAAGGCTTTAAGGACCTATTGGCGCTCGGATGGCTGAAACAAATGCCCAGAATATTTGGGATTCAATCCGATAAATCAGCTGCGGTAGCAAACGCTTTTTTTGCACATTCTGAAACCATTATTCCAATCTCAGCGACAACTATCGCGGATTCAATTAGTGTGGATTTGCCACGAGATGGAGTGCGGGCTGTGCGGGCAGCAAAAGAGACGGGAGGGGAATATATCACGGTCACAGATGAGGAGATCATTGCAGGGATTGGAGAACTTGGCAAATTTGGAATATTTGCTGAACCTGCCGGATCGACAGGATTCATCGGTCTTAAAAAAGCGCTCATTTCAGGTCAAGTTCAACACGATGACCCTGTCGTCGTCATCAATACCGGTAATGGTCTTAAAGATGTCAGGGCAGCAATGATGGCTGTGCAAGCAGCTCCAATTATTGAACCGACAATGAAAGCTTTAAAAAAGCATCTGAAAATATAAAGGTTGTATAAAATATGAAACCTGTTTTTACAATCATAGCCCCAATCTTTAATGAGATTGCATGCCTCGGTGAACTCCACCGCAGAGTTACGGAAGTAATGGATTCTACGGGCGAAATTTGGGAGCTGGTTTTAGTTGACGATGGGTCAACAGACGGTTCCACTGAAATGATCCGTAATCTTGCAAAAAGAGATTCTCGTGTTCGTCCGGTTATTTTTGCCCGTAATTTTGGTCACCAAATAGCTGTTACAGCTGGTCTTGATTATTCGCGTGGAGATGCGGTGGTTATCATTGACGCCGATTTGCAAGATCCTCCTGAAATCATTCTTGAGCTAATTAATAAGTGGCGGGAGGGTTATGAAGTTGTTTACGCTCAACGATCCGAACGGGAAGGTGAAACCTGGTTCAAAGTGATAACAGCCTCACTCTTTTATAAAATGATCTACCGCATCACTGATGTAAAGATTCCAATGAACACTGGTGATTTCCGCCTATTAGACCGAAAAGTAGTTAACGTGTTGAACAGTATGCGGGAACGTCATCGTTTTCTGAGGGGCATGTCGGCATGGGTAGGTTTTAAATCCATCGGCGTATCTTACAAACGCGCCTCCCGATTTGCCGGTAAAACAAAATACCCCTTCAAGAAAATGTTTAAATTAGCTCTTACTGCGGTAACCAGTTTTTCTTACATGCCGCTGCAAATTGCGATGTGGATTGGGTTTATCTCAGCGGGTCTAAGTATCCTGGCGATACCTGTTGTGATTGTCTTGAGATTAATCGGATCACAATTTTTCTTTGGGCAAGCAACGACATTGTTGGCTGTTTTATTTTTAGGCGGAGTGCAGTTGATTTGTCTCGGTATCGTGGGTGAGTATATTGGCAGAATTTACGATGAAGTTAAAGGTCGTCCGCTGTATATAACCAGCGAAGCGCCTTCTAGCGATTAAAAATTATGAAGTGGAGTTGATGAGAATGACTAAAATAGATCTAACAATACACAAAGACCGACTCGAAAGAGCAATCGAACGGATGCGCAAGCAGAACATTATCTTGCCGACATTCGCGCAGATGAAAAATCCTGACTTGATCCCGGCAAAATATAAAGAAGAGCTTCGATCTATCGGATTATGGGATGTTCATCCGAGAAACCTATTCCGGATCAGCTGGAAAAACCAACCTGTTGAAAAAGGTGGAGGTTTTGACGGAGTAAACTTTATCGAATTGCCGAGCAGCTTAACAGGCACTAAAGCGCGGGTGATAGCTTTGGTTGGAAAATGGTTCCCAACTGGCGCTCATAAAGTTGGCGCAGCCTACGGTTGTCTGGTACCTCGTTTGGTTACTGGACAATTTGACCCAACAACTCAAAAAGCCGTTTGGCCATCCACAGGCAACTATTGCCGAGGTGGAGCATATGACTCTGCATTAATGGCATGTGAATCCATTGCAATTCTGCCAGAAGGAATGTCGCGTGAACGGTTTGAGTGGCTAAAAACGATAGCCAGCGAGGTCATAGCCACTCCTGGAAGCGAATCAAACGTCAAAGAGATCTTTGATAAATGCTGGGAATTGAAAAAATCCGGACAGGACCTGATGATCTTCAATCAATTTGAAGAGTTCGGTAACTATATGTGGCATTATGAGATCACAGGTCACGCCATGGAAGATGTGTTAAAAACAGTCATGCGGCCTGGGGATCAATATCGCGGCGTGGCTCTTACAACTGGTTCCGCTGGTACAATCGCCAGCGGTGATTACATGAAACATGTTTATCCGACAAGCAAGATCATTGCCAGCGAAGCTTTGCAATGTCCAACTTTGCTAAACAATGGGTTTGGCTCTCATCGTATTGAAGGGATTGGGGATAAGCATGTTCCCTGGATTCATAATATCAAAACCACCGATATGGTCGTAGCCATTGATGATAATGCTGTGGTCAGGCTCATGAGACTCTTCAACGAACCGGAAGGCCGCAAGTATCTGGCAAAAAAAGGTGTTCCTCAAGAGATTGTTAATCAGCTAGACCTCCTGGGTTTCTCTGGCATTGCGAACACATTGTCAGCGATCAAATTTGCCAAATATTATGAACTCGGTGAAAACGATGTTGTATTGACCGTTTTAACTGATTCAATGCAGCTTTACGGAAGCCGAATGGATGAAATGCAAAAAGATTTTGGCCAGTTTGGCGAATCAGAAGCAGCAGCGGTCTTTGCTCAGTATTTGGAAGGTGTTACCACTGATCATCTGCTTGAGTTGACTTATGAATCACGCAAGCGTATTCATAATCTCAAGTACTTCACCTGGGTTGAACAACAAGGCAAGTCCTTCGAAGAAATTCAAGCCCAATGGTATGAACCAAATTACTGGACTGATATTCCAGGGCAAGTTGAAAAAGTGGATGAGTTGATCACTGAATTCAATAACAGAGTAGGCTTATCTAAGTAAATAATTCCAGTTCAAGCAGTATCCTGGATCTGGACTCAATGTTCAGATCCAGATGCGTTTTAATAATAATCATATACAATTTAATAAATACATAATGAGTAATGAGAAAAATTGGATGCGCAAATGAACAAATTCCCGGATAACTCATTGATTCTGGTTACGATCATGCCAAATAAAAAAGATTTTGAAATCGCCCGCCTTTTGGGGTGGTATCGGATTCCACTCAGAATGGCTCCAAAAATCATTGATGTTGATTTTCTTGCGTTTTATCAAACAGATAACTTTGGAGTTGATCACAGGTGGATGATCGAATATTTTGCCACAGTTCACGGGCATGAACTCACGACTCGATCAGCGTTATTGCGAGACGAGAAGAGCCATCCTAAAGCAAATGAAGAATACTATAAAATTCAGATTGGTACATTGCAGCGATTGGATTCCCCATTACATGCAGATAAATGGAAACGCATAACTTTCATTTATACCTTGGGTTCATTATTCAACCAGGCTGGTATTATTAATGATCTGGTCGTTCGTTCGGATGAACGAGAAGTCCTTTGGAAAAACCTTCGTGAACGAAACCAGACCGGTTACAACCATAATAATTCCAGTCTAAAAGAACAGATTCCAGATAAAAAATTGTTAATGCTTATCACTGATCTTTCAAAAACACAATCCGATCTTGATTTCAGCGATATATAAATCGAACTCAAAACTGGTAGAATTGAATGAGTTCAATAGTGGTTTTTTTTATGATGCCGGAGATTTAAATGCAGACACTTATAAAAAATGGAACGATCATAACCGAGAAAGCGACCATTCGGGCTGATTTATTGATCGGCGGAGAAAAAATCATTCAAATCAGCGACACCATCCAGACAGATAGTTCTGCGCGGATCTTTGATGCCACAGGTTTGCTAGTGCTGCCGGGTGGGGTTGATGTGCACGTTCATCTTGACCTGCCAATGTTTGGGACGGTTTCTTCAGATGACCACTACACAGGTACAAAGGCAGCTGCCTTCGGCGGTACGACCACAGTAATTGATTTTGTATCTCAAAACAGCGACAATCTTCTGAAAAATGTAAAGCAATTGAGAGAAAAAGCAGAACGAAATGCAGCAATTGATTTTGGGTTGCATGCCAACATAACTCACCTGTCAACAGTAGTCGAAAAAGCAATTCCTTCGTTGGTTAAGGAAGGAATAACCAGTGTAAAAGTATTCACTGCATATAACAATCGACTTAGGTTGTTAGACGGAGAGATTTTTAAGGTTATGAGAATTGCCCGAGATAATGGCATCCTAACAATGCTTCATGCAGAGAACGGAGACGTGATCGAACTATTGGTGAATGAAGCCATTGCGGAAGGTCATATCACACCTGAATGGCATTCAAGGACCAGACCGGTATGGGGGTCTGTTGAAGCAGTCGTGCGAGGGTCTGCTTTATCGGCAATTGCAAACGCTCCGCTATATATCGTACATATGAATGCTGCTGGTGAGGTAGATCAGCTTGAGTATGCCCGAAAACAAGGACTAAATGTTATGGGAGAAACATGCCCTCAGTATCTATTCTTTACAGAAGAAGATCTTAAAAAGCCCGATGGATCAAAATGGATATGTTCACCTCCCGTTCGTAAAGAAGAAGATCAAAAGCGCCTTTGGGAGGGTCTTTTAACTGGTGTGATCCAAACCATTGCAACGGATCATTGCCCGTTTTTCTATGATGGAACAAAGCCAATAGTGTATGAAGATAAGCCTATTGCTATTCCAGGAAAAGAACTGGGTAGAAACGATTTCACAAAAATTCCTAATGGATTGCCTGGCGTGGGCGACCGTATGCCGGTCATGTGGACAGAGATGGTATCTTCAGGCAGATTTTCAGCAAGTCAATTTGTATCACTAACATGCGCAAACCCTGCGCGAATATTCGGGATGTACCCGCAAAAAGGAACTATTCAGATTGGTTCAGATGCTGATTTGGTAATATGGGATTCCAACTTGATCGTAAATTACGGGGTTGCTCACTCTCAGCAAAGGACCGATTATAACCTTTACGAAGGTTGGAAGCTGCGAGGTTTTCCAGTTCAAGTGTTTTCACGCGGAGATTTGATTGTTGACCGTGGTAACTGGTTGGGGAAACCAGGCAGAGGTAAGTACATCCACCGCGAGCCATTTGTAAATCAATAAACTCTGTGATTCTTATATGTTGACTCTTATTCCAATATTTCTTCTCATCCTATTTGCTGTGATCATTCAGTTTCTGGGCAGATACAGGCTAACGATCGGTTCAACGTGGTTAGCAACAGCCGGTTCGGTTTTACTCGTTTGGTTTTATATGATTATTCTCAGAGTATTGATGCCAAGCGGAGTGACGATTGAAAATTGGTATCCTCTTGGAATTGGAACTGACTTGCTTGTATATCAATTTTCTCCAAGGACATGGGTTTTCGCTTTCCTGTTAGTATCATTATTGGTCGCTGTCATTTTTACAGACACGATCAGGCTTAACCAGGGCAACAATTTAACAACTTGGACTGGTTCAATGGTATTGACGGCGGTTGGTCTTTTTTCAATACTATCTCAGACCCTCTTGGCGGTTATCATTACTTGGTCGATTATTGATGTTGTCGAGATCGGAATTTTGACTAAGATCATCGATCATAAAAAAATCCATTATGCTGCAGTAGTTGAGTTTTCGACCAGAGTTGCAGGAACACTCATGATCATTAGCGTGGTCGTGATATCGAATATTCACCATCTTACAATCGAAGCTTCTGCTTATTCAGCTATGAGTCTTTCTCTAATATTATCTGGCTCAGTTTTGCGGCTTGGTGTATTACCTATGCACGTTCCGTTTACAGCAAATCTTCCGGTGAGAAGGAGTTTAGGTACAATACTTCGTTTTGTTGCTCCAATATCAGTTTTTTCTTTCCTCTCTCAAATTCAACCTCCAAAAACACTTGATATTTTTTCTACAATTATTTTTTTGTTTGCGTTGGTGGCGGCTTTGTATGGAGCTATTAAATGGTTAATTTCTCAAAATGAACTAATCGGACGTCCTTATTGGATGCTGGCATTTTCTGGATTGGTAATTATTACCTTTCTACGCGGGCAGATTGAAAGCATGATCGCTCTAAGTATGATTATGATCGTTTGTGGAGGAGCGGTTTTTCTTCATTCGTCATCCTCCCGGTATTTTTTTATTTATGTCATTTTTCTAGTTATCAGTATGGCTGGCTTCCCTTACACACCGGTTACATCTGCGTGGGTAGGTCTTCTTTCTGCTCCAATCAAAGCTTTGGATTTTATTTTAATAATTTCTCTGTGTTTACTTTTCCTCGGAGTAATCCGACATTTATTGCGCATTCAACATCCTGATCCTGCGATTGAGCGGTGGATGAAAATGTTTTATGCAATAGGATTAATCCTTCTCTTTATCGTCCCTTGGCTTACGCTTATCTGGCGATTTAAAGACATACGTTCCTTTATATTTTGGTATGGACCAGTTTTATTGTTAATAATGATTGCATCTTTATTAATTTTCAGGAAGAGCAAAATCGATCGAAAAATTTTAGAGTTAAGTTATGTGCGAAAAGCAATAGGTCACATAGGTTTTATTGGTAAGTACTTGGAAATAGTGTTTACATTCGATTGGTTGTTTCGTTTGTTACGGAAAATATATGAAATTTTGTTCCGTATTATGCAATTCTTCATCTCTACTTTAGAAGGAGATGGCGGGCTGCTTTGGGCTTTACTATTTCTTGCATTATTAGCGTCGGTAATTATTGGAGATAGAATTCCGTAATGGAAAACTGGATAAATGTTGCACCGATTCTTGTCATCACCGCAGCATGTTTTTTTATGATGCTGACTGATGATTGGAAAAAAAACATGATTTCAAACGGTATCGTTTTTCTATCAGCATTTCTCATTCTTATCCAATTTTGGTCATTTAGTTTTTCAATAGTGAAATTGATAACCGGGTTAATGTCCCTGGCGATTCTTGGAATTTCAATCAACAGGAATGATTCAATTCAAAATATTAAATCCAGGTCCGAAAAAATATTTCGAACTGGCGCATTAACCTTAATATATTTAATTATTATTTTCATATCAACGCGAGTCGCCAATTATCTATCGATCCCGTTGGAATTGATAATCAGTGCATTATTCATACTTGGGTTCGGGATTATACAACTTGGAATGTCACAGAGACTGTATAAAGTTTTCTTGGCGATATTGCTCATGTTTTTTGGATTTGAACTTATTTACTCGGCGAATGAAGCCTCTCTACTCGTTAATGGTCTTTTGGCACTTGTTATGATGCTGGTTTCTCTGGTCGGGGGCTATATTTTAGTCAGTGAATACGAAAGTAGGGAGGAATGAGCACACCGATAATCTTTATTTTTTTCCCGCTATCCATATCAATACTTCTGTATATGCTACAAAAGAAGACTCGTCTGGTCAGTCTTATTGGAATATTAACTTGTATCTTGATAGCATTGTTTGCTATCTTCCAAGATTTTGGTGGAGTCTTGAAAATTGGCTCCATGTCTGTTGAGATTAAGACCACTTTTTCTTTTTTAGGCAGATCTTTTGCACTTTCTAACGAAGACCGGTTTTTCTTGAGCTTTGTATTTATTTCTTCCGCGCTGTGGTTTGGAGTTACTGGCATCGTAGGAGTATCTGTAAGCTTTATCCCGCTCGGACTGGCAATTATTTCAATAATGACTGGTGCTCTTGCAGTAGAACCTTTTCTCTATTCTGCGATTCTTGTCGAGATCGCTGTAATTGTTGCGATTCCATTGATGATACAAAAAGGAAAACCTGTTGGTAAAGGTGTTTTGCGGTTTTTAATATTTCAATCTTTGGCAATGCCTTTGGTTCTATTTGGTGGTTGGTTACTTGGAGGTATTCAGGCGAGCCCCTCAGATGCCTCCAGACTTCTACAGGCGGCATTGTTTCTTGGGATAGGATTTGCCATTTGGTTGGCTGTCTTTCCGTTTCAAAGTTGGGTGCCTCAATTAACAACAGAAATCCATCCACTAATTGCAGGTTTTTTTCTTGGATTATTCCCGGTTGTAACTTTACTCATCATGCTAGATTTTATCTCCGGGTTGGTATGGTTGCGAGAGTCACTATTCATTGGTCCAGTTCTCAGATTAGTTGGAACGATCATGATCGTCTCTACAGGTATTTGGGCAGCATTTGAACAAGATGCACGAAGATTATTTGGTTATGCCGTGCTTCTCGAAAGCGGTTTTTCATTGGTCTTAGTGAGTATGCAATCGAATATTAATGTAAAAACACTTTTCATTTCATTTGTTCCAAGAATGATCGGATTGGCAGTATTGGCACTCGCGCTATCTGTGATTATTCAAAATGGAATCTCTCCTACTATTGGTAGTTTAAAAGGTATGATCAGAAAACTACCCTTTGCATCTTCTGCTTTGCTTGTTTCGTTGTTATCGATTACGGGTTTTCCACTTTTAGCCGGGTTTCCATTTCGCCTGGCTACTCTTGAAAAACTTGGACAAGGAAATCTCAATGCAGCTATGTGGGTTTTAGTAGGTATTACGGCTTTTCTGTTTGCAGTTATAAGACTTTTATCGGGAATAGCAAGCCCAACCTTGGAAAAATGGCAGGCGGTGGAGTCTGTCAGTCAAATGATCTACCTTTCATTAGGAATCCTCGCATTAGTCATTTTGGGTGTACTTCCAAACATTTTTGGGGACAGTATTGCTGGTTTGTTTATTTATTTGCCTATCTTGCGGTAAGATATAGGTTATCCAAGGGATACAAACAGTCGAGAGGTTAGAATGATGGAAATCGAAGAATTGGAAAAAAGGTTAAATTGGTTAGATTCAGAGAGACAAAAAGACCGAAAAACAATTTCTGAATTATTAGATTATCAAGCGGCAATAAAAGAAGACTATTCAAAACAGAATCTTAAGCTCAAATCGCTTGAATCAGAATTGAAGACTGTAAAATCTGCAGCCTCACGAGCTGAAAAAGTAGATGCTGATTTTGCTGATTACAAAACGGAGATATTAAAACAAATCTCCGACATCGAAAAGAAATTATTGAGTGCCGAAACGAAAATTGAAAAACAACGTAAAGAGGATTCTGAACTTATTAACAAAAGATTATTAGAATTTCAAGCGCAGTTAAAGTCGATTTCCGAGCTAAAAAAGACAATGCAATCAAGAGCAGAAGAAGAATTGCGTTTAAGTCAAAAAATCGACGATGTTTCAAAATCACTAACTGAATTACATAGGTCAGATTCCGATCTCCAGCGGCAACAGAAAGTATTGACGAATGAGCTGAATATTGAAAATAAACGGATTACTGATCTGCAAATTGAGACATCAACGATAAGAAAACGCTTAGAAGAAGACCGCAACTTGATTGACCTATACAAAGAAACGACTCGGAAAATCGAAACTCGAACAAATGACATTCAGAACCTTGAGAAGGAACGAAAACAGGAACAAGCTGCCTTTCTTGAAAAACAAAACCTAATTCAGGTCGAGAAAGAGAATGTTTGGAAAGATTGGCAAAAACAATTCTCTGACATTGAGGAGTTAAGTAGTAGCTATCATTCACAACTGCTTGCATTAGAAGAAACTCACCGATCTGTAAAAAGATCTCAGGCAGATCTGGACGAAGTAAACGAACGATTCAACAGAAGGATCAATGAGATTACTGAAATGAATCGCCTGGCAGAAGAACGATTCCGGCAGGAATGGGTTGCATTTAAGGCTGATGACCAAAAAAGATGGACGAACTACAACCTAAGCCGCGAAGAAGAACAACGGGATGAGAATCGACAAATTACACGAATCATTGATCGTTTGATAGCGCTCGAAGATCTTTCACAGGAATTAAAAGATACGGTACATCTAGTCAATGAAGAAACTCAAAAACAATTTAGAGGTTTCTTGACACTCAGTCAGGAATTGTTGGACTCGTTTAATCAATCTTTGGGAAAGAGAACTTAAAGTATGCACGTGATCGCTACTGCCGGCCATGTAGATCACGGAAAATCTGCCCTCGTAGCTGCTTTATCCGGAATTAACCCGGATCGATTGGTCGAAGAACAAAAACGTGAAATGACCATTGATCTGGGCTTCGCATGGTTAACACTACCTAACGGGGAAGAACTGAGCATTATTGATGTGCCCGGACATAAAGATTTCATTGAAAATATGCTTGCTGGAGTTGGCGGAATTGACGCGGTGTTGTTGATCATTGCTGCAGATGAAGGAATCATGCCGCAAACTCGCGAACATCTTAATATAATCAATTTACTTGATAAAAAGACTGGAATTATAGTCTTAACTAAAGTTGATTTGATCAATGATCCCGATTGGTTAAGTTTTGTTGAAACAGATTTACGAAATTCTCTTGCCAATTCAGCCTTGGCGAATGCCCCGATTGTAAAAGTATCTTCAAAAACCGGTGAAGGAATCGAAAACCTTAAACTGCAAATTGCAGATCTCCTGGATGTGACTCCCTTAAAAAAAGATATTGGAAAGCCGCGGTTACCCATTGACCGAGTTTTTTTATTGCCTGGTTTTGGAACGATCGTAACCGGTACCTTACTTGATGGATCGCTTAAGACAGGGGAGTCAGTTCTTATCCAGCCGTCAGGGATTTCGTGCAGAATTCGAGGTCTGCAGACCCATAAGCGCAAGGAATCCGTCGCCCAGCCTGGCAACCGGACAGCGGTAAATTTAACTGGTATCAATGTAGACCAGGTCTCTCGAGGTGATGTTCTAACCCTTCCAAACCTGTATCAACCTACCCGCAGAGTAGATGTGCACATCCGATTGATCGAAGAAGCAGGAGCTTGTCTTAACCATGATGATATGGTCAAAGTATTCATCGCAGCATCAGAACGGATCGCCAGGGTGCGCGTGTTGGGAACTCGGTCGCTTAAACCTGGCGAATCAGGGTGGCTTCAAATTGAAACTGTGCAACCTTTGATTGTGGAAAAGGGTGACCGGTTTATCATCAGGAGAATGTCGCCTGCTGAAACATTAGGTGGAGGTATTATCCTCGATGCTCATCCAGGTAAACGATATAAATTAAATGATACCGGGATCTTGGATCGACTTGAAAGCATGTTACGTAATTCACCTGAAGATTTGATCCTCAATTTGACAATGGATGGGGAACCAACACTAATTCGAGAGATCATTCACAAAGCGGGAGTTAATGATCCGGAAGGTTTAAAAGTCATTAACCAATTAATACTGGCAAAAAAATTGTTCTTGTTACTTGGCGTCCAAGAAAACCTGAAAGGTAGCGATATAGTTATTCGTTTTCAGGGTTGGGAAAAAATCACTCAGAAAAATCAAAGAATCTTGCAAGATTTTCATGCCCGTTTTCCACTTCGGATTGGTGTTCCACTTGAGGAGTGGAAATCAAAATTAGGCATTCCAGGGGAAAGCGCAACGCTTCTCATGCAAAAATTAGAAGAAACTGGAATTATTGCCTTACAACAGAACCGCATTAGGCTGGCAACTCATGCAGTTTGTTATACGATTTCCCAAGAAAAGAAAATTGCCCTTCTATGGGAATTATTCGAGAAGGATCGATACAATCCTCCATCGATTGAAAAATGCAAAGATACGATAGGCGAAGATTTATTTGATTCCCTTGTCGAAACTGGTGTGATAGTCCGGATTTCAGAAGAAATAGTATTTCGTGCGAAGGAGTATGCCGAAATGATTGAGTATGTAATAACGATTATTAAGAACGAAGGGATATTAATGCTTGCCAAATTCAGAGATCACTTTCAAACCAGTCGTAAATATTCACTCGCATTTTTAGAGCATCTTGACCGCCGCGGGGTTACCCATCGTGATGGGGAAGGCCGAGTTTTAAACGGGTAAAAGGAAACGTTAGTGAAATTTTCCTATATCAACTTCATTGACAGTCTGACACCCAGCCTTTATAATTCGTTCTGCCTTGCCCTAAAATGTTGGGGCGGGCAAGTTTATTCCCAACTTCCCCGTACACCGGCGCGATACTGGCGCGGGAAAACGGCGAAGTGAAGATTGGAGAATTTGATAATGAAATATGCTATCATTGAAAGCGGCGGCAAACAGTATAAAGCCGTCGAAGGGGCTACGTTAGATGTGGACCTGATAGATGCCGAAATAGGCACAAAGGTAAATTTGGACTACGTGCTTTTATTGGTGGAGGACGAAAAATACATAGTAGGTTCCCCTGCAATAAAAGGTGCACAAATTACCACGTCTGTGGTTGATCATGTAAAAGGACCGAAACTGATCATTTTCAAATATCAACCCAAAAAACGGATCCGTGTAAAGACTGGTCATCGTCAATATTATACCCGGTTGAAAATTGAATCGATTCATGTGGAGTAGGTAGAATGGCTCATAAAAAAGGTGGTGGCTCTAGTCGAAACGGTCGTGATAGCAATGCACAGCGGCTTGGCGTAAAAAAATTCGCGGGCGAAAAGGTGCTATCTGGCAACATTCTTGTCCGTCAACGCGGAACGAAAATCAAACCAGGATTAAATGTAAAAGTTGGCACCGATGATACATTATTTGCTGTTGCTCATGGCGTGGTGGAATATGACACCCTGCCTAACGGTCAGAAACAGGTTCATGTAAAACCAGCTGTCTCTGAATAATCTAAAAATCTTTACATATCCGTCGGCAACCGACAATTGTAAAGATTATCCACATCAGGAAGGTCAGCGAAAATGAGAAAAGGGATTCACCCGACGTACTATCCAGATGCTAAGGTGGTTTGCTCATGTGGCAATACCTGGGCAACTGGTTCAACGAAGAAAGAGATTCGCACTGAAGTTTGTTCGAAATGCCACCCGTTTTTCACGGGTCAGCAGCAACGTATGATCGATATTGAAGGTCAGGTTGATCGCTTCTACAAGAAACTTCAGGCCCGGCAGGAATTTGTTGATGAGAAAAAAGCGAGAGAAACCTCTCGTGTATCTCCTGAGCGATCAGTGAGAGAAATTGGTTTGCCTACTCGGTCCACTGAAGCGCTTGAGAAAGCCGGTCTGGATAATATTGGTAAACTCCTGGCAAAACTGGCTGAAGGTGAGGCCGGAATGCTCGCCATTGAAGGTTTTGGTCGAAAATCATTGATTGATATGAAGAAAACCTTACGCCAGTTGGGTTATGATTTACCCGCCGCTGCAGAAGAAATCGTTGTTTAGATAGTCACGATACAATAGCACCTCCGGATTTCCGGAGGTGTTTTGATTTCTTGTAGGAACCTGATACATCCCGTATCAGTTTAAGGTAGAATGGTATCAAATCTCATTTTGGAGGGGCAATGATGCGGCATAAAACAGGAAGTGTAGAAGTCATTTGCGGTTCTATGTTTTGTGGAAAAACGGACGAACTCATCCGGCGGCTACGCCGGGCGACTATCGCAAAACAAAAGGTACAGGTTTTTAAGCCCGTAATTGATGACCGCTATAGTGTCGAAAAAGTCACTTCTCATGCAGGTTCTGAATTCGATGCAAGCCCTATCCAAAAATCTTCACAAATCCTTGAACAACTTGACAAAGAAACGACGGTTGTTGGTATAGATGAAGCGCAATTTTTTGACGATAAAATTGTTGAAATAGTTGACATACTCGCCGAGCAGGGCTTAAGAGTGATCGTGGCTGGTCTCGATCAGAATTTTAAAGGAGAGCCTTTTGGCTGTATGCCTGTGTTAATGGCTCGAGCGGAACAAGTGAGTAAATTACAAGCGATATGCATGGTTTGCGGCGAATCTGCCAGCCGGACGCAGAGACTTGTAAATGGCGAACCAGCCAGATACGATGATCCTGTGATCATCGTCGGAGCTTCAGAAATGTACGAAGCTCGCTGCCGGGTTCACCACAAAGTTCCAAGAAACTAGGATTTGTAGATTACGGAGCGTATATGAGAGACTACCGCGAATATCTTGGTGAAATATTGGTTCCTGAGGACAAACTGCAATCGAGGATTGCAGAATTGGGGTCAGAAATAAGCAGAGATTTTGCGGGACTTGACAATTTGCTTTTAATTTGCATTTTAAGGGGTGGGGTACTATTCTTAACCGATTTGATGCGCAAGATTACGATCCCGCATGCTATTGAGTTCATGGCGGTTTCTTCATACGGTGTCGGAAACCGTGAAACGAGCGGGCACGTCCGAATTACACTTGACTTGAACGTTGATATCCGGGATAAACATGTAATTCTAGTCGAGGATATCATTGACAGCGGACACACGATATCAGCTGTTTTAGATCTATTGACCACCAGGAAACCGGCGAGTCTCTGCGTTTGCACGTTGCTAGACAAAGCAGACCGCCGAGAAGTTAATGTACCTGTAAAATATACCGGGTTCTCCATCCCGAACAAATTTGTTTTTGGTTATGGACTTGATATTGACGATTATTATCGCAATTTGCCATTTATCGGTGTCGTAGATCTGGAAAAGTATCAGTCTGGCGCATAGGGTCATATTTTGATCATTCTCCCGCAAAGTATTGCACATGTTCAACAGCTTATCCAACCTGGGGAAAATTATTATTTAGTGGGTGGGGCTGTGCGTGATGCGCTGCTCAACAAGTGTAATAATGATCTTGATATCATTTGCCCAGGCGGCACTCAAAAAATAGCCCGTCGATTGGCAGACCAAACATCAGGTGCTTTTTACATTCTGGATAAAGAAAGAAATACTTCTCGCGTGATCATAAACGAGAGTAATGGGGACCGGATCGTATTTGATTTTACACAACTTCGGGGTGGTTCCCTTGAAGCAGACTTGCGAGAGCGGGATTTTACAATAAACGCGATGGCAGTCAATTTGACTGACCCTGTCCATGTGATAGACCCGCTTAAAGGCGGGCGGGATTTATTAGAAAAATGGCTCCGACCGTGCTCTGGCTCCAGTTTTCGAGATGATCCTTTGCGAGTCATCCGAGCAATCCGATACTCGGTTGCGCTTGATCTGAAGATGGAATCCTCGACAATTCAGGAACTTAAAGAAACAGTGGTCAATCTGGATCAAATTTCAAAGGAACGCAAACGAGATGAATTTTTCAAAATACTTGGAAGAGGAAAAACTTCTGTATCAGTCCAACTTCTTCACTCCTTTGGCATACTCCCTTTTCTAGGAATTGAAAACTTAACAAATTTTGCAAAAGTGCTCCAACGACTGCGTGTTCTTGATTCATTTATGTCTTATTTGGGCAACGATTCTAGCTTGCTGAAGAGGGATTATTTTCAACTTGCCTCTTTTATTTCTGGATTAGGGAAACAAAGGAAAAATCTAAGTAATTATTTGGCTCAGCCAAATAATTCATATAGAACAAGAAAAGATCTGGATCATTTAGGGGCGTTTTTATGGGACACTTCTCATGTAGATGAGTGTGAGGTTTTTAAGAAACTGGCTCTGTCAAATGACGAAAGCACACATTTATATATCCTATTAAAGAACAGGAATTGGCTGCATGAATTCGTTGAAAATGGTGGTGTGCTTGACAATCGAATTATTTTTCAATATTTTAAGCGGCTAGGCGATGCAGGATTGGACTTGGCATTGTTGACTTTGGCTGATACGGCAAGTGTCGTCACTGCGGAATTGAATCATGATTTGTGGCTGCTTGAGCTTGAGGTATGCGGTCGACTTATTGAGACCTGGTTCGAACACCCTGAAGTGGTTGATCCGAAGATGCTTTTATCTGGAACAGATTTATTAATCGAATTTGGTCTGACTCCCGGACCGTTGATTGGACAGTTGCTTGAAAACTTGCGCGAAGAACAAGCTGCAGGTGAAGTGCTGACAAGACAAGAAGCATTAGATTGGGTGGAAGAAAAAAAACTCAAATAAGAATTAATAAAGAATAATTTGAAATAAAAACGCCACTATTGTGTGACGTTTTAATCAGATTACGGAGCGCAAATTAACATGCAGGGGAGCAGTATCTGGACTTATGGCTGTTTTTCTTCGAGTGAGGCTGTTGATGTGGGCAATCAGCACACCACTTGGCGCAGGTTTGATAAGATAATCATCTGCGCCTGCGTCAAGCGCAAGAGCAACCATGCCAGGATTATCGATAACGGAAAGAACCAAAATTGGAACTGAACTGAAGGAACGAATTTCTGATGTGACCTGCCAACCATCCATCTCGGGCATCATCAGATCGAGGATAACGATGGAGGGCGTTTTTTCACGTAATAATCGTAATCCTTCTGCTCCTGAATTTGCGCTGAAAACTATAGCGTTGGTCGGCGCCAGAATTAGTTTCAACAAATCGGTCAGTGCAGGATCATCATCAATGACAAGTATTTTCATAAAGTCTCCAGTGATACCTTTCTTTCTCTATTATCAAGCATAAGTGTAAAATTTTACCTTGCAACTGGTTTACAAAAACAACGTTCAGTCATGAAAATTTAGAATTTAACGAGCGGTTTACCCAAGGTTGATTTATGGTAAAATTTAGTATTTGGTGTTAATTTCCCGCCAAGGCGGGTTGATGCGTAATAATTTTATCTGGAGGATAAAAATGACTGACAAAAAATGGGTTTATTTGTTCAATGAAATCAAACAAGCCGAGGAATATGTAGGCGGTGATTGGGACAAATTACGCGGATTATTAGGTGGTAAAGGCGCCAATCTGGCAGAGATGGTGCGGATCGGATTACCCGTTCCCCCGGGATTCATCGTGACCACTGAAGCATGCAATGCTTATCAAGGGGACAAGAAACTCCCTGTCGGTTTGTGGGACCAAATGCTTGACTCTTTGAAAACCACTGAGAAAGAAGCGGGCAAGAAATTTGGCAATACCGAAAATCCTTTGCTGGTCTCTTGCCGTTCAGGTGCTAAATTTTCAATGCCAGGCATGATGGATACAGTTCTTAATATCGGTTTGAACGATGAAACTGCAAAAGGGATGGTTAAGCTGACCAACAATGAACGTTTTGTTTATGACTCTTACCGGCGGTTGGTTCAAATGTTCGGTTCTGTTGTATTGGGGATCGATGATGAGGCTTTTGAACATCCTTTGGATGAAGCTAAAAAAACCAAAGGCGTCAAATCTGATACTGAATTGAGTGCCGAAGATTTAAAGGCTTTAGTCGAAAAATTTAAAGCTGTAACTAAAGCCCATAAAGGTTTTGACTTTCCACAGGAACCATTGGAACAACTGAAATTGGCTACTGAAGCAGTATTTAGATCCTGGGATGGCAAACGCGCTGTAGATTACCGCCGCGCGACCAATATCCCGGATGACTTGGGAACCGCTGTCAATATTGTGACAATGGTGTTCGGCAACATGGGAAATGATTCCGGCACAGGAGTCGCATTTACGCGAAACCCATCCAACGGTGAACGAGTTCTCTACGGTGATTATTTGCTAAATGCGCAGGGGGAAGATGTTGTCGCGGGTATTCGCAATACCGAAAAGATCGATACCCTCGGACGCGATCTACCTGAAGCCAATAAACAATTTCTCGAAATCGTTAAGAAACTTGAATTACATTATCACGATATGCAGGATGTAGAATTCACGATTGAGCGCGGCAGATTGTGGATGTTGCAATGCCGCAATGGCAAGCGCACCGCATTCGCCGCAGTAAAGATCGCAGTGGATATGGTCGGCGAAGCCTTGATCAATAAAGAGGAAGCTGTCAAACGCGTCACCCCGGGTGATGTGGATACGCTTTTACATCCACAGTTTACTGCTGAGACTAAATTACAAGCCAAAAAGGACGGCCGTTTTTACGCCTCAGGCGTAAATGCCTCGCCTGGCGCCGCGGTTGGACAGATATATTTTGATGCTGATCTAACTGAAAAAATGGCAAAGGAAGAAAAACAGGCCACCATCATGGTGCGCCCTTTCACCAAACCCGATGATGTGCATGGTATGCTCGCCGCCCAGGGTATTCTCACCAGTGAAGGTGGGGCTACCTCTCATGCGGCAGTGGTTGCCCGCCAATTCGGCGTACCATGCATTGTTGGCGCGTCATCAGTGGTGATTGATCTTGATAAACGTGAAATGAATGTTGATGGCAAGGTAATCAAGGAAGGCGATTGGATATCTCTTGACGGCACAACTGGAGAAGTATTCATCGGCAAGTTGGACCTGACTGCTTCAACTTTGGATGAACAAACTGATCTGCTCAAACTGCTAACCTGGGCTGATGAAATCGCCGCGACCAAGGGCATCCGCCAAGCGCCAGAGGGATGGCCGACTACCGGTTTGCAGGTCTGGGCAAATGCTGATTACCCGAAAGACGCACAGCGGGCTCGCTCTTACGGAGCTGTCGGTATTGGATTGTGCCGAACAGAGCACATGTTCTTTGAACCCGCCCGTCTGCCGATTGTGCAGAGCATGATCCTGGCAAAAACAGATGACGTTCGCAAAGCAGCGCTGGATGAATTGCTCCCGTTCCAGCGCGCTGATTTTGACGGCTTGTTCGAGGCGATGGATGGTTATCCCGTCATCATCCGCCTGATCGATCCACCTCTGCATGAGTTCCTTCCCTCGGAAGAGGGTTTGTTCGAGGAAGTCATCACCATGCGGGTTAAAGGTGAGACTAAAGGTTTGAAAGAGAAAGAAGATCTGCTCGAGGCAGTGAAATCGATGCACGAGAGCAACCCGATGATGGGACTGCGCGGCGTGCGCCTTTCTATTGCCATGCCATTGATCGTTGAGATGCAGGTGAGAGCGATCTTTGAAGCTGCTGCGGATTGTACCAAACGCGGTGTCCATGCCAAACCTGAAGTGATGATCCCTCTCACCGGGCACGTGAATGAGCTAACATGGATCCAGCCAAGGCTGGAACGGATTGCCAAAGCAGTCATGGAAGAAAAAGGCGTCCAGTTCCCATATAAGTTCGGTACCATGATTGAGATTCCACGCGCCGCGGTTACAGCTGCTGAGATTGCCAGTGTGGCCGAGTTCTTTTCCTTTGGAACAAACGACCTCACCCAAATGACCTATGGTTATAGCCGTGACGATGCAGAACGCAACTTCCTCGTAAAATATGTTGAGGAAGGCATTCTACCCAAAAACCCGTTCCAGACTTTGGATCAGGATGGTGTAGGCAAGTTGATGAAGATGGCTGTGGAGGATGGGCGCCAACAACGCACGAATCTGGAAGTGGGTATTTGCGGGGAACATGGCGGCGACCCCGCCTCCATCGAGTTCTGCCACCGCATTGGCAATAACTATGTTTCTTGCTCACCCTTCCGCGTGCCAATTGCTCGTTTGGCCGCTGGTCAGGCTGCACTAAAGCACCGCAAATAATCAAGAAAGTTCAATAAATAACAACCTCCCCGGATTGATTGTATCCAGGGAGGTTTGATATTAGCGAGTATAGAAGCTTTTGTAAATTTCATGGTATTCTGTTATCTTTTTTATGTAATCACGGGTTTCGTCTGAGCGGATGACTTCCAGCAACAAGTCTGGGTCTCCATCGGAAAGCTGGGTCCAGGCGAAGGTATTGCCAGGCCCACCATTATAAGACGCAAGGGCGGAGAAGTGATCTCCTTTAAAGTAATCCAGCCATTTTTTATAATAGTGAGCGCCCAGGCGCACATTGATCACGGGGCGGTTAAGATCAACAGTTCTGTAATTGGCTGGCCAACCAAAATCCTTGACTATCTCGGCCCCAGTGGCAGGCATGATCTGCATCAACCCTTTTGCCCCAGCGCTTGAGATGATGCTGCTGTCAAAGAGGCTTTCTTGACGGATGATGCTGAAGAGCAGCAGAGGATCAAGATTGTGTTCCACTGCGGTGGAGATGACATTCTCGCGAAAGAAGACCCCAAAACGGATATGGTTAAAATATTTTGGCGCTGCGGCGAGTGTGGTGATTTCGTTGAAGCCTGCCAGGTCGAGTATTTGCCTGCTGGATAGCGCGGCAGAACGATAGAAGCCCAATTCAAGCAGCCGGTTCATTAAGCGGTACGTGTTTAATGCATCTCCTAGAAGTTCCATGCGCAGAGATTCATATTCTGCCCGGGCTTCTTCCCGCATTCCCAACTTTGTGTGGGCTTCGGCTCGTTGAAAGAGTGCATTGGATGTAAGCTCAGCCGGAGCGCTTAGGTCGATCGATGGATCAAGTTTAAAAGTGTCGCGCATCCAGCGGTCCGCTCCCATTTTTTCAGTAGTATAGTCGACGGCGAGATCAATATTCACTGCCCCTGGAAAAGGAGTCTGGCCTTTGAGGATTTGAGTGGCTCGGATGCTGTAATACCCGGTTGGATCTGCGTTAACTGCTTGCTGATAATAAATGCGGGCTTCCTCAGATTTTCCCTGTTTCTCAAGGCTCTTGGCGACCCACAGGTTCGCGGCTGCCTTTTCTTCAGGGGTGGCTGCGAGAACGAGCAGCCGTTGGAATGTGATCTGTGACTTTAGAAAATCATCTAAACGGTAATAAAGGATGCCGGCTTTGAATAACCCGGGATATGCCTCTTCAGAGCCGGGGTATTCATTAAACACACGTTCGTATGTTTCTGCGGCTTTGGTTAAATACCTTCCGATCTCATAAATGCTGGCAGCTCTTTCCAGAAAAAAAGGCGCCTTGGGGGAGGAGGGAACAGATGCGACAAATATCAGGCAGGCTTCTGCAGCGGATTCATATTGCTGGAGTTTTGCCCATTGCGTTTGTGATTTTTCAACAACAGCCTTGGGGTAATAAAACTCATCTGTGGCATGATCCTTAATCAAATGTTCCCACTCGGCAACTTCACTTTCATACATACCCAGTTCGTATAGACTAAGCGCTTTGAAGTAATGAGCAGAGCCATCATGTTCGGTAGTCTCCAGCAGATATTGATCAAGTGCTTTTGCCGCGACAGCATATTGTCCAGCATAATAATCCACTAACCCGCGTTGACGGGGATTGACATTTTGACCAGCGTCAACAAGCGCAACCAAACCAGAATAAGAGTCATAGTATTCGGGGAAATTATTGACTGAATCCTGGAAGCGGGCATAGGCTTGTTCAGGTTGGGCTAATCGAAGATAGATCTGACCGAGTAGCAGGTTAACCTGGGCTTTGGTGTAATTACTGGCGCTTGAATCGTAAAGAGCAAGAAAAAGTGAGATTGCTCCAGCATCATCCCCGACAGCGGAGGTCGATTGTGCGAGCTTGATTTGGAGATCGTCATAATTTGCATTCGTGACAGTCGTCAGCGCTTGTTCGTAGACAGCTTTTGCGGCTGTTGGGTCACTAACTTGCATGAGGGCATCGCCCCGCATTTCTAGGATCTCACGATCCAGAGCGCCGGGCAGTGCTGCGAGGTAACTGGCGTAAGCATCCGCTGCTAAACGAGGTTGTGACAGAGCTTCGTAAGCCTTCGCTAAAAAGAAGAAAGCAGTGTCACGGGATTCTCCGGAAGGATAGTTAATCAGTAAATAAGAAAACTGGTCAATGGCTCCGCGAAAATCAGATTTCAACAGGAGCGCCCGACCCATTCCAAGCAGTGCTGCTGTGACAACCTCGGAATCCGACGATTGATTACTGCTCGTCATGAATTCGTTATAGGCTGCATCGTAATCACCGCTAAGGATATCTTTCTCACCAAGTGTTACTCTGACTTGCGGCTGCGGAGTGGGAGTAATTGTGGGAGTTGGTGAGGGAAGAGCTGCCTCGGAACTAATAACCTCACTCAAATTTGTGAGAACTTCTCCGCAGGAGCTGAGAAGGAAAGCGAACACGATTGATATGGTCAGGATGCGTTTGGTCATAAAAAGTTTATACCGGAGGTTGAAAGTTGTGTCAATCCCTATTTGGTGGAAGGATAGCCACGCGTGAGACAAAATCACACAAAAAATGCAGAATTTTGGATTTTCTTTCAGATTTCCCTTCATTATGTTAACCCAAAAATCATAGCTCAAAAATAGCTCAAAAATATTGCAAAACGGCCGGAATCATGCTAAACTTGGTCGGAAGGAACGCTCTCCCATGAGGGCGTTTTTTGGTGGAGACTTGCGCACGATCGAATGGATCCCTGAACAAAACCAAGTTCGCATGATTGACCAACGCATGCTGCCGCACAGGTTGGACTACGTGTACTGCCAAACCGCAGAGGAAATGGCAGAGGCGGTCCGGACGATGGCGATTCGCGGCGCACCGGCTTTAGGCGTGGCTGGCGCCTACGGGATGGCTTTGGCAGCCCTGCAACGCAAAGGCGTTGTGCTATTAGAGCTTCGTGATCAATTGAGACAGACCGCGCAGTTACTTATTTCAGCCCGCCCAACCGCGGTCAACCTGGAGTGGGGTATCAAGCGCATGCTGCGTATCGTGAATGACTTGCAAATACCGGTTGCTTCTCTTGCAAGTCGTTTACTAAATGAAGCGCATTGCATGGCAGAAGAAGATGTTCAAACCAACCTCAAACTGGCAGAATTCGGCGCCAGTCTGATCGAGAACGGTGACACCATCATTCATCACTGCAATACTGGCTCGCTGGCAGTTGTTGAATGGGGGACAGCGCTGGGTGCCATCCGTTATGCACACGAACACGGCAAGCGCATTCATCTGTTGGTGGATGAGACCCGTCCGCGATTGCAAGGCGCGCGCCTGACCGCCTGGGAATGCGAGCAGTATGGCATTCCGTATGAGATCATCACTGATAATGCCGCGGGGTATTTTCTCCGCAGTGGTCAGGTGCAGAAAGTGTTTTTTGGCGCTGATCGGGTGGCAGCCAACGGGGATGTCGTCAACAAAGTGGGCACTTATATGCTCAGCCTGGCAGCCCACGCCAATGGAGTGCCGGTTTACAGTGTTTTTCCGATCTCCACGCTTGACCTGAATGTTGCTAACGGGGATATGGTCCCGATCGAGGAAAGATGTGCTGAAGAAGTCCTTGGTCTTGAATTCAAGGGTGAGCCGGTTGCGCCAAGCAACGCCAAAGCCCGAAACCCGGCTTTTGATGTGACCCCGCATGAATTACTTACAGCTCTGGTCACTGAAGTCGGGGTGATCAGGCCCCCGTTTGAGCGAAATCTGGCAAGTTGCGTTTATAATAGCAAATTGGATGGTTAAGCCATGTCTATTGTGATTACTGGTTCGGTCGCGTTTGATTATTTAATGACTTTCCCGGGTTACTTCCGCGAACAAATTTTGCCGGATAAACTCGATAAGATCAGTCTGTCTTTTTTGGTCGATTCCATGACCCGGCAGCGGGGTGGTGTCGCGCCAAATATTGCTTATTCCCTCGCGCTACTGGGTGAAAAACCGATGGTGTTTGCCACTGCCGGCGAAGATTTCACGGAATACCGGGCATGGCTGGAATCTCACGGAATTGACACACGCTATACAAAAGTAATTGATGGCAAATATTCAGCCTCTTTCTTTGTCAACACAGACCTGGAAAATAACCAAATCGCCAGTTTTTATACCGGCGCCATGGCAGATGCCGCTTCGCTCTCTCTCAAAGAGATGCAACCCGGTGAGGCGGATTACGTCGTCATTTCACCGAATGACCCGGGCGCGATGAAGAAATACGTTGAAGAGTGCAAAGCCCTTGGCATTCCATATTTGTTTGATCCGTCGCAGCAGATTGCGCGCAACCCGCATCAAGATTTGCGCGAGGGGGTTGAGGGCGCGCACGCGGTGTTTTGCAACGAATATGAGTTTGACCTTTTACAGAAACACACCGGTATTTGCGCCGAAGATATGGAAGACTGTGTAAAATTGCTGGTGGTCACCAAAGGCGAAAATGGGGCAAGCATAAAAGCAAGCGGAAAGGAATATTGTATTTCTATTGTCCCGCCAGACCACATTGCTGACCCAACCGGGGTTGGCGACGCCTTCAGGGGCGGGTTCTTGCGTGGTTACCGTCTGGGATTAGAACTGCAAACGTGCGGTCAAATGGGCGCTCTGGCAGCCACTTATTGTCTTGAAAAGAAGGGCACCCAAAATCATTTTTATACACCTGTTGAATTTGTCGAACGTTACCGAAAGCATTTTGATGATCATGGTGCGTTGGATATATTGAAATAAATTTTTGGAGGATGATATGGCGAATTATGACGTAAAGGATATGAACCTGGCTGACGGCGGCCGGCTGAAGATCGAATGGGCCGAACGAGAAATGCCAGTATTGCGCCTGATCAAGGAACGGTTTGCCAAGGAGCAGCCGCTCAAGGGAATGCGCATTTCTGCTTGTTTGCACGTGACCACCGAGACCGCGAACCTGATGAAGACCCTTCAGGCAGGCGGCGCGGATGTTGTTTTAACCGCCTCAAACCCGCTTTCTACACAGGATGAGGTGGCATCTTCACTAGTAACACACGACGAGATCCCGGTGTATGCCATTAAGGGTGAAAACAACGTCACCTATTACAAGCACATCAACGCAGCATTGGACCACAAACCCCATTTCACCATGGACGACGGCGCAGATCTGGTAAACGTGCTGCATAAAGACCGCCGCGAACTGCTGCCGGGGGTGGTGGCTGGAACCGAAGAGACTACCACGGGCGTCATCCGGCTGCACGCCATGGCTGCTGATAAAGCGCTCAACTTTCCGATCGTGGCGATCAACGACGCGCTGACCAAACACTTCTTTGACAACCGCTATGGCACCGGACAATCCACCATCGACGGCATCGTCCGCGCAACCAACATCCTTCTCGCTGGAAAAACCTTTGTGGTCGCCGGCTATGGCTGGTGCGGACGCGGTCTCGCGATGCGCGCGCGCGGGATGGGCTCAAACGTGATCGTTTGCGAAGTTGACCCGCTCAAGGCGTTGGAAGCCGTGATGGACGGCTACCGCGTGATGAAGATGGAAGATGCCGCCAGCATCGGTGACATCTTCGTCACACTGACAGGCGATATCAATATACTTGACACGCATCACTTTGAAGTGATGAAAGATGCAGCAATCGTTGCCAACTCAGGACACTTCAATGTGGAGATCAATATCCCGAATCTTGAGAAAATGGCAAAGAGCAAACGCCTGGTGCGCCCGTATGTGGACGAATATGTTACCAAAGACAACCGCCGCATCTACATTCTTGGTGAAGGTCGTTTGATCAACCTGGCGGCTGCCGAAGGACACCCAGCCTCTGTTATGGATATGTCCTTTGCCAATCAGGCGCTCAGCCTGGAATATCTGATGAAGAACGCAGCCAAACTCGAGAAACGGGTTTACTCCGTTCCGGATGAGATTGACAAGAATATCGCGGCTCTAAAACTTGCGGCAATGGGCATTACTATCGATACATTGACCGCTGAACAAGTGAAATACCTCGGCTCATGGGAAGAAGGAACGTAGGTCAAGGAAAGATGAACGAACAGCGAAACCGACCGGTTTCGCTGTTTTTTTATGGACGCATGACCGCCATATTGCCCAGAGCAGCGAATGAGTTTTTGAAAATGGCGGTTGAACGCCTGTAGGTCATGCCTCCGTCAACGATCAGCACACCGGTTTCATCATAACCAAAGAGGATCACCGTATGCTCATAATAGGCGACTGTGGTTGTGCTGCCGTCAGAGGCGGTGTAGCTGATCGGCGTGCCCGTCCAGGTATTGCCGACCACCCAAACGATCACCGGGTTGCCGCTGGCGATCTGCCGGCGCAGCTCGGTGAATGAAACTGATTTTCTGGCAGTGGCAGGGATGCCAAATTCGCGCAAGGCGGCAGCCACAGGTTCAGCGTGAACGCCATAAGGATTGGGCGGGATTTGCCCTTCAGCGCCATCAACGCTCCCCACGAAGCCCTTATCAGGGTTATCTGACAGCGGCAGGCTGGCTTGAAACGCGCTCTCGCTGATTGAGCCGCCATAGAAAGCTGCCCAATCCACTGCGGAGCGCGACTCGCAAGTCAGGTTATGGCTTTGCGGGTAACCGACGACGCCTGAAACGCTGGCGCGTGAGGGTAAGCCGTCAATCGGCGGGTTTGTGGGCTGTGGAACTGGTGTGACGGGTGGAAGTGAGGTTCTTGTTGGAAGAGGAGCGCTGGTGGGCGGCGGCGTGGGGGACGGCAGTGGAGTGGAGGTGGAAGTGGCGGTGGGCGTGAGGGTGTCGGTCGGCAGCGGTTGAAAAGGTGTTGCGGTGCCGGTGGCATTGGCAGCCTGCCCATAGCGGATGACCGTGCTGGTCGGCTCTACTGGCGGTGTGACGGCGAAGAATCCAAACCCCTGGGTGAGAATGGTAAAAGCGGCAACGATGGCGATAATACCGATACTCAGAATCCACAGAAAAAAGGTCAGCCAGCGTGATTTGCGGGGAGAGTTAAGCATGGAAGGAAAAGTTCAAGCGCGATTCATTGGGTTATGACGACGATCTCAATGTAAACCGGGTCCCCAAAGGGCTGCCCGTTTGGACCAAACGCTTGCCAGGCGCTGCGGTATCTGCCCGGTTCGGTTGGCGCGGTGAATTGAATGCGGACGACCGCTTCGGCACCGCTGCGGGCTGGCACGAGCGCCTGCGGTGAAGCAGCGCCCATCTCAATGCCAGCGGTCAGATGCAAGGAATAGTTTTCATCCCAATTGCAGGTGCCCGAGTTCTTCACCTGCCACTGCTTGTCAAGCGGCGCGCCGGGGGATACCTGGGAGCCGTCAGGGTAGGTGATGTCAGGGAAGATGAACTGCAATTCGTTGGCGCAGTTGGCGGGCTGGGATGAACCCTGGTCTTGCAGATTGGAGGGTGTGACAACCGGGATGGATGTTGGTTGAAAGGTGGGCGCAACGAACAACGGGGACTGCCCTTCCGCAGGCAGGATGCGCACTGGCCGGATGGCCCTGCAGCCCGTCAGCGAAGCTGACAGGGCTGCAAGGATTAGTAATAGGATTACGCGAGAAACGTGTTTAATAATCACAAACCCATCCAGGGGAGGTTACTCCTCGCCGTCGGAGGTGCCGCCGGAAGAGGAACCGAAATCAATGGGAATCTCGCCGCCCATGGCGCGTTCGCGGACGGTCTTCTCGATCTCCATGCACATTTCGATATTCTGGCGCAGGAACTCTTTGGCGTTCTCGCGGCCTTGACCGAGGCGGGTGTCATTGTATGAGAAGAAAGCCCCGCGCTTGGTGATCACCTCCAGCGCAGTTGCCAGGTCAATGATATCGCCTTCCTTGGAGATGCCTTCGTTGTACATGATGTCAAACTCGGCAGTGCGGAAGGGCGCGGCGACCTTGTTCTTGACCACTCTCACGCGCGTGCGGTTGCCAACGATCTCAGGACCGACCTTGATGGATTGGATGCGCCGGGTATCCAGTCGGACGGAAGCGTAGAATTTGAGCGCCAGACCGCCGGGGGTGGTTTCAGGGTTGCCGAACATGATGCCGATCTTTTGCCGTAATTGGTTGGTGAAAATCACAGCAGTCTTGGTCTGGCTGATGGCGCCGGAGAGTTTGCGCAAGGCTTGAGACATGAGCCTGGCTTGCATGCCCATGCTGGCGTCGCCCATGTCGCCTTCGATCTCGGCACGTGGCACCAGGGCTGCCACCGAGTCAATCACTACAACATCCAACGCGCCGGAGCGAACGAGGGTTTCGCAGATCTCGAGGGCTTGTTCACCAGTGTCTGGCTGCGAGACGAGCAGGGCTTCAATATCCACCCCCACTTTCGCGGCGTATGCCGGGTCGAGGGCGTGTTCCATATCAATGAAAGCCACCGTGCCGCCCAGTTTTTGGGCTTCAGCTAC
>WOUT01000014.1 GCA_009773005.1 Chloroflexota bacterium | reverse complement strand
AACAGGGGTGCAAACCGTAATAACTTTTGGTGTAGGATTGTCAAACATATTGGACAGTGTTAAGTAAGAATTGTCTAGGAGAGGTGAACCCTAGAGGACGCATGGGAATATTGTTAGAACGCTGATTATGTCTTTTCAATTGATTTGCGAAGTCTTCAAAGGAATGAAATTTAGCTGAGTCATACAACCGTTTTTGATCTTCTCGATGGCTCCTTTCGACTTTCCCATTATGACGAGGAGTGTAAGGTTTGATATATTTGTGGCGAATTCCCAGAGCTTGTAACAATAGTTCAAACGAGGTCAGGTTTTCTTCATCACGTGTTCGCAGCAACCGTTTGGTGAATTCATGACCATTGTCCGTTTGCACACACTCGATCTTGATCCCACGCCTGGCGAACCAAGCCACTGTGTCCCGCACAAATAACATGGCCGTATGTGTGGTGGCCTCATCGAAAGCGCCCAAGTACCTTAATCGACTATATTCGTCGATAGCTGTAAATTGGTAAAACCTTTGCCTTGTATCGCCCACATTACATTCCAAAGGGACCCATTTCACGTCAATTTGTACTCGTTCTCCCGGGTGACTCATTTGTTCATAAGGTTTTGGTATGTACTGTTGTTTTTGGTGTTCTGCCCTAACAAACCATCCCATTCGCATCATCAGACGAAAGAGACTGACATAATGTCTCTGGTACCCGCGTTCTCGTAGTTTGAACCAGAATTCCATCAGACCCAGTTTTGGGTTCCTTTTACGCATATTTGCTACTAATTTGATCTCTTCTTGATTCTGTTGGTTTGGATGCCCGTGAGGACGTCTGGATCTGCTTACCAGAGATTCCAGAGTTCCTTCGTACCTTTCAAGCCAAAAATAGATATAAGATCGTCCTTTGTTGAATTTCCTCGCTGCCCTCGAAACACCTTTATCTTGGGCATACCTTACCACTGTGTTCCTGTATCTCACTTCTTGTGTTATTGTATTCATAGCAGGATTTGGATCCTCCGTTTTGTTTGGTTTCAGCGCTATAACAATAACGGTGTTTTCCTTTTCCTGCTATCTTTTTTTTTCTCCCTCTGTCCAATATGTAGTGTAAACCTACAGGGTGCAAACCGTAATAACTTTTGGTATCTTGATTTATTGTTTCACTCGTCTGTATAATTCAATTGTTTGAGCCAGTTCATCATTGCAGACAACATCGGGGAAACTAATTGCAGAGGTGAGATGATGAAAATTTACAAATTGTTCCTGACGGCGCTTATTTTGAGTTGGGTATTGTTGATGTTCGCACCTGGCGCGGTTGTTCATGCACAGGAAGTAAAATCACCGACGGTGGTTTTGAACATTTCATTACAACAAGGCAAGATAAGGATCAACGAACCGATCCCGGCGATCATCTCGGTGGTAAACCAATCCGATGTCAATATTGACGCGGCGAACTTATCCATTTTTGTACCGGAGTCTTTAGTCTTGTATGACCAAACTTGTAATACTTTGCTGCAACCGGCGGATTATGGTTTCGGTGAAATAAAAGCCAATTCGGTTAAAACCCAGAACGTCTGCTTTAAGCTGAATTTAGACAAGGCATACGCGGGGACTTATAACCTGTTCTTCACATTAATCTACACCTGGGGAGAGAAAACCAATCTGGTGACGGTGGAGAAACCTGTCGAAATTGATTTGATCGGAGGGGAGACCATTCTGGGCATCCCTCTGGCTTTTGCGGGTTTTGTATTGCCGGGTTTGATGCTGTTAATGACCCTGAAATGGTTCAAGGTACCCTGGGCTGTAAATCTCGCTACTGAAGACAGGATCATCTACGGCGTATTCATTTCACTGCTGCTGCTTGGCCCATTTTCATATTTTGCAAATCGCCCAGATGCGGGTGCATGGTTACAGCCATTTAATCTGAACGAACAGGTGAATTTTCAGCGCCTGGCGATCTTTATCGCGATCGGTCTGGTGTTGGGAGTGGCGATCGGATCCAACCATGCCAGACAAACGCAGAAAAAGGCACAACTGCTGATCAATTTCAGAGATTCTTACAATTTGGTGATCAAAAAATCGTTATTGTCCAATCAAAAGTATTCGGGCGGATCTGTTGTTTTCCAGAACAAAGCAAATAATTTCAGGATCATCGGGGCGCATTATGTGACAACGGATACTTTGAATCAGGTCCTCCCGCAATTCAGATTGACCGTCTCCCAGATCGCGGACGATGAAATCAAAGATAAAGTAAGAGAATACCTGGCACAAGAGGGCGGGGATGTTGGAAGGATCTGTGCCGACTCGCAAAAAATACTCAGAGTCATTGAATTGATCAGCGCTGATACCGGAAAAGCATTTGAGATCTCACAGCCAGTCGCTCGGATCAACCCGGAGACCATGGCGACAGAATTTTTCGAGAATCTCCCGTTTTATGAGATCAAGAAAGAAGAATATAACGCCAGTCTTGTTGGAAATGAAGAAACCGCACTGTTGGAAATTGTTGATTAATAGATAATGGCCTGTTACGGCCATTATCCAGAAGCCCTCAATTTCGTTTCGCAACTTAGCGAGGGGTAACAGCATCAAGCTGAAGGAAATTGTTCCTCAACAACATTGTAACAAAAAATAATATGGTTTTCAATATGGGACGGCTTGACAACCAGTAATGATGAATCATTAAGTTTTTATGTGCGGGCATCTGTTTTAACTGGAGGGAATAAATATGTTAAGGCCTTATGTTCTTAAGGACGTTTTCATCCAATTCTTCGATATCAATTCAACGCCAACGGTACTGAACGAACAAAAGATACAGGTGAGTAAAACCCGATACAAATTCCTGACAAGCAAAAACAGGTATGAAAAATTTCAGTCATCTGAGGAAAAGATCCTGACCGATCATTTTTTAATCCAGCGGTACATTGATAACCGGCTGCGTGAATCGGAAGTTTGGAAACGATATATGCAGACGGTAGCGGATACCCAACCGGAATACTGGAAGCGGCAGGTACCGTTCTATGTGAGACTGCGGAAACATGAATTAAGCCTGTCGGGTCAACTAAAGGAGGATGACAAAAAGATTAAAGTCGACTCCTATTTGATGCTAAACTCACTGGGCTGGTCAGTGCGGATGGAAATTCGCCTCAAGAAGGATTTTACCCCGGCAGAACTGAGGGACCAGATCGATATTTTCCGCGACCCAGCCAGGAACCCGTTTGAATTGAACGGTGAATCTTACAGCTTAAAAGAAATCTTCAAGCTTTATAAAGATACCCTGCTGAAAGATGGATTTTTACCCGCTGATCATGGTACAAGGCCAAGTTTCTGGAACCTGGCGTTCGTAAACACGCCGGGTGTTTCGGGTGTACTGACGCCGGTGGATAAGATGAGACTGCTTGATCTGGGCAGCCTGGTAAAAGTGCTCTTCCCGAAGCACGGAGCGATCACGTTCAGACCGGAAGAGGGAGTGAACAAGCCGCAAATCCCCAATTTAACCACGACAGTCTTCGGTGAAGATCTGACCAATTTCAGTATCACCAATTTCAACGCCGGGACGTTTACCTTTATGCAGGACACGATCTATCAGCCGAACCTTGAGGCGCAGGTGATGTGCTATGCCAAAAATGTGTGCGACTGCACCTGGTTGTGCGAACAGTGGATCAATTACAAGAAGCTGGCCGTCACAGCCACCTCAACCCCGCAAGTGAACAACCTGGTGAAGGACGGTTTTGCGGCGCTGAAGGGGCTTGAGAACCACCTGAGAAATGAGACCTGCCAAGCCTTTTTTGCAAGTCATAAAAAGTTTTAGGGCTGGGTGGTTGGGAGTGGAAAAGATTGTCTCGTGCGACCTCTCTCGCATGCAAAAAGCGCGTTGCTCGGTCCCTCTCGCACCCCCTTCGTAAATGCTACTCGGCCTTGCTCGTACGTAAAAAACGCGCAGCTCGGGGATACGAAGATCGTAGAGCGCCAAGGTCGCGACGCACGTATAAAAAATATCCTATATTTATATTAAAAAAACCCCCGTATCAAGAGCTGCAAGCATGCAAGAAAATAAAAATGGAAATAGGTATAGAATTAATTCAGAATGTTGGGATTAAATAGACTAAATTTAAGCAATGACTTATGGAGGGGAATCATGATTGATAACAATTTAGTTGAAAAATGGCGACAGGTGGATTTAGAGAAACCTCCATATATTTTTCCGGGAGACGAGCAATTAATTAGAGGCAGGAAAATTGACCCTGATATAAAATCTTATGAGGAATATGTAGCACGCCTCGGAGAGGTCAAAGAATTTCCGAACAAACTTCACGTTGGTTTAATACCAGTACCTTATGTCGGGAACCTTGAAACGGCTAAATTTTTCATTTTGACAGCGAATCCTGGTTTAGGAACGACGAATTACAAGGGGGAGTATGATGACTCCAAATATCGAAAACAGTTGATAATTAATCTAAGGCAAGAAAATTTTGATGAATACCCATTCATGTCTTTAAACATTGAATTTGCATGGCTTGGCGGTTTTATATATTGGGAACGAAAATTTTCCTCGATTATTAACCAACTTCTTGAAAACCAAATAACTTATGACAATGCATTAAGATTGATAAGCAATAAAGTCGCTTGCGTTGAGCTTGTTCCTTATCACTCTACTAAAGGGTGTGGAATCTCAAACCTTGAATCAACGAAAATGTTCAAAGAATTTGTTCATCAAGTTTTAAAACCAAAGGCGCAAAAAGGTGAAATCGACATTGTTGTGATAAGGAAAGCTGTTGACTGGGGTTTGGAAAATGATAAACACACAATCGTTTTTCCTGCAAACCAAGCAAGATCATCTTCGCTGGGAATTGATAATGAAGGGGGGAAGAGAATTCTTGAATTGTTGATTAATTAATTGCCTGTGATCTATCAAATGGTAAGATAAATAAAATGGCATCTATGTGGTCTATGATTGATAAGGACCAAGGAACTTATCCCCGTTGAAGTGGATTAAGTGACTTGGTTCTTCAGAGACCCAGACTTCTGTCTCCCAAGCAATATTTGAAAAATATTTCGTCATCGCCTTTTTTGATTCAAAAGCAGTTAAGTAAACCAATCCATATTTACCTTTACCGAAAAGACCATTGAGTTCATTATGACGTTTGATATCAATCGGACCATGACTTGTCACTGCTTCGATAAGTATCAGCCATTGTTTGTTTTTTAATTCGACGATAACATCTGGCATTTTCCCATGTATGTTGATAGTAATTCCGATATTTTCAAAGTAGCTTAAATCGTTGTCATTAATTTTTTTTCCGGCATCTCCAATGTAAATTACTTTTCCACCTGGAGCAAACCTCGGGCAAAAATCTTCGATAATTCTTTTAATTAATACGTTTTGACCGCCACTTGTTAGATACAGGATTTCATCTGTCGGTAAGGTGACAGGTATCATTGGCATTTTTCGTTCTCTCACTTCAAGGTTGCGTAAAGCTGGTGAAATATTAAGATATTCCTTAAGATTTACTTCCCAATTTTTCAACCCAAATGATTTTAGTAAGTTTAGTAACCCATCAACAATTAAATATTTGGTATGAGGACTATTGATCGGTCTGGAAGGGTCATCTGGATTTGCAGCAATCATGTTCATCTGCATAAATTGATGAATTGTTTGGCGTCTGACAGTTTCTCTTGAATTTGGTGCATAATTAATCCCGTAATTTTCTCTGAAATAATCCATCATTTCAGTTATTCCAATTAAGTTACCTTTTGCGTCAGACCATTGATTTGAAGGATTAATATTTACTAAAGCTAGTAAAGTCAAAGCTGATCGGTCATTTTGTTGTGCTTTTGGAACATTCAGTAATTGAAGTATAAATAAAGCTTCATTTATTTTTTTCTTTGCTCGAATTGGGTCTTGTAAATTTGAGTCATTGTTGTTCAAAGTTAACTCCTCGATAATTATTTTGTCAATATTTTCCTGAGTTGGAAATGAGTCTTGAAATATTTTTCCAATCGTAACTAATTGCGATTCAGTAGGATATTTTATGCTTCGTAAATCACCAGCATTTACTTGGGTGTGGCCGCTGAATTGTCGAAAAAACTGATCAACAATTGAAGAATTTAAGAAGACTGCCAAACCCTTCGCCAAATCTTTGGATAATCCGCCATATCTTTTATGATAAAAATTCAGGTGATTTTCAATTCCTATTTTTTCAAATGGATGCTTTTCTGGATCATATATAGCAGCATATACTCGACGTTTTTCTTCTTTTGCTGAAAACCTTTTAACAAAAACATAAAACTTAGATGGACTAACCAAACTTTCTGTTAAATGGTTAAAGGTTAGGTATTGTGGTTTTTTTGATTTTGTTATTGGCCAACTTACCATGCCATCTTGTAAGTTGTTTGGGTAGATTAAGGGAATAGTTTCATCATTAGGGGTAGACTTTAAAAATTCTTTTGAACGAAAATCAACAACTTTTCCAGTCGAAACAGTAATACCTAAATCCTTAAGTGTGCAAGCCAAGCCATTAATTTGGGAGGAAATTTGGTGATCTAAATGGTTAGGAATAATTCTAAAATAATAATCATTGTCATTTGGTCCAATAAATTGATCATAGTTGATTGAGCTAGAGATAATATCGTTGTCCGCTGGATTGTTGTTCGAAGTAATCAATATGGGCGTTTTTTGATTATTAACTTTTAATGCATTCAAAATGATATTTTCTTGGAGGACATCACTTTCTTTGAAGGCTTTATTACGGGATTCGAATATATGAATTCGCTTAATCGTCATCGAGGACAAGAGGTATTGCCGAAATTTTTTAAAATACGTTCCATTACAAAAACTCCTTGGAATTATAGCTACTAGTTCGCCATTAGAGTCAAGAAGCATAGCGGATAACCAAACAAATGCAGAATACAAGTTTGATGTATCAATGTCTAAGAGTTTCAATTTTTGTTTGGTTAGTGAGGAAGTTTTTATTTTTTTATAAGGGGGATTTAATATTGCATAATCAAAGTATTTTCTTTTTACAGGAAATAGCGAGAATTCACCATGTATTAAATCAATACTTGAGTTAATAAAATCTTCTCGGATTATTTCAAAGTTAAAAACGACATTGTTTTGATTGCAAAGGTCTTTACAATCTAACAACGTTTTATTAAGGCTTTTAATTAGATCCGGTTCAATTTCATAAGCTGTAAGAAAAATTTCTTTTGGGCATCGAGGATTGGAAATTGAATTGGATATGAAAGCTGCGGATAAGCTTCCTACGCCTGCTCCAGGGTCCAAAATGCGGATACTGTTCTTATAAAAAGAGAACATTTCTGCCATCAATTTAGATACAGCGGGGGGTGTAAAGAATTGACCAAACTCAGATTGTCGGTCTTTATTAATTGCATTCTGAGCATTAATACGAATATAATCCATATCTTCAATGAAGGTGATTGGATTTTGTTTTATCGTATTAGGATATTGGTTCAGAATATTGGTCATTCTGACTCAATTATAGCCAATAATCCATATTCTCATATATTTTGCGATCATTGAATTCTAATCCTAAATGAATATCAATTCCCTAGATTTGTTCCTTCTCCCACTTCATGTACCTTCTCAAATCACGCAACCAGACACGGGCGACGGCGTCCACGGCGTCTGAAAGGGCGGCGATGCTCATGTCCCTGAAGGGCAGCGCGCCCGCGGTTTGCAGGGCAGGGCGGTCAAAGACGGCAGGGGTGACGTCTTTCGGAAGCCAGGCGTAAGAAAGCAGGTAGGAATGCTGGCAGACAGCCGTGATGTATTCGCGGACGTTGTCGTTGTGCTGCCCGTAGCCGATCTGGAACTCGCGCGCGTTAAGCTCGTCTTCCACGCTCTTGAGGATTGAAGTAGCATGAGACGGATCATTCTTAAGCAGTGGAAAGCCCTGCGGGTTGTAGCGGAAGCGCTGGTGGAACCTGTCGATTTCGTAAGAACGAACGACATCTTCTTCCCAGAGCTGTTCCGCTTCGGCGTGCAGGTTGAAACCGAGGAAGTCATCCTTGCGGGCGTCACAGTGCATGGGCATGTGGGCGTCCGCGATGTAGTGGCTGAGCATGAAGAGGATGAGGGCGATGTGGTTATCGGTGGGTGTGAGCGAAGACCCTTTGTCTTCGCGCTCGCGGATGCGCAGGTTATCTATGACGGAGTGGGAGAGCGCCTCGCAGCGATCCGGCAGGTTGCCGCTGGCGCCGAGCGTATACGCTTTGCCGCGCAGGGGCGAGGTTTTGCCCAGTATGTAGAGCAGCGAGGTGGAGGGCAGGACGCGGAACGCCAAAGGCGTTTCGTTTAGAGGTTTGTGTTTCAACACATGGCTGGTGCTGTTATCCTTGATGATCTCGTCGGGGTACCACGCGCCGCGGATGACGCCGTCTTTGTGGTCTTCGAACCAGTTGATGAGATAGTCAGCGAAGGGTTTGTTGGCGTCCGCGAGCTGTACCTTGGCGAGGCGCTCCACGGCTTTGAAGGCGATCCAGGCGTGCGTGTATTTTTTCATTGTATAAGTGCCGAGAAACGAAAATCGAGAATCGAGAGACGGAAAAACAATCTGCTATGCGATCTCAGTTACCGTAGTTATTATTCTCAACGCTCAAATAATCGAATCTTGTCCTCCAACCCTGGTTATTGATTGAACGGTTCTATACTCTCTGCTTTCGATTCTCGAAGCCACTAACACTCGCTATACCCACATGAGTAGCATTTGCGGCAGCCCTCTTCATTGATGACGGCGGCCACGCCGCACTCGGGGCAGAGGTCGCCGATCTTGGGCGCGCCGAGGACGGCGGCGGGAGATTCCAGCGCGGTGACGCCCTTGATGACCTTTTCGGTAATGGCCTGCACGTCTGAGACGTTCTCAACAAGGGTGTGCATACTTTCGTAATGACCGGCTTCGTTCTTGCCGATGCGCACGGCGCGTTCGTTGAGGTATTCTTCCAGCACCTGGGCGACGCCGTCCGGCAGGGAGCGCACGCGGTTGGGTCCGAAACCGAGCGAGCGTCCGCCGCCGATGCCGCCGAGCTGGCGGGTGAGATCGGTGAGGCGCTGGGTGGGTTCGATGGGCGAGGAGAGACGCAGTACGTAAGAGATGAGGCGTCCGATGGCTTCACTGACCGCGGCGGTATCTGAGCCGGCTTTGGCGGTGTTGATGAAGATCTCAAAGGGCTGGTCGGAGCCGTTCTCATTGATGGTGATGAAGGCTTTGCCGAGGGGGGTCTCCACCGAGTAGGTCTGCCCGAGCAGGGCGCGCGGGCGCGGTTTCTTGGTCTCTTGCCAGATCTTGATCTGGTCTTCTTGAGACGTGACAGGGGCTTTCTTGCCCGCGGTGCCGTGCGTTTCGAGCACGACCTGATCGCGAGAACCGGTGACGTAGACGGTGATACCCTTGCAGTTGAGCTGCCAGGCGGTCATATACGCGGTGGCGACGTCTTCTTCGGTGGCGTTCTCGGGGAAGTTGACGGTCTTGGAAAGCGAATTATCCACGAAGGCTTGAAGGGCAGCCTGGGTGCGCACGTGGTTTTCAGCGGTGATATCCGCGCTGACCACAAAAACCTCTTTCACGCGGTCGGGCACGGCGGTGATGTTCTGGCAGGTGCCTTCGCGCATGACCTGATCGAAGATATCCTGCCTGTCCATATCTGAAACGCCGGATTCGATGAGCGCCTGTTCGAACATGGGGCTGGCGTAAGTGAGTTTGAGATCCTTGCCATTGTCATTGACATGACGAATGTAAGCGAGAGCGAAGACAGGTTCGCAGCCGTAGCCTTCACACCCGGCGACAGTGGCGATCGTCCCCGTGGGGGCGACGGTGGTCTGGGCAGCGTTGCGGATGCCGTAACGCTTGATGCCCTCGGTGATGAGAGTCCAATCGAGGGGCGGGCGGGACCAGTACTGCTGGTTCTCGAAGGGAGAAACAGGCGGCTGCCAGAGCAAGTGGGTGGGGTCGTAGATGCTGCCTTCGATGGCTGGGAAGGCTCCGCGTTCGCGCGACAGCTCGATGCTGGTCTGCATGGAGGTGTAGCGCACAAATTCCATCACCTGGGCGCCGAAATCCTCGCCGGCGGGGGAGCCGTAACGCACACCGACGTGGTACATCAGGTCGGCGAGACCCATGATGCCGAGCCCGATGCGGCGGGCGCGCAAGGCGGCCTCATGGAGCTGCGGCACGGCGGGCACATAGGAATTGGCGTCCACGACATCATCCAGGAAGCGGGTGGCGAGGCGGGTGTTTTCGCGCAATTTGTCCCAATCCACCGAATGTTCAGACCCGAGGTGCTGGGCGAGATTAATGGAGCCTAGGCAGCAGTTCTCGTAGGGTCCGAGCCACTGTTCACCGCAGGGATTGGTGGCTTCGAGCTGGTAGAGGTGCGGGACGGGGTTTCCGCGGTTGGCGGCATCTAAAAAGAGCAGTCCGGGTTCGCCGTTGTGATGAGCCTGCTTGACGATCTTTTCAAAGAGGTCGCGGGCGCGGATAGTCTTATGGGTGCGGAAGGGGATGCCCTGGGCTTCGGCTTGTTCGAAGGTGCCTTTGAAGCCCTTGGAGCGAGGGTCGCTGAGATCAGGGAAGCGCAAAGACCATTCGCGGTCTTCTTCCACGGCGGTCATGAAGAGGTCAGTGATGCCGACAGAAATGTTGAAGTTGGTGATCTGGTTTTCGTTGGTCTTGCAGGTGATGAATTCTTCCACATCCGGGTGATCCACACGCAGAACGGCCATGTTGGCGCCGCGGCGGGTGCCACCCTGGGCGACCTCACCGAAGGCGTTGTCATAGACGCGCAGGAAGCCGACCGGACCGGTGGCTTCACCGGAGGAAGTTTTAACGAGCGAACCCTTGGGACGCAGGCGGGAGAAGGAGAATCCATTGCCGCCGCCGGTCTGCTGGATGAGAGCGGCGTCTCGCAGGGTTTGGAAGATGCCGGCGGAATCGCGCCCCATGTCATCATTGATGGGGAGGACGAAGCAGGCGGCGAGTTGCCCAAGCGGGGTGCCGGCGCCGGTGAAGGTGGGTGAGTTGGGAAAGAAGGCTTTGGAGGTAAGCAGAACGTAATATTTGCGCGCCAGGGTTTCCACGTCAGTGGACCACTTTTCTTCGACTGCGGCGATATTGATGGCGACGCGCCAGAACATCTCCTCCACGGTCTCGGAGGGCTGTCCGTCTGCTCCGCGGCGAACATAGCGTTTGATGAGCACCTGGCGGGCGTTATCCGTCAGGTCCACGGCGGGCAAGTCTTTGGGCATTGTGCCGATGTCTAGCAAGGAGCGCTGCGAAGTATGAGTGCTGGTTTCCATGTTGAAACTCCTAAACTTCTAAAAGTCGATCAATTTCGTTGCGAATGGATTGCAGATCACTGAGTTGAAGGTAAACGATAGCATATCGGATGTAGGCGATCTGGTCGAGGGATTTGAGTCCATTCATAACCATGTCGCCCACGACCCGGGAAGAGACTTCTTCGCGCCCCATTTTCTGGAGGTTGGTCTCGATCTCGCTGACCAGGTGGTTAATATCGGCGGCGGAGACGGGGCGTTTGGCGCAGGAAATGCGGATACCCTCCAGCAGCTTTTCGCGATTGAATTCCTCGCGCGTTCCGGCGCGCTTGATGATGAGCGGGCTGGCGAGAATTGGGCGCTCGTAAGTTGAGAAGCGCTGTTTGCAGTGTTCGCACTCGCGGCGGCGGCGCACCCCTCCGCGGCTGTCGTGAGTTGTGTCTAAAACCCTTGAGTTGTCATCCTGACAATACGGACAGCGCACAAATCCCTCCTCGTGAGTGTATGATGATAGATCCGGTTGAGACCACCGGCGTTGGGGCGAGAGTGTTCATCCTGAAAAACTATCCCCCATATATAGGGGGATGTGAAGAAAGTAACCGTATATCTATGCCATCTATAATAGCACAAAGAAGTGAACAGTTCAATATCCCCTGTCGAATTTTAATCTTAAAAGAAAATGAACCTAATCATTTTTTTACTTGAAAGTACACTGGCGTCAGGGCACAGATCAGGAAGAAATTGGCATAATTATTGAAAAGATTTCATGAATTAGCGGAAAAGATACCTTAGAGGGAGAGAATAATTCTCAAATTAAAAAAAGATGGGAAAACTTAAAAAACATGATAGAAGTTGAAGATGGTTTGTGATGTCAGTGAACAATGTCTGCGTTGGTTTTTAAGGGTTGACAACAGTGCAGCTTGAATAATTGTCGTTTCCGGGTCCTTCGATGCAGACATCCGAACCGTTCGCACCGTTTACTGTATCATCACCTCCACCAGCAATAATACAGTCTCCGCCATTTTTCCCGCTGATGTTATTATTTGCAGAGTCGCCAAGAATGAGATCAGCTTGGTTCGTTCCGTTGCAAAGCTTGGTTCCTGTGCAAAAAACAAAATTGACCAATGTCATACCGGCACAGCCTGCGGGTCTAAAATCAGCGATCAGTTTGGCACGCGCGACCTGATCCAGGCGGGTCAACGGCACAGTATTCGACGCAGCCAGAGCTGTAAGGCTCATCGCGATGATCAACCCGATCAGAATGAAAGCAGAGGCGGCAACAATCAAATGGGTGTTTCTGTACCATTTCATAAAAACTCCAAACTTTTTTAAAGCAAAGCTATCGCTATTTATTTACCCGAAAGCAGGGCAGAAATCTCTACTGCGGGTGCGGGACGCGCGATTAGATAACCCTGGGCTTGAGAGCAATATTGTGATCGCAGCATATTCATCTGGAAGCGGTTTTCAACGCCCTCCGCGACGACGTTCAAACCCCGGTCGAGAGCCGCTGAAATGATGCCTTGCACATATTCTGCTTCCTGGGGCTGGTCAAGTTTCATAATTAGATTGCGGTCGATCTTGATGCTCTCAAAAGGAAGCTGTTTTAAATTTGTTAGCGAGGAATCACCAGTGTAACCGTCCACTGAAAGATGAACTCCCATTTTTTGCAGTTCCATTAAATTAGAGAATATCAACTCGGGGTTCTTTATGAGGCTGGTTTCCGAGATCTCGATTTGCAACGCGTCCAGACTCATGCCCGTTCGGTCCAGTACTTGAGAAATTAAACGGGCGGGCTGTTTTTCGATCTGACTCCGGGAGAAATTTACTGCCAGGCGTAGTGGAAAGCCGTTCTTGCGCCACTCTTTAACCTGCCTGGAGGCTTCTTGCAGCATCCATTCTCCAAGTGTATCAATCAACCCGGTTGTTTCTGCCTGATTGATGAAATCTTTTGCAGAAAGCAGCCCGTTTTGCGGGTGCTGCCAGCGCAGCAAAGCTTCAACAGCCAGGATTCGCCTATCCAGAATGGATACAATCGGCTGATAGAAGACTTTAAATTCTCCATTTTTGATACCTTGTTGAAGGTTGAAAGCGCTTACGCGGCTCTCCTGGTGTTGCTCAATTTTGGAGGTTTCCTGTGCGTCATTCAGAGTATACCGGTAAGTGATCTGGTCTGCTTCAACAAGATACGTATGCAGCCATCCCCGGGCTTCGTGCAGTATGACAGTGTTGTTTTGTTCTGCCAGGCGGGCAAGGTCATCGATATCCAATACATCCACAGCTGACCGGGTAAGGCTAATGTCTGAAGACTCAACGTCAATCATAGAAGAACCGTGCTTCATACGAATGAGCATTTCCTTGCTCCGCCTGGAGGTGTGGGAAATGAGGGTTAACAATACCAGCAACCCTACCAAGGAGACGGAAAAACCAAGCATGGATAGAGTTCGAGCTGAAGCAACAGGTATTTTTATATTTAGTATGGTCAGAGAGTTTGGCTCGATAAATTCAAATTTTGCGATTCCATCTTTGATAGGGTTGAGAGGATCAATTTGTGGATCAGATTTGACCATATAAGCGCGTACTGCATCAAGTTGGAAAACCAACGGGGTGGTAAAGGTGTCATTAAAGTCTGCATTTTGCAATTGCCCGGTGATGGTCACGTTTGGGCTTAAAGCGAGGGAATAATTATAGGAAGTCATACCGGTTTGCGCTTCCATCTCCTTTGTGATGGTTTGCATCTGGCAGAGATCGACTTGAACCTGACTGCTGAAATTATCCTGGTTGAAAGTCTGAAGCGGTTCCAAGGGGATCACCCTTGTCCAACCGCTGGTGGGGTCTGAAAGAACGGCAGTTATCTGGTGTGTTCCGGTGAGATTTTGCAGACCATCAGCCATGATTGCATAATTAAACAATAATTTCATGCTACATGTGAGTTTTGTAAAAACCGGATCGCCAGATTTTACCATTTGAGAATCGTATACCCCGGCCGGGGCGGGCGCGTTATAGGTGTATGTGCCTTTCTGGTGATAAAGGTTATTCTGCGTGGTAAGGCGGGTGAGGGGATTAAAGAAGGCAAAAGCGCCCAAAGCCAGAGATGCGAGCGCGAATAAACCCAATAAAAAGAAACTAACCTCAATGACTCCATTTAAATGGCGGGCTTTTAACATTTGACTGGATCTACTATGTTCTGGCTCTGAAAAAGGAGGGTTCACAGTGATCGCAGATGAAGGGATAGCGTTTTCTGAACGTGAAGTTGTGTCCCAAGTTTTAATAACGCCTTCCTTGAACCTGGAGATCGGATCCACTGTTGTTCCAACTTTTTTCTTCCTGGATTTATTGAATAGAAATCCCAAAATGATACCTCCCGACCCGGCAACCAGCAACGCTGCAAAAAGCGGCTTTCGAATCCATTCTACAACTTTTCCGGCATTTGGGATACGGATCCACTGTTTTCCAATCAGGTCAGAAATATTTGGTTTATATGAATCAATCCAATCATTATTGTCACCCTGAAAAATATAACGGTCCAGTTCCAACCCGATGATGCGATGGAAGACAACGTTCTTCAGTTCCGGGCTGCGGTAAGCCACGGCATCGCCGACCCGGTAAAAATCAGACTTGCGAACGATGATGAGGTCAGCTTGCTTGATGGCTGGTTCCATGCTGTTGCCATTGATGAGAATATATTCGTTTTGCCCGCCAAGACGGACAGGAGCAAAGAGAATCCAGAAGATAGCGGCCAATACAAGGGCAAAACCTGCAAAGAAATTATAGAACCAACGCCGTTTGACACTCATAAGTATTTTATGCCATTAAAAAAACCAGGACTGATTGTGAATTAATCACAATTTGCCATTATAGCACGCCTGGTTTTTTATTAGTTGGACCAAGTAACTTAGAGAGCGAACATTTTCAACGATACAATAAAGTTTCCTCAATCCGGTTGAGACGATGATAAGCCTAATTGCTGGAGGCAACAACTTGTAGTGTATCCGCAGCAGCAACAGTTGCGCCAGCGGTTGTGCATGTGATGGCTGTGCCCGTATTGCAGTTGTACCAAGTGGTTGAAGCGCTTACAAGGCGTATTTTGACGAGGTTTGCAGCGGCGTTCAATGTGAATGAAACGGAGTCAATGTTGGCAGGGTTAATGGCGTTGAGGTTGTAGACGACATTCGTCACATTGTAACCAGAAACTGTGCCAACTCCATCGCCTGCATATGAACTATTGACAGTGTTAGCAGCGGCATAGGCAAATGTGAATCCAGAGAGAGCGATAATGACAACGACTAAAATCAGGGTCTTCATACTTTTCTTGAACATTTTATTCTCCTTAAGCGAATGATATTACGATTGAAGATATTTTAACGATAATCGGATTGAATTGATATATAATTACCGTAAAAATACCTTACAATAACTTTACAGAATATATCACTAAAACCGACATATTACAAGAAAAAACAAAAATATGAAGAGAGTTAAGCAAAGGTTTGTGAAAAATGTTCATTCACGAATTGAAGTATGTTTCAAATCATGATCTATCCGATTGGAGTATTCTCGCCAAATTGGATTGTCACAAATATCGTTAAGTGAAGAGTAAAAGGGAGGAAAGGTTTTTTTGGGAAAAAAATGTCAAATATCCGTTCAAAACGGTTCTGATTAAAACACAACCAATTCGTATTATTAGAAAACGGCTGGCAGTGACCAACCGCCAGCCGAAATTTATGCATTCGCACAGACTCAACCCGCCAAGCGAGAGCCTGTCGTTCTATGGAGGAACAACATCAACTTTAACCATAAACCTTAATCTCTGCTTATTTGTCGTTGAGACGGTTGCGCAGGAATGCGGGTACATTGAGGTCTTTCGTGTCAATGACGCGCGGCTCAAAAACACTATCTCCTCGTCTGTTTACGTCCACTTCGATCGGTTCGCCGATGGTGGGGCGCTGAACAATACGAGTTGGGTCAAAGCGGGAAGTCTGGGCGCTGCTGGCCGATCGAATGCCAGCCTGATCAAAACCCGTAGCAATGACGGTAATCCGCAGGTCATCGCCCATTGTCGGGTCAATCACGGCACCGAAGATCAGGTTGACATCGGGGTGGGCGGTTTCTTTGATAATGGCAGCGGCCTGGTTGACCTCGAACAAGGTCAAGCTGGGTCCGCCGGTGACGTTGAAGAGGATGCCCCGGGCGCCGTCGATGGTAATGTCTAGCAGTTGGCTGGAGATAGCCTGCTCAGCGGCTTTTTGGGCACGGTCCTCACCCGAGGCGCGACCGACTGCCATGAGGGCAGCTCCGCCCTCCGACATGATGGTGCGCACGTCGGCGAAGTCGAGGTTGATCAAACCAGGGACGGTGATCAACTCTGAAATTCCCTGTATGCCCTGGCGCAATACGTCATCTGCGGTCTTGAATGAATCCTGCAAAGTGGCTTTTCGGTCTACGATCTGGAGCAGACGGTCGTTGGGGATGACGATGAGAGTATCAGCGTGTTCCTTGAGGCGGGCGATACCTTGCTCGGCAGCTTGCAAGCGTTTGGATCCTTCAAAGGTAAACGGGCGGGTAACCACGCCAATGGTCAGAGCGCCGACTTCCTTTGCGATCTGCGCCACAACAGCGGCGGCGCCTGTGCCTGTGCCCCCGCCCATACCGGCGGTGACAAAGACCATATCGCTGCCCTTGAGGGTTTCGTACAATTCCTCAGAGGATTCTTCGGCTGATTTACGACCGACATCCGGGTTGCCGCCAGCGCCAAGACCGCTGGTGGTCTTATCACCAATGCGGACTTTGGTCTGCGCCATTGACATGACAAGCGCCTGGGCGTCAGTGTTCACAGTAATGAACTCGATTCCCTGAACGCCTTCGTCAATCATGCGATTGACAGCGTTACAACCGCCGCCGCCCACTCCGATCACTTTAATGCGAGCGAACGCTTCGGTTTGGGGCCTGTTTTCTGCATCCGTGGCGCGGCTGCGATTTACAGGCATGTTGGGTAGTGATCTGTTGTTGGTCTCCATTGTAATTTCCTCCGTTGGTTAAACTTCATCAATGTCCAGACATTGGCGTGTCTGGTTTCTTACGGTAACAAACGTTTTAACCACCCCTTGATATCGTCCCAATTGGTGACCGGGATGGTATGCCCCTTTGATTTGGAGCGGGTGGGATTTCCCATAGGTTCGTTCATTAATTCTGCCCATTTGAGCAGTCCGACACTGGTTGCAAAAGCGGGCGACTGAAGCTGGTCGACCAGGCCGATCAGGTTTTCAGGGCGGGCAACGCGCACTGGCATGCCGAGCACACGGCTGACTAACGGCCGGATGCCTGCCAGCAGGCTGGTGCCGCCTGTCAAGACCATCCCTGCAGGGAGCAGCCCATCATAACCAGAACGCCGGATCTCTTGCTGCAGGAGGGTGAAGATCTCGTCAACGCGGGCTTCAATGATGTGCGCCAGATCACGGCGGCTAACCTGGATAGGTTGTTCTTCTCCGAAAGCGCGAAGGGTGAAGAATTCTTCCTCGCTGACCTCGCTCTTGATAGCGTGTCCGTATTGCTTTTTTACCTGTTCCGCTTGATCGGGGCTGACGCGCAGACCGACGGCGATATCCTGGGTAATGTGAGCACCGCCGACCGGCAAGACCATGGTGTGCCAGACATCACCGTTAATGTAAATAGCGAGGTCACTGGTGCCACCGCCGATATCGCAAACACACACACCCATTTCGCGTTCGGTCTTATTCAAAACGACTTCAGCCGAGGCGAGCGGGTTGAGCACGAATTGTGAAACATTAACGCCGGATGTTTGAACACATTGACGTAAATTTTCGACAGTCGCTGCGGCAGCGGTGATGATGTGGGCTTCCACTTCCAAACGATAACCCGAGAAACCAACCGGGGTTTGGATGCCTTCCTGTCCGTCCACGGTGAAACCGCGTTGAATGACATGGATGATCTCGCGATTGTGGGGGATGGCGACTGCTTGGGCGGCATCCAATGCACGCCAGACATCCTCCTGGTCGATGACGCCGCCAGAGATTCCAACGACTCCGCGTGAATTGACGGCAGAAACATGCGAGCCAGCCAGGCTGACGAGGGCGGAAGTGATCTCAAGCCCTGATGTTCGCTCTGCTTTTTCGATGGAACGTGAGATAGATTGTGAGGCAGCAGCGAGATCGACGACTGAACCGCCTTTGATTCCTTGTGACGGCTCAATACCCACGCCTAAAATCCGCATGTCACTTTCGCCTTCCAACCGAGCGACTAGTGTGCAAACTTTGGTGGTGCCGATGTCTATTCCGACGACAATTGGATCAACCATAAGATCCTCTTACTCCGTTCGATAATACGGTGCGTCAATATGCTCAACGCTGATCGTTGAAGGTGTGATGCCCATCTGACCCAAACGGTCAACGATGGCCTGGTATTCAAGCTGCTTAAACTGGATATTTGCTAGTGAAAGACCAAAATAAACTTTCCATCCACGCGGGTCCTGCCATCCCATACCGGAGATGGAGTCATAGACAAGGGTGGCTCCTGCGGGCATTTGAGCGCTCAAGTCAATCGCAGCCTTTAACACAACCGGATCGATATTGTTCATCGCATCTTGCGGAGTGAGGGGAGTTGTTTTACGCTCAAGGACGAGCATAGCGTAATCCAGAGCGCTTTTGGGGTTTACTGCCGGTTTGGTGAGGGGCGCGGCGTCAACGGACTGAATGGTCAATAAAGTACCAGCATCTCCTCGTGGCGGCATAACAACGCCTTCCGCATCCACCCAGAGGGTCTGGTCGCCAGATATCCAGGCAAGGATGGGTTGGCGTTCGCGGACGGAGAGATTGACCGTACCAGATAATCCGACACGCAGGCGGATATCCGTCAATTCCGGGAAGGCAATCGCAATGGAATCAATGGTTTTCTGGCGATCCAGGGTGAAGATCGAACCAGTTGAATTACGGAGGATAGTTTCGACATCCGCGTTGGTAATCCTTTGGATACCCTTGATGTCCATTGAATTCACTTCAAAAGCTGGCAGGTTGGTCAACAGGAGAACGAGGACAAGTAATATGACAGTAAGACTGCCTGAAAGCCACTGCCAGTTGAAATGGATGACTGGAAGAGAAGGCAAGCGGGTCTCTACGCCATTTGCTCCAACCCGGTAGATCTTGCGGCGCGGAGAAGTATTTACGGATTGGCGCAGGGGAGTTGAGTAAGGGTAACTGCGAGTGGTGACCGCAGCGGCGCGTTGAACCGGACGCGGCGCGGGTTTCTTCACCGGAGTAACGAGTGTGCGCGATGACGGCTGCCGTTTTTGACGGAGCTGGTCGGCTCTAGAAAGAGGTGAACGGGCTGTTCTGTCGCTCACTCGTTTCTCCTGAAACTGCGTTCTGTGTTATCTCGGTCCTGTTTACGCTGCAGGGCTAATGAGATCAGACGGTCAACCAGATCCGGGTAAGAAATCCCGCTGGCTCCCCAAAGTTTTGGGTACATGCTGATCTTGGTAAAGCCTGGAATTGTGTTGACTTCACTCAAGTAAATCTCATTGGTATCGCGGTCGAGTAAGAAATCCACTCTCGCCATGCCAGCGCCATCAATCACCTGGAAAGCCTGAATGGCAATCTGCTGCAATTTGGTCATTGTGGTTTCATCCAGCCGGGCAGGGATGATCAACTCGGACGTGTCATCAAGGTATTTGGCTTCATAGGTGTAAAACTCATCCATAGGGCGAATCTCGCCAGCAATGGAAGCGATGGGATTTTCGTTGCCAAGCACACTAACCTCGATCTCGCGAGCGTTGATACCACGCTCCACCAGCACCCGGCGATCAAAACGGGCGGCTTCCATCAGCCCTTCCATAAGGTCTGAGCGGCTTGTGCACTTACTGATACCAACTGACGAACCGAGGTTGGCGGGTTTCACGAAAACCGGATAAGGGCAAGTGTTTTCGATGTTGCTGATCACTTTATCCATTGAGGATGATATCTGGGATCGTGTTAATAGCACGGATTCAACGACCGGGATATTGTTGGCGCGCATGACATCTTTAAACAGGTTCTTGTCCATGCCAACGGCTGAACTAAGGACACCGCAACCGACATACGCAACATCTGCGAGTTCAAACAGCCCCTGCATTGTGCCGTCTTCTCCGAAAGTTCCGTGTAAAACCGGGAACACGACATCCATTTGCGGCAGAGATTCAAGCACATTGCCTTTCAGTACATAGAGGGAACCTTTACGAGGTTCTGGCAGCAAAACTACCGGTAAGAGATGATCGAATGAATTGGACTCAAAAGCTTCGATGACATTTTTACCGGTCAACCAGGCTCCTGAATGCGTGATGCCAATTTGGGTGATTTCGAATTTTTCGGGGCTGAGCACTGATAACACTGAACGGGCGCTCATGAGAGAGACTTCATGTTCGCCTGAACGGCCGCCAAAGATCACTGCGATTTTCATCTTTTCTGACATGTCTAATCCTGCCACTTTCCCAATAATTCGATCTCGAGGTCAAGTTTGATGTTGAACTTCTCTTGGACCGTGTTTTGAACCAAAAGAACCAAGCGATGGTATTCTTCGGCATTTGCGGTGCCATTGTTGATCATAAAATTTGCATGGATGGGGCTGATCTCAACTCCACCAATTTTCGTTCCTTTCAATCCCGCCGCCTCGATCAATCGTCCGGCGTAATCTCCGACCGGATTTTTGAACATAGATCCCATGCTCGGACCGGTCGGCTGAGTCTTGCGGCGTTTTTCAGCGTTGGCTTGCATGACCGCCTTTATCTCTGCGGAGTCTCCATGATGCAAAGCTAATTTTGCCGAGAGGATCACCGCAGAACCAGGCTGACGCTTGAGAATACTGGAACGATAGGAATAACCCATCTGTTCGGTATCGAACGACAGTCTGCCCTTTTCACGGTGCAAGATTTCTGCCAAAATGAGATTTCCACTCATCTCTCCGCCATGAGCGCCGGCATTACCGTAAACTGCTCCGCCCAGTGTGCCTGGAATGGTCGAAGCCCATTCAAGACCAGTGAAACTTTTTTGAGCAGCTTCGCGGGACACCGTCCCTAGATTGGCTCCAGATTCTGCCAAAATGACGGGTTGAGCGTTGATAGTCTCAAACGAAATCGATTTCGCACGATTCTGAAGAACTACAGCATCAACGCCCGCATCACTAACCAACACATTTGAACCGCTGCCTAACAACAAGAAGAATATATTACTTACCCAAAGGAATTCCACATCCGATGCGAGCTGATCCGCTGAATTTGAGACAACGAAGAATCGAGCCAATCCTCCAACGCGGGAGGTGGTATGGTTCGCCAGTCGGATGTTCTCTTGCAACCGGCTACCAAAATGGTTCTTTAAACGCTCAAAATCCAGCATTTTCATCCTTGCAAACCTAGAGTGTCTTTACTCGATCAATCAATTTTTCCAGCAACTCTTGTCTTTCAGGAGTACTGAGCGATTTGAATTCCTCGTCTCGATTAAGGCGTTGAGGAGCGACCTGAATGCGTGGAAAATCAGAGAAGTAACGCGGGGTATTAAAATCGATGTTTGAATTATCGTAGCTTGACTTTCGGGGATCTCCCATTCTAACCCTTCCTTTCACTTAAGATAGTCAAAACGGTCTTACAAATCTGGTCAGCGTCACCAGCAGAAAGAACAAGAAGCACATCACCGGGAAGCAGGTTTTTGACCAGGTATTCGCTAATTTCCGGCATCCCGGCGATATAGTGAGCTTTTGTCTGATCCATCTTTTGGACCAGTTCATATGATGAGTAATTCTCCGGCTTTTCACGTGAAGCGTAAATCTCGGATACGATAATTTGGTCAGCATTCACAAGCGACTGGATGAAATCCGTCGCGAGTGCCCGAGTGCGGGAATATGTGTGTGGCTGCCAGACCGCAACAAGTCTGCGACCCGGGTAACGAGAGCGAGCAGCCGCGAGAGTAGCCCTGACTTTGGACGGATGATGCGCATAGTCATCAACAATGGTGATTCCATCCACTTCGCCGACGACATCAAACCGGCGTCCGGTGCCTTTGAATTCAGCCAATGATTGCGCTGCGTCCTGGACGTTTGTTCCCAGTTGATGATGGATACCAACCACACCGAGTGCATTGCGCACATTGTGCTCGCCAGGGATTTGCAGACTGACAGAAGTTATGGGTTGTCTTAGTGTTGAAAAAATAATATCAAAAGTGAATCCGCCAATCCCGTTTTGCTTGAGATTGACCGCCTGGTAATCTGCTTTTTCTTCCAAACCATACGTAAAAGCTTTGGTTGATTCAGGCAGGCCATCGAACAAATTCAGTTTCGAAACACTTTCGTAACTGGCGAGCATCAAGCCGCCAGGATTCAATCGCTTGATGAATTCCTGGAATGCCTCTACGTAAGAGGCAAGGGTGGGGAAGCAATCAGGGTGATCATATTCCACATTCGTGATTAAGATGACGTCGGGACTTAATCCAAGGAACATGCGGTCGTACTCATCTGCTTCGATGACAAAATAGTTGCCAGATCCCGCATGGGCGTTGACGCCAAGATTCTTTGAGACCCCGCCCAGGATGTAACTTGGGTCAAGTCCGAGTCGATAGAGTGACCATGCCATTAAGGCTGAGGTGGTGGTTTTTCCGTGCGACCCGGCGATGGCGATGCCAGTATTTTCCTTCATCAGACGACCGAGGAAATCAGACCGTTTTAAGACGGGAATATTAAGCTTATGCGCCGCCTGAACCTCAACATTATCATCCAAAATTGCAGAGGACCGAACGACCAAATCAGCTCCCCGAATGTTTTGGGGTGCGTGCCCCTCGTAAACTGCAACGCCAACCTTTTTCAGTTCGAGGGCCAAGGGCGACAATACATGATCTGAACCGCTCACGATGTACCCTTTTTCAAGAAGTACACGAGCGATCGATGAGATCCCGGTGCCGCCGATGCCGATCAGGTGTATATGTTTCATTAGATGAACACCACCAATACAAAGACAAAACAAATCACAACTGCAAAGTAAATTGCAGGTGTTCCCATCAACCATGCAGGAGGCAGGTAATTGATCCAATTGATCGCAGCAATCCCATTCGCTGTGACAGGATCCGGCGCCAACACAAAGGAGAAGGGATACCCTGCTGCGTTCAAGTAATACCAAATAGTTCCGAAGACGAGGTAACCGTTTACCGCACCCAGAAAACCACCCAGTAAGGAATCTTGCAGCATATTGCGCACGAATCTGCCGCTATCCGCGAGCTTCTGTAACTTTGGAGTCTGGTAGCCAAAGAAAACCAAAGCCGATAGAATCGCTGTGCGGATCCAGAAAACCGTGCCTGGAAGTGATGCCTTTATGGTGTCTTTGAAGAACGGCACAAATGATTCCAGCACATTCATCGTGAAAAGAGCGAGAATTACGCTGAACATGACCAATAATTCTTTGGCCCAACCTCGCATCGCACCGATGATTGCAAAGAGAATGATGAAGATGAAGAGCATTACATGGAGACTGATCATTTATTCTGCCCCTCTCCCGTTTTTTTGACGCTCAATTCGACCAACAGGTCAGCGATCTTTGTTGCAGCATAAGGCGCTGACAACTTGTTCATGGATTCGCGCATTTTGGCCAATACCGGTTGGTCAGCAAGCAGCCGGACAACGCTCGGGATAAGTTTTTCTTTAAGCAAAGCATTCTCGATCACTTCAACAGCGCCGTGTGAAGCCAGATAATCAGCGTTCACTTTTTGATAACGCCATGCGAATGGATATGGAACCAGAATAGCCGGCAGACCGAATAACGGGAGTTCGCCGAGCGTGGATGCACCAGCGCGCGAGATTACCAGATCTGCACAAGCGAAGGCTGCGCCGATCTCTTGGTGCAAATAAGGATGTGGATGATAACGCTTCACCATGGACGCAGGCAATAAACCTTTCACATTTTGTGCTTCCTGCCAATCAGCCTGTCCGGTGAGGTGGACTACCTGGGATTTCTTAAGCAGGGCAGGCAATTGAGGTAGGACAGCCTGGTTGATCAAACGGGCGCCCTTGCTGCCGCCGATGATCAATAATACTGGCAGGTCATTACTCAACAGAAGTTCTTTTCGCGCACTCTCACGGTCCCACTGGTTTAGGTCTGAGCGGGTGGGGTAACCAGTGACGACCATGCGCTTCTTCGACCCAAAATACTGGCGGGATTCTGCGGCAGTTAAAGCGATGATATCGGAAAAGCGAGCGATGGATTTAAGCGCCAGCCCAGGTTCGATATCAGGCACGTAGACCAGGCTGTTGACGCTTGTTCCGGCAATTGCCATTGGTACGGCAACATAACCGCCGGTGAAGAACAGCACGTCAGGCTGAAATTCATGCAGGATACGGCGGGATTGCAGGGTACCTTTGGCTAATTTGATCAAATTGCCGGGCAACGCACTCAAACCAACCCCATGAACACCTGCAGCAGGGATGGATGTATATGGGATGTTATATTGAGCGACCAGGTCGGCTTCCATACCGCCTTGACCACCCACCCATAAAATGGCTTCCGCCCGATTACCGAGAGCCTGCAGGACGGACAGGGCGGGATATACTCCGCCTCCGGTCCCCCCGGCGCAGATCAACAACCGCATGAGGTGAGGTCCTTTCTGAAGTGGATGACTCCAACTTCGATTGACGCGCGATTCCCAACAAGATGCCGATACCGGCAAAGGTGGTTACTAAATTAGAGCCACCGGAACTGATCAAGGGCAGCGCATTCCCGGCGAAGGGAAGTAGGTTAACCAAAACACCAGTGTTAATGGCTGCTTCAATAGCGATCCACAAGGTGATGCCTGCTGCGAGCCACTTACCGAGATCATCTTTGGCGCGATAGGCGATTGTCAAACCGCGCCAGAGAAATGCAACATAAAGCACGAGCACGAAGAAAGCTCCAATGAGCCCGGTTTCTTCAGCAATTACCGCAAAGATAGAGTCGGTTGGGGCAACCGGCAAACCGATGAATTTTGTCGTGGAACGTCCGATGCCAACGCCAAAGACGCCGCCGTTAATAATGGCTTCCAATGACCATTTGACATGATCAGAGGCTTGTTGGGGATTTTGCAGACCGTTCCAATAGTCATGCAAACGGGTTGATGCGGTTGCGCTTACCAGAACTACGAGGACACCCAGGACTGCGGTCACTCCAACGATCATCAGGATTTGGCGGAGCTTACCGCCTGCATTGAAAAAGAGGACACCTCCCAAGAGGACGACAGTGGCTGCAGCGGATACGTCTGGCTGAGCCAGGATCAAGCCGGCGGTAAATCCAACGATGACCGTGAGAGGGATCAACCCAAATGACATCTGATTGAATGAATCCCGTTTACTATCAAGCCAGAAGCTCAAGTAGACGATAACCATCAACTTTGCAAATTCAGAAGGTTGAATAGAACCGGCGAATAACCCTCGTTTTGCGCCGAATTCTGTTTCCTTGCCGAATATCAACACCCCAAATAATAAAACAAAGATCACTAACATCCCAGGGACGATAAATTTGCGGAAACGGTGATAATCTATAAATGTTAGGACTGCCGCACCAGCAATTCCAGCAAGTCCGTAGCCCATTTGCCGCAATACAGTCCCATATTCTGAGTTGCCCTGGAACCGGGCAAACTGCCAGCTCGCTGAATAGACCATGAGTAACCCGAACGCAAACAAGGTGATGACAGTGATGGTCAATGGAAGGTCGAAGTTCTCGCGGAAGGATAACTTCTTTTTTGCCTGGTGTGTCGATGAAGTGTTAATCGTTTCATTCATGGCTGTTGATTGACCCATTTCTTAAAGATGTTTCCACGTTCCTCAAAATCACAAAAAGCGTCATAACTTGTGCAACCCGGAGAAAGCAAAACGATATTACCTTTGCGTGCCACCCTGGCAGCAATTTCCAAGGCATCTTCAAACCGATTGGTTTTGTGTACATCGATCAATCTGTCTTCAGAATGGGGATGCCCGATGGCAGAGGCTATTTTTTCGGCTGCTTCTCCAAAGAGGATCACATGATCTACACGGGTGTGAATCTGTTCTGCGAGTTCGTCCCAAGGAAGGTTCTTGTCTCGTCCACCAAGCAAAAGCACAAGGGGTTCAGTGAAGGAACGAAGGGCAGCCATAGTGCGTTCAGGCGCAGTCGCGATGGAATCATTGATCCATATTACGCCATTCCATGTACGCACGAATTCCAGCCTGTGTTCGACCCCTGTAAATCCATCTATACCTTTGACCATTGCCTCAAAGGGGAATTCAGCAGCATAAGCAGTTGCACAGGCAGCCAGGAGGTTTAGCAGGTTGTGTTCCCCACGTAGTTGAATGGTATTATGCTGCATGATCGGATAATTTTCATTATTGCTCTGAAGTGTAATGAACCCATTATTCAGGAAAACACCGGTTTCACCCATCGGAGGTTGTTGCATTCCAAAGGTCACCAGTTTTCCTTTGACGAGATTGCGTAATTCCCATGATCCAGAGTCTTCGCGGTTAAGAACAGCAATATCTTCCGAATTCTGGAATTGCAGAATCCGTGATTTGGCAGCGGTATAGGCTTGCATGGTGCCATGCCGGTCAAGGTGATTGGGGGTGATATTCAAGATCACCGCGATATGCGGGCTGACGGTCATCTGTTCCAGTTGGAAACTCGAAAGTTCCAAAATGACGATATCAATCGGATGGATCTCATCAAGGTATTCCACCAGAGGCACACCGATATTGCCGCCAACCCATACTTTTTGGGGTGAAACCGCGGCTTCTGTTGCCATTCTGCCAACCAAAGTGGTTGTGGTAGTCTTTCCGGCTGAACCTGTGATAGCGATCACGGGGGCTTTGACAGATTCCATAAAGATTTGAGAATCATTGCTGATCTGTATTTTTCGTTTTTGCGCTTCAAGAATAATCGGCAGGTTGAGCGGAATGCCGCCAGAAACACAAACAAGCTCTACCCGATCCAGCAAGGAAAGGGGATGTTCTCCGAGTACCCAGTCAATGTCAATCTTTGGAAGCCCGCTCATTTCACCTTTCAATTGCTCTTTGGAGCGCTTGTCATTCAAAATGACTTTCGCGCTTTGTTGAGAAAGAAAACGCGCCAGAGCCTGACCCTGACGGGCGGCTCCGATAATCAAAATGCGTTTCCCTTTCCAATTTGTCATTTTTATCCTTATGCCATGGCGAGCGCAACGCCGAACATGGCAGCCAAAAGACTGATCAGCCAAAAACGTTGTACGACCTGGGTCTCACTCCAACCAATTAACTCAAAATGGTGGTGCAGAGGAGCCATCTTAAAGAGTCGTTTTCCTTTTGTCATTTTGAAATAGGCAACTTGTAAAATCACGCTGGCATTATTGCTAATAGGAATGATCGCAATGAGGGGCAGCAATAGCCATTGTCCGGTCATTAATGAGATGACGCCAAGCAACGCGCCTAATGAGAGCGAACCAGCATCACCCATGAAGAGCATGGCGGGGTGAACGTTGAACCACAGGAAGCCAAAAATCGCGCCGACGATGGTGAAACAGAAACGCCCGACAAATAAATTGCCTTGCATCAAAGCAATACCGCCGTATGCTGCAAAGGCAGTGGCAGAGATTAAACCAGCCAGACCATCCAGCCCGTCGGTGAGGTTGACCGCATTAGACATTGCAACGATCACAAAGGTGGCCAGTGGGATGTACAAAATACCCAGATCAAAAACGGCTTTGGATCCCGGCCAGTACATTTGAGGAACGTTTAAAATATTCTTGAGAGCATAAGCTGTCGCAACTGCCAAAATTACTTGAATGAAGAATTTGGTACGGGCACGCATTCCCATGCCATGACGAGGACCTCGGATGCCTTCCCAATCGTCTATTGCGCCTAAAATGCCGAAAGCCACCATGACCAAAAGAGGCAACAAGATAGACTGCCCAAGAACATTTAGTCCTAGAAGAGAGACAGCATTTAAGAGAATTGAGACGATTGCAACCGGTACGATCACCATAACACCTCCCATGGTTGGTGTTCCCATTTTGGTGATATGGCTGTCGGGGCCATCAACGCGGATCATTTTTCCAAGCCTGAAATGGCGCAAAATCCGTAATAATGGACTTCCCCATATAACCGCGAGGATGAACCCCAATCCGCTTAACGCAAGCGCCAATGAAGTTTCTTTCATTCTTCTACCTCCAAGGCTTGGACGATACGGTCCATTCTCAAACCATGTGAGCCTTTTACCAAAACGACGTCGCCTTCTTTTAATAATGATTGCAGGGCTGAAACCACTCCTGCCGAGTCATCGAAATTATTTACTGCGGATGAAGATAAACCGGACTTGATCGCAGCAGAGGAAATCATGCGGGCATGTTCTCCAAGAGTGAGCAATTGGTCAGCCACTTCAGCAGCACGAATGCCGACCAACTCGTGACCAGTTTCTTCATACATACCAAGTTCATACATGCCACCGAGTACAGCGATTTTACGCCCCGGAAGTTCGTTAAGCAGATTCAACGCAGCGAGCGTGGATTCAGGTGAGGCATTATAAGTATCGTCCAGTAATAATGCCCCTTGCTTTGTATGCACAGCAACAAGTCGTAACTGGCTGCTGGCTTGCTGTAGCCCATGCACAATTTCGTCCATCGAAAGCCCTTCAACAAGCCCTGCTGCCACCGCACGCAGGACGGTATGAATGGAGTGTTGACCGATCACTGGCGCCTGAATAGTGAAGCTTTCACCATGGTAGTGAAGACGGAAGCGTATGCCATTTAATCCTTGCCCGACAATTTCATCAGCCCAAAGGTCCGCAGCCTGATTGAGACCATAAAAGAAAACGTTGGCATGCGTGATTTTCGCCATGGGAACGATCCAGGGATCGTCCATATTCAGGATGGCAGTCCCGGTAGGCGCAGCGGGCAGGGCTTGAACGAGCTCACTTTTTCCGCGGGCAATAACCTCCTGCGAACCAGCGCGTTCAGCATGTACAGTACCGATATTGGTCAGAATGCCGACGTGCGGTAACGCCAGGTTGCATAAGAATTTAATCTCTCCCAGTTGATAGAAACCCATTTCCAATACCGCACGCTCATACCCGGCGCTCAGGCGCAGGAGAGTGAGGGGAAGCCCAATTTCGTTATTCAGGTTGCCCTGATTTTTCAATGTGCGATAACGCTGGCAAAGCACTTCAGCGACCAATTCTTTGGTGGTTGATTTTCCGACACTGCCAGTAATGCCCAAAACCCGTAAATCAAATTTTTTACGCCAGTGTCCTGATAACTGTTGAAGACTTATGACTGTATCTGTGACCCGAATGGCAAATGGAGGGTCAGGAATAGCCGTGTCTTGCGTAAAAGGAACTCTGAGGTCCAAAACCGGAATCGAAGGGTCAATCTCCCGTTGGATCAAAGCCAGATGAGTGCCATTCTTGAAAGCTGCAGAGACATAATTGTGACCGTCTACCTTCTCACCGCGAATTGCGACAAAAAGGGAAGCGGGTATAGATTGGCGTGAATCCACCACGGCTTCGCTGATACCCAGAGAAGCGCGGTCAGGTCGCACATTTTGTTCTGCTTCAATAACATCTGCCAGCGTTAACATCTTTTTCCTCTTATTGTCCCTGGAGGCTCTTACGAAGCTCATCCGGAGGGATATTCATCAAAACAACCAATTCCTGCACGACATCCCGAAATACCGGGGCGGCGACCACAGAACCCCAAATGGAGCTCTTGGGTTTTTCAAGCCAAACGTAAACCAGAAATTTTGGATCATCAACTGGACCCCAGCCGACGAAGGAAGCGTTAGTAGAATTACTGGAATACCTTCCGTTTACTGCAATTTCAGCAGTACCCGTTTTGCCTGCCACGCGGTAGCCTTCAACCAATGCATTGGAAGATTCTTCTTCAAGCGAGATTGTGAGCATTTGGGTGAGCGTTTGTGCAGTTTCTGCGGTGATAGGCATTCCAACAATTTGGGGATTTGTATTATATTGCTGTCCATTCTGGATGTAGGCATGAAGAATGTGCGGAGCGACCATTTTACCATTGTTGGCAATCGCAGAAGCGGCCATCACCATTTGAATAGGGGTCACTGCCACACCTTGACCAAATGAGTTCGTGGCAAGACTTACGGTGTACCACATGGGATCACCCGGCTCGCTGAGTGGATAGGCTTCTTCACCAGCCAGATCGATGTTGGTGCGGTGGCCGATGCCGAAGCGGTTCAAGTATTCATAGAACTGCGTGGGTCCAATCTGAGTGGCAACCCATGCAAGACAGACATTCAAGGAGTGCTGCATGCAACCGACCATGTTTTGGGCGCCCCAGGCACCTCTGTCCCAGTTGTAGATAGGCCATCCACCGACTTCAATGATTCCGGTGTCGATGAAGGGAGTATCGGGTTTGACGGTACCTGCATCCAATGCGCTTGCCATAGTGAGAATCTTGAAAATCGAGCCTGGTTCGTAAACTTGACTGACTGCTTTGTTGAAAGGAATTCCGGGAGTAAACACTTTTTCGTAATCCCAGTAAGTGTTGGGGTTTAGACGGGGAGTGCTTGCCATAGCCAGGATCTCGCCAGTTTTGGGATCCATCACGATAACTGTGCCATTCGCGGCTCCATTTTTTTTAACCGCGGTATCAAGGATTTTTTCGACTGTACTCTGAATTTCGCGATCCAATGTCAGAACGAGGCTGGCGCCAGCTGGCGCTGTTGGGATCTCTTGCATTTCATAGGGATCCAACTGGATAAGTACTTTCTGTTTGACCCCTGCCAGCAGGTCGTCATATTTCTCTTCAACACCAAAATACCCCTTCCCGTTTTCGCGGTCAAAATAGGTGTAAAAGCCAAGGACGTTTGCGGCTAAAGTGCCTTCCGGGTAGATGCGCTGCAAGTGAGGTGTCCAAACCAGGCCTCTCAATGATGGAAGGGCCGGATCATCCCCGAATGGATTGGCATTCTCGTAATTTTTCTTTAGCTGCGCCAATTGTTCGATTTGATTTGAAGGTATAAAATCCGCGAGCGTGATATATACGCTGGTTGAGGCGTTAAATGGCATGCTGGCTGAAGCGAATGCCTCGTTGTAATCAATGCCGAATAGAGAAGCCACGGCAGAGGCTATTGCCGCCGGGTTTCTTGCGTATTGAAGTTCAACACCTACTTCATAGACTTCTTTGTTTCCAGCCAGCAAATGACCCCAGCGGTCATAAATATACCCTCGCTCTGACTGGATAGTGCGAACCTCGACTCCATAATTTTTCGCCCACTTATCGAGGTATTCCGCATGAGTGCTGGTTTGAATGCGGATCATCTGGATCGCGATGACCAGGACGAATGCAGAAAGCAGAATTCCTAAAGCCTTGATTCTGGTGAGTTTGCCGAAGAAAGTCATTGTGATCTCCCTCCGACACTTTCGCTTAAACGGTTTATTCCCTGAAAGAGCCAATCCCATAATGATTGGCGATATCCAGGGAGAACGAGCGAGCGATGTGAATCATCGATACCTGGAGGGGCAGCCAAGACTACTGGCTGTCTGCCGGCGTAACCAGGGACAGAAATGTAAATGGCTTGAGAAGGGTCGATGCGTTTGAAACCCATGGCTTTTGCGCGTTCTTCCATCACAACAGCGGACGTCAATTGCGCGATCTGCGCCTTGCGATCAGAAATCTGTCGCTCGAGATCCTGACGATCCAAATTCAAACGGTAGGCGCTTAACCCTGCGGCAGCGGCTCTACCGCTAATGCTCAAATAGACACTAGCCACCAGTAGGATGACCACCAAAACAAGCAGAAATAAACCCGCGTATTGGACCTGGTTTCGCCAAGGGGCTTGTTTGAAGGCTTGTGTAAATTTGGTCTTTACACTAGCGCGCTTTCTTCTTCTGGTCGTCCTTTCGTTTGAAACAGTCATGTTAGATTCTCAATTTTTTTCTCTGCTACCCGCAATTTGGCGCTGCGAGATCGTGGATTTTTCTTTGTTTCTTCAACTTCAGCTTCGATAGGGCGCCGGGTGATCTCGATGATTGACGCCTTGTGATTACAAGTGCAAACAGGTTGTTCTGTTGGACAGATGCAATCCCGACTTTCCTGCCTGAAAAACTGTTTTACGATCCGGTCTTCCAACGAATGGAAGGAAATGATCGCTAGTCTGCCGCCCGGCGCGAGAACCTGGATTGCCTGAGGCAAGAAATCTGACAATGAATTGAGTTCACGATTCACCGCGATCCGCAGCGCTTGAAACGACCGGGTCGCCGGGTGGATCTTGCCGGGTTTGCCTGCGTTTTTGGCGATGACCGTCGCCAGTTCCAGAGTCGTGCGGAGTGGACGAGCTTGAACGATAGCGCGGGCTATCCGGCGGGATGAGCGTTCGTCTCCGTACCGCCACAGTAAATCCGCGAGGTCCTCTTCGGGGGCGTGGTTCACCAAATCGGCTGCGCTGACGGACTGGGACGGGTCGAAACGCATATCCAACGGCCCATCTTTGAGGAAGGAGAAGCCACGTTCGGGAGAGTCGATTTGCATCGAGGAAACACCCAGATCGATGACGATGCCGTCAACGTGGTCCCAGCCTGACGTCAGCAATTCGGTGGAGAGAGCAGTGTAGGAGGAGTGAACTAATCGCACCCGGTTAGAGAATGACAACAGGCGCTGGCGAGCGATTTCTAGCGCCTGAGGATCAAGGTCCAGACCAAGAAGTTTTCCATCTGGCGAACTTTGAGTGAGGATTCCCCAAGCGTGTCCTCCAGCTCCGATTGTAGCGTCAACGTAAAGCCCCGGACTTTCTGGACGCAAAGCAGTTATAATCTGTTGGTAAAGAACTGAGACATGCGGTGGGTTAATTCCGCTGTCTATCATCACAGCCATCAGAATGACAGGTTGAACTTCTTGGCGAGCTCCGCAACTGCATTCGGGCTCTCAAAATGTTCTTCCCGTTTTCTAAGAAGTTCAGGCGACCATATTTCGATCTTTTCGCCTGAACCTAGAACAACAACCGCGCCGTCAATTTTCGCCAAGCCGCGCAGGTTTTGAGGTATGATGAATCGACCATTCTTATCGAATTCGATCTCGGATGCATTAGAGAATAAAAGACGCTGAAAATCGCGAACATCCGGGTCACCAAAGTTCAGGGCATTGACAAGATCGGAAAGTTGTTTGAAACGAGTAGAAGGCATAACCACAAGGTTATTGTCGAACCCACGAATGATGTAAGCGCCTTCACCTAACTGCTCGCGAAAACGAGCCGGGAAGGTTATCCGGTTTTTTTCATCGATGTTGTGTTCGTAGGTGCCGACAAAAAACGGGAACATTAGTTCTACCTTTCGTAGATATGGCGAACGCCGGATTATTGTCCGGCGCTCCACTTTGACCCACTATTTACCACCAATGTACACATTATACGCTTTATTTTTCTGATATTCAAGTGGTTTGACAGATTAATAGAAAATATTAAGGTTGGGAACTAAGGAGTATTTATTATGAAGAAAATTTGTAGATTCCTGTTGATCAGTTTTATTCTTATACTCACCGCATGCACGCCGATGATCCCCACACCGACAGCACTCCCGCAACCCACAACGTTGGTCCAACTCACTGCAATCGTAGAACCATCACAAACTGTTGTTGCACCCGGTTTGGATGCAGACGCATTGATGAATTCGGTTTATTACGCCCCGAAGTTACAAAAATCCGTGCAACTCACCAACGGTAATTATGAAGGGACTGATTCTACAGGGACCTATTCTGTCGCGCTTCAACCTCAACTCGCTTTCGGAGACCTGAATGGAGACGGCATCGAAGACGCTGCTGTTTTTCTTGCCGAAAGCAGCGGCGGGACGGGCGTATTTGTCTCTTTGGTTGTGGTTGCCAGCAATAGGGATCAATTCTATCAAGCAGGTGACAGATACCTTGATGACCGTCCGATCATCAATTCGGTTGCAATCGAAAACGGCAAGATCATTGTTAATGCAGTCATCCACAGTGTGGGCGACGCTTTGGTCGCACCTTCCTTTGCTGTTGAACAAACCTATCGGCTGCTTATTGAGACGGTGACACTTACTGCACAATCCTCAATGTCTGCAACCGGAAAAGCACGGTCGATTAATATCGATTTTCCAGCAGACGGTAGTGAGGTTCAAACGACGGTTCAAATCGGAGGGTCGATGCCGATCGGTCCATTTGAGAATAATTTATCCTTCAAAGTACTCGATCTCAGCGGAGCTGAACTGTTCAACTCAGGATTCATGGTTTCAGCGACCGACATGGGCGCACCCGCAATATTTAACAACCTGGTAACTTTGCCAGTGTTTCCACCAGGTTCTGTCGTCAGACTGGAATTGTCTGAATTAAGTATGGCAGACGGTTCTTTAATGACATTGAATTCTGTTGTGGTAAAGATCAAGTAATTAACAAAATATATTTTAGGGTATTTTTGATGACATTACGCCACATTACGCTGATTTTTCTTAATATTTCTATTTTGGGTTATTTGTGGGGTATGTTAACCCTTGGGCTGAAAATATCTCCTGGTCTCCCGTTGACACCCCTCTTAACAGTGTCATCGTTTGTTTTTGCAGTACTCCACGCCGGACAGCGGGAAGGATGGAGAAAAGCCGCATTTTTTGTGGTAATCGTTTTTATTACCGGCTTGGCATTTGAAAGTTTTGGGGTTGCAACCGGTTTGGTCTACGGTTCGTATCATTACTCAGATAAACTTGGGCCAAAATTTCTTGGCTTGGTGCCTTATCTGATCCCGTTGGCATGGACGTTCATGGTTTATCCTTCAATGATCATTGCTGATCGTATCATTCCAACGGCATGGAAAGGGTTGAAAAAGGGGCTGGTTGTGGCTGCGATTAGCGGCGTGATCATGACCGCCTGGGATGTAGCAATGGATCCGATCATGGTTATAGGGAGAAATTGGGTTTGGGAGGTGAAAGGCGCTTACTTTGGAATTCCACTGCAAAACTTCGCAGGCTGGTGGCTGACAACTTTTTCAGCAGTGGGTCTTTATTACATGATCACAAAGAAAATAGATGAAAAACCTTTGGGAATCCCGGATCGCTGGGCTGTGTATTCCTACACTATCACAGCGACTACGACTATTGTTATGGCATTGATCACAGGTTTAGGAGGACCAGCTTTGGCCGGTTTTTTTGCGATCTTTCCCTGGGTATTGATGGGATTCTTGCGAACGGATCAGGAATCAGTGTAAATGCATTTAAAGCGATAGATTATTTTGAGATTTTGATTCATAATAATAAGAAATGGTTGGACATGTAGAAGCTGCTGGTTCAGCCAAGAACCATTAATCAGGGAGGGGCGATAATGCCGCCGTTGATGCGAAGGATTTTTTGGTTTCTCAACAAGTTTTTCATGGTTCCCATGTTTCGTCTGGGGTTTGGACCTTTCCTATTCAACCCGTTGAGCGGATACATCATGGTGCTCAAGGTAACAGGACGAAAATCAGGGAAGACTTACTATGCCCCAGTCAACTATGCCCTAAAAGATGGTTACGTCTATTTCGTTTCGGGTGGGCGCAAGACCTCTGACTGGTATAAAAATATATTGGTCACGCCGGATATTGAAGTTATCCTCCCGGGTGGAGCCATTTATGGTCATGTTGAGGTAGAAGATGACCCGGAAGTACGCAGGATAGTTATTCGACAAGTCTTAAAAAATGCGGGATTTGCCGGTTTTTTTGAGGGCTATAATCCTTACAAAATCTCCGATAATGAACTGACTCCGAAAATTTCTGATTTACCTCTTCTTCGCATAAAACCAATCGGGATTGGCAATGGCGCTTCTGACCCCAAAGGTTGGGCCTGGGTCACAATCTTGATCATAATAATTTTGGGGATTTTTCTTTTGATCAAGTAACCATTACCTTTTTGTAAGGTGAAAAAAATAATTAATTTCTCCGACATTTATTGGAATTTGATACAGGTCAAGTTAACCCATCCTCTTATCAATAAACGAACTATTACCCGAAGATAGGGTTGTAATTATTTCAAGGAGGAAATCATGGTCTGATTCAACAAATCATTCACGCAATCACACAAGTACACCCCTTGCATACGCTATTGGTTCATTTTCCAATCGCGTTGACCTTTTCAGCATTTTTCTTCATCCTGTTGGCGGTCATTCGAAAGAGCGGTATTCTTGAGAAGGTGGCATTTGCCAATCTCTCTCTAGCGGTGGTCAGCACAATTGTGGCGGGCGCTGCGGGAATAATGGATAATCTCAAATACTACAATGGCAATGCTGCCAACCATGTGGCAAAAATTATACTGGCTTCGATTCTGTTTCTAATAACAACGATTACGGTGTTGATCAGATGGCGGAAACCAGATCTGTTCGACACCAAAAACCGCACGAGTGTTTTATTTGTTGGCATATTTTGCACCTTTTGCACTTGCAAGCGTCCTTGGATTTCTGGGCGGCGTGATCGTCTACGGGATATAATTCATCAATCTGTTTGACCATTCTAATTACTCAAGAGGTTGTCATTCATAACCTTGGACAGACTCTCATGAGTAATGAAAGACTTCAAACGGACAGGTGCGTTATTATTAGAATTGTTCAACGTGATGGCAAGCTACAAAGTGTTTTGGGCTCTAATTCCCGATATTCTGCTTCAGACACGAAAATTCCTCGGTAGCGGTAGGACAACGAAGGGTGAAGTTACAACCAACTGGAGGATTGCAGGACAGGCAATTCTGAATACAAATTGATGTTGCAAGGCCGCAAGGCTGTATTGCTGAAATTGAAGGACGCGCTGCAGGCAACTCAGCCCATTCCAATATCAAATTGATGCCCGAAGAACATGACAGAAAAAAAAGCCGATCTCCTAATTACGGAGTTCGGCTGGCACAATTAAAACTAATTATTATGAAGATCCAGATCGGGTTAACCTGGGATCGAGTGCATCGCGCAAACCATCTCCAAGCAAATTGAAACCTAACACGGTAAGCATGATAGCGATACCTGGGAAAATCACAAGGTGGGGAGCATTAAAAATGCTGTTTTTTTCCTCTCCCAACATCAAACCCCACTCTGGTCGGGGAGGCTCAGCTCCTAAACCCAAAAACGAAAGTGCGGCTGCATCCAAGATTGCGGTAGCAATTCCAAGTGTTCCCTGAACAATCAATGGGGTGATCGCGTTAGGCAATACTCGTTTGAATAAAATATGCATCGGTGAAGCCCCTAGCGCTCTTGAAGCTTGCACATACTCAAGCTCCTTCACTGATAAAACTGTAGAGCGGACCAGTCTGGCAAATCTTGGAATGGACACAATACCGATAGCCAACAGGGCATTAATCAATCCTGTACCCAATACCGAAACGATCGCGATCGCCAGCAACAAACTTGGAAACGCCATCAGTACATCCATGATGCGCATTAATAAGTTATCCAGCCAGCCGCCGATAAATCCGGAAATGGAACCGATTATCACACCGATCAAAATAGCAAAGGTCATTGTGACTAAACCAACCTGGAGTGACAACCGGGATCCATAAACGACTCGAGAAAATAGGTCGCGGCTGTTACCGTCAATTCCAAAGATATGTTCTACCTGGTCTGCCGGGCATCCCAACAGGTGAATGCACGGGGGAGATCGTCTTTTTTCAGTCTTTAATAATTCGGTTGGGTCATAGGGTGCGATCAGGGGGGCAAATATTGCAACCAACACCAGAAATCCCAGAATGATCATTCCAACTCTGGCTGAAGAATGGCGGAAAAGATGCCGAAGGGCTTCGCGGGCAGGTGACCGGCGTTGGCTAGTGAATTCTGTGGTTACTTTCGAAGGGCTATCCACGGTAACACCACCTTATTCCAACCGAATGCGCGGGTCAAGGTACGCATACGATAGATCGACAATGAGATTAACTAAAACAAAAATAAATGCAATAACCAAAGTAAAACCTTGGATGACCGGGTAATCCCTTGCAAGAATCGCCCCGATCAAAGCCGTTCCGACACCGGGCAGTGAAAACACAGTTTCAGTTAATACTGCCCCTGAGAGTAGACTTCCGGTTTCAATTCCAATAATGGTCACGATTGGAATCATGGCATTACGCATAGCGTGTTTTGAAATGACTTTTCGTTCGATTAACCCTTTTGCTCGGGCAGTGCGAACGTAATCAAGCCCCATAACCTCCAACAAACTAGAACGGGTCATGCGGGCAGTGATCGACATCGGGATGGTGCCAACCGCCACAGCCGGAAGAATTAAATGCTTGAGAGAATCCCAAAAAATGGACCAGTTACCTGTAAAAATGCAATTGATTAAAACAGTGTTGGACATTAATTCAACAACGAATTTTTGAATGCCTTTTAGATTGGTAAGCCCCCAAACTTCTGCAAGCGGTATTAGCGCCATTTCTGCCGAAAAGCGCCCTGAGGGTTGAAGCGCAAACGGTGTTCCTTTTAGTGTTAACGCGAAAAAGTAAGCCAGTAGCAGTCCTAACCAGAAGACTGGCATAGAGACTCCAATGTTCGCGATGATCATGGTTATTGTATCGATGATCGTATTTCGTTTGATCGCAGAGATAACTCCGAGAAATATCCCGACAACAGTGGAAAACAACATCGCCAGCATTGTCAATTCCATCGTAAGCGGCAGCCGTTCGGCGATCAGATCCACCACCGGGCGAGTGAAGCGAATCGAGTTGCCAAAATCCCCCTTGGCAAGGTTGACCAGATAACGGCCAAATTGCACGGCAATATTATCATTTAACCCGTAACGCTCTAAAAATGCTTCGCACTTTGCTGGCGTGGCTCGTTCACCAAGCATTGTCACGCACGGGTCTCCGGGGATCAATCGCACAATTATAAAAGTGACTAATACTACCCCGAGCATTACAGGGATTAATAAGAGTAAACGGCGGCCGATGAATTGAGGCATGATGTGTCTCTCGCTATAATCTGTTTTGGGTGGGGTTGGTAACCCAACCCCACCCATTTAATTAACTTGTGTTGCTATTTAGATACGGTATAACCGGCTTTAACAAGAAGTTCTTTGGCCTTGGCTTGGTCGAAATCAAACCAGGGGTTGTCGAGGCTGGCGCCGGGCTTGAGGAACGCCGGGACGAAATTGATTGCCACGCTTGAACCCTTCGCATAGTACTGTTCTACAATCCTTTGGCGGTCGATCGCGTAAGAAATGGCAAGGCGAACATCCGGGTTGTCAAAGGGTGGAATCGTATTGTTAAAACCTATATAGAAGATATTGAACCCCTCGCGAGGATAGAGCTTGAGGTTAGAATCAGCCTCGATTGTCGCAATATCATCCGGCCCTGGGTTGTCGATTCCATTCACAGTTCCAGCCTGGAGCTCGAGCAATCGTTGTGCCGATTGTTCAGACCAGCGGAAGATCAGGTTCTGGGTGAGCGCTTTATCACCCCAGTAATTGGGATTGGCTTCAAAGACCACTTTGTCACCACGGTTCCATGCTTTTACAATATATGGACCTGTGCCATTAGGAGATCCGCTCATTTTCACTGAATCACCGTTGTTCAAATCGAGGAAATCTTTATCCTGAATATTGAAGACGGTAAAGGCAACCTTCGAAGGGAAGGCGGGATCAGGGAAGCAGAGGGTGAACTTGACAGTGTTGGCGTCGACGGCTTCGATGGATTTAAATTCACCACCATATTCACAATCCGGAGAAACCATGGAGAGCAATCCATTGGTATCGGTCAGGGATACGGTCGCGGCTTCAGCGTTGACGAAACTACCGAAGAAAGCACCGAAGTACTCAAAGGTGCCGGTACGGCCAACATGATTCGGGCTGGCAGCATCCCACTGGGCAACATAAGAAGCAACAACGTCATTGGCGTCAAATGCGGCGCCATTGTGAAACTTGACACCTTGACGTAATGTGAAAGTGTACTCATTCAAATCTGCGTTTGGAGTGTAGCTTTCTGCGAGTGCAGGAATGACGTCTGTACCACCAACGCTAAAGGCCAGCAGGGATTCATAAACCTGCTCGCAGGCGCGCAGTGTCTCGCCGTCAGTTTCATCAGAGCACCACAGAGAGGCGGGTTCGCCGTTCTGCATCCAGACAAATGTGTCGGTTCCTTTGCTTACAACACTGAAGTTCTCGTTGCCAAGCGGGCTGGAATGTGCACCCACTACATTCGCCTGGTAGGCAGTCGAAGAGCCACCATGTGCAACAGGGATCATCATTAAGTAGTCTTTTAGCATTTGATTGATCGTGTCGTAGTGAGTCTGACGGGCGTCTGCATCAGAGAGCTTGCCTGCTGCTGAAATTTCATCCACCATGTCCTGGTAGAGATTCCCGAACTGCTTGTTGTTGGCATTGCCGAAGTGATAGTCATAAAAGTTGGTAGCGTCAGGATAATCGGCGTTCCATCCAAGCAGATAGAATGGTTTCTGACCAGCTGATGTGGCATCTATGAATGCGGCGGATTCCATTTCCTCAAGTGTGACAACAATACCCACCTCTTTCAATTGAGCCTGAATTTCCTGAGCTACTTTATCAGGCGAAGGCAGGTAGGCACGGTCAACCACGCGGAAAGAAAGAGTGATCTGCAGCGGATTAGCAACGACCGGGGCTTCAGTCACCACGGGGGCTTGTGTAGCAACGGGTGTCTTTGTAACGCATGCTGCTAAAAACATAGCTGCGATTACGATGACACTAAACAAAGCAAGTACTTTTTTCTGTTTCATTATTTTCTCCTCCAAAAAATCGGGCAAAATCGAGTTTCCACATGGAAACTCATTTGAGCGAACAATATTTTTTCTTATTGCCTCACCTCCTTGGGGTCAAGATCAACACCTTTTGTGTGATTTTTATTTCATAGTTTCAACCTCTGGGCAACCCAACAGGCCACTGCATGACCAAGGTTGATTTCGAGGAAAGGTGGTTCATTTTTATTGCACTCCGCGATTGCCACCGGGCAGCGGGGATGGAAACGGCAGCCTTTTGGCGGGTTAATTGGGCTAGGTACGTCTCCTTTTAAGATGATCCGTTCTCGCTTCAAGGTGGGATCGGGGATCGGGATCGCTGACATCAATGCCTTGGTGTAGGGATGTAAAGGATTACGGAATAATTCGTCCCGGTTTGTCAATTCAACCATTTTGCCTAAATACATAACCGCCACACGGTTGGAAATGTGTTCGACCACCCCCAGGTTATGAGCGATAAAGAGGTATGTAAGTCCAAATTCTGCCTGTAAATCTTTCAGGATGTTCAGCACCTGGGACTGAATAGAGACATCCAGCGCGGATACCGGTTCATCACAGATAATAAAGCGGGGGCGCAGCGCCAACGCCCGGGCAATGCCGATACGCTGCCTTTGACCGCCAGAAAATTCATGCGGATAGCGTCTGGCATGATACTCTTCCAGTCCCACTTTTTTTAGGGTGGCAAGGGTAATTTCGTAGCGTTCTTTCGTGTCACCAATATTATGGATTCCCAAGCCCTCCATAATAGATTCACCAATCGAAACCCTGGGGTCCAAGGAGGCATATGGATCCTGGAAAATGACCTGCATATCGCGGCGAACTGCCTTTAATTCTGCACCTTTTAATTTAAAAAGCTCTGCACCGTCAAATTCAATGGAACCAGCTGTGGGTTCGGTCAACCGTAAGATTGTCCGTCCTATAGTCGTCTTACCACACCCTGATTCACCCACCAAACCCAATGTCTCACCGGGCTTAATTGTGAAACTGACGTCATCTACGGCTTGTACTTGGGCAACGACTCTTTGAAATACACCACCACGTACAGAGTAATATTTTTTAAGGTTTTTTACAGCCAAAAAATCTTTTTGAGGTTCACGATGTTGCAGATTGGCTTCAGTCATAGATCCTCTTCAAGTCCTCGTTCGAAATTACAATTGAACAGGTGATTGGTGTCCGTCAGTGTTTTGATACAACCAGCAGCTCACTTTATGCCCTGGAAGCGCTTCTGTGAGATCTGGTTTTACCTGACCACAAATATCAAGATGATTTTCAATACGAGCACGGCAGCGGGGAGAGAAACGGCAGCCATTGGGCAAATCGATTAAATTTGGAACGATCCCTGGGATGACATCCAACCGCTCAACGACTTTCCCGAGAACCGGGATCGAACCGATCAGCCCCTGCGTATAAGGGTGCAGTGGAGTGCCAAACAGCGGTTTTACCCCTGAGTACTCTACGATCTCACCAGCGTACATCACCGCCACTTGCTCGGCAATGTCTGCAATCACTCCCAAATCATGTGTGATCAGTATGACAGCGGTGTTTATTTTCTCTCGCAGTCCGCGTATTAAATCTAAAATCTGTGCCTGGATTGTTACATCAAGCGCAGTGGTTGGTTCATCAGCGATCAATAATTTTGGTGAAAGAGCCAACGCCATGGCGATCATTACTCGCTGTGCCTGCCCCCCTGACATTTCATGCGGGTATGCGTAGGCTTTTCGTGTTGGGTCAGGAATCCCAACCAGAGTAAGAAGTTCAATTGCTTTTTGAAAAGACTCCTTCTTATTCATCTTTTTGTGGATCTGTAATACTTCTGCCACCTGGTCACCAACGCGAAACACCGGGTTTAAGCTGGATTGGGGTTGTTGAAAGATCATCGAAACGCGGTCACCGCGCATCTTTGTCATTTCTTCCTCAGAAAGTTTAAGCAGATCTTTTCCTTCGAAAAGAATTTCTCCGCCTGTGATTTTCCCAGGTATTCCGACCAGGCGCATAACCGATAATGAGGTAACGCTCTTGCCACAACCTGATTCGCCAACAATGCCTAAAACCTCTCCCGCTTTAACCGAAAAATCGACACCATCTACAGCTTTGACGATCCCGTCTTCTGTATAGAAATAGGTTTTCAGACCCTTTACTTCCAGAAGCGGTTCAGTCGTTGCTATTGTCGATCTGCTTTCCATAAATCTCTCCATCGCGCTCAATATTGTTTAAGTTTATGGTTACTCGGTAAATAACGTTGATTTCTTTTATTTGCTTTTCAACTTATGATTATATGACCAATTATTGTTAAAATTACAATAATCGGATAAGTTGCCAAAGGTAGGGTTTTTAAGAATAAAGAGAAGTAATCAGATTATTCAAATGAATCAAGGTAATTAAAGTATTATACAGTATGTGTCAAGGGGTAGGTTGAAAAATGGTAGGTTGAAAAAGAGTAATGGAATGTTGAAAACGGGCAATAGAATGCGTTGCTTACATTCAAGGTCAGCCAGTATTGCAATGGTTCAGCTAAAGGGGTTTGCGCGGTTGGCTCACAGCCAGCAAGGTCGGCGATGGTGCGCGCCTGATTGAACATACGACATTTCGACACAACCGGGGTCAAGCAGTTATTGTTCAGAGTTGATTCAAACTCACCATATATTACTCTTGCATTAAGAATACAATAATTACGGTTTATTTTCACCCCACCATTGCCGCCAGGCTGCAGGTTGATTACCAAGGTCCTGACCGATGATTTGTACCATGGCTTTTTGGGCAGCTTCTCTTTTTCCATAATTCCCTGTTTCCAGCATAAAAATCAAAGCCGGAATAGCTTCAATTCCTGCTGAGCCTATCGCACCCAGCGCCTTTACTGCAGAAATCGACATGTACTCATGATCAAGGATTTTGATGAGTGCGGGAACCGCTAGAGCTGCATCAGGACCCATTAATTCCAATGTGTCAATAAGCGCCCCCATACAGTAACCTTGATCCAAAAGTGTTGCTAAAGTTGGAGCCGTCTCAGCGGGAATTTTCCCAATTTTGGATAGCGCGACAACCGCTCCACACCAGACCTTTTTATTTTTGTCATCGAGTCTTTTGATCAATGATGGTATTGCTTCCGAGGCAGGTTCACCGATATTTCCTAAGGCTCTGACAGTTAATTCTCTGATCTCGTCGTTTTCGTTATTAAGTAATTTTATTAATGAAGAAACAGCCGGTGCTGCCGCTTCCCCAAATTGCCCCAATACTTCTGCAGCCTTTTTCAGACATTTACCATTCGTTTCAATCTCAGCGATCAACACGGGAATGGATTCAAAGGCTCCCTCCCCGATACTTCCAAGTGCATATGCAGCATCGCAACTGTACCACTTATTCTTTTCTTGAAATATCTGCATCAAATCTGGAACCGCAGCAACTGCTCCTGGTCCGATTCTTCCAAGCGCACTGATAGCGATACTAATCACACGATCCTCTTCATCGTACAATGCATTTATTATCTCCGGAACAGCATCCACCGCATCGGGGCCGATCCATTGAAGGGAATCAAGCGCGGCTCTTCGGTCAGACAAGTATGGGCTGGAGAGCACGAGTTTCAAGATCGCGATCTGGGCATTAAATGCAGGCTGAAAAATTCTGTGCCGAGTATTGTCAGATCTTGGACCAACACCACCGATATACAACATTAAGGTCTCCATTTTTTCTTCGATTTTTTGCGTTTGTTCTCCTAATGTTTTATATGAATTTACTGACCGTATAATAATCTCCTCCCAGGAATGGGCTCCAATTCCTCCACTTCCTGGCGATAATTCTTCCAATTGATAATACGATTCTCCTTCTTTGATATACAACCGGCTGATGATTTTTACTTTTTCTACGTCGCATCCCAATCCAGTGATACTTAAGCACCCCTCCCGTTGATAGGAATAGGTTATAAATAATTGGGTTTGACCATCGGGATTGCCAAACTTTTGATCACCAAAAAGTAGATACTGGAACAAATATTCCCTCTCACTGGAAGGGATTAAATGGATCTGCCAAGTCGAAGAGGCTGGTAATGTATATTCGCTGACTGATTCTGCTGTATTTAATTTGGCTAAAAGCGGGCGAATCTCGTTTTTGTATTTTTGAGCAACTTCCTCTATAGAAGGAAGAGTCGGAGTCGGAGTGATTGTTGAAGTAAGGGTAGGTGTGAGAGTAGGAGTGATCGATGGTAAACTCGCCATGTAGGTTGCCAAAATATCTTCAGGATCAGGAAATTCGAACGTTGCATACTTTCCTGAAGGTACAGGGATTGTTTTTTCAGGAACCGATGCACAACCCATTATGCATACGATTATTAATAAAGAAGTGATGAATCGGATGTGTATCATAGGTCAATCTCCTGATCCGGCCAAATCCCATACCCTTACGGTGGTGTCCTCAGAGCCTGAGATGAGTTTTTTACCGTCCGGTGAAAACACTAGCGCGTTTACTGTTTCCTGATGTCCATCGAAAGTCGCCACGATCTCTTTTTTGTTCAAGTTCCAAAGGTTGATTTGGATTGGGTCTGAGAATGCCACGACTCTACCATCTGGAGAAAATGCAATACTGGTAATTTTATCGTCCGCGATAATCTTGTCGATTTGTTTCCCTGTTGAAGTGTCCCATAAAATGACTGAGTTATCTAAACTTCCAGATGCGATTGTCTGACCGTCGGGTGAGAAAACCACACCGGCAATACTACCCGTGTGCCCTTCAAAAGTGAGGATTTTTTGACTTGAGTAAACATCCCAAAGGATTACAGCTCCATCATAATACCCTGCAACGATCGTTTTACCATCTGGAGAAAAAGCAATGCCCATGACCATGTCTTTTTGAGGCCCGAAAGTTTTTTCTAATTTTTCAGAATCTACGTTCCAATAATAGATCGTACCGTCCATTCCTCCTGAGGCGAGGAACGAGCCATCAGGAGAAAAAGTCATACAAAAAAACACATTTATCTTGTCTGACTTTAAAGTTTTCAGGACAGGATCTGTGAAATTCCATAGCAGGATTCGTCCGTGGGGATATTCAGGCGTTGCCAAGATTTTCCCGTCTGGAGAAAAGGCGAGTGCAAAAACAGTGCCTGTTCTATCGTCGAGTTCAATTTCATCAATTATCACCCCAGTTGAATAATTCCATCTCGAAATGATGTTTGATGTACCTCCAATGGCCACCATGTAATCATGTGACGAAAGCGTGAGTGTAGACACAGACCCATGAAAGGTAAAACTGTTATTCTTGATCTGGTTCTGATCGATGTCTTTTTGAGTTTTACATCCACAAATGAAAAAAAGAATTAGAATCACGGTGATTCTAAACTTGGGAGTTTTCATATAGCAATCCTCCTCCTGATTCCACAAAAACGATCGGGGAAATGAAACCGGAGTGTTGGATTAACCCTCTTCAATGGATAGGTTTTTGGAGAAACAACAGGACTATATAAGGATTATTGCATACTTATTTATCAATTTCAATATTCTTGATGAAGATATTGCTGGCCCCCCCCCCCCACAGGTGACCTACTCCCTGATTGCAAAATCACCACCTATCGTATTCGAATTCAAAATGATAATTGCTTATGAAATTATCAACGGACACCTGTGAGTATTTATTAATTTGATCTATCGATAAATCGTTTTCACTATTGGCGGGCATTGCGATACCTCAATCAAATGGGTATGAGCGATTGCCCCGCTGCCTGCGAGGTCGGCGATGATGAGCGCCAGGTTGAGTGTGCAGTGGCAGGCGCTAATCAAAAAAGAAGAATGATTCATCGATTGTTATTGCAAAATTAATTATTCAAATCTTCAGACTTATTCCTGTTCCGAGAGTTCCTCGGCTTGTTTAAAGTCATCGGGGTAATTGAGATTAAGGAAAATATGCGGGTCAGGATCGAATTGCGACACTTCCGATAAAACAAGAGTTCTAACCAAAGCGTGATCGAACCAGCTAATGATGCGGTTGTCACCTCGCAATATAGATTTTTCAACCAAGGGCAGGCAGGTACTCCTCCTGTAAACCGCGTGCAGGGGTTCAAGCCCATTTTTTGATTCCGGGATGACAATATCAACATCGCTTTCAAGAATTATTTTTAACTCGGCATTTAAAAGTGCCGGGCTGATAAATGGAAGGTCGCATCCAACAGGAGCAACAAACGATTGCCCAGCACGCAAGAAAGCAGTAAGAATTCCACCAAGAACCCCTTTTTGAGGGATTTGATCTGGAAAAATTGGCAAATTCAAAAATTTGTATAGGGGTTCTTCGTTTGAGATGATGTTGATCTCGGTGGCGGTGGAAGAGACCCGGTTTGCCACTCTTTGTATCAGTGGTATTCCGTGAAACAACATCAGCGCTTTATTTTGACCCATGCGCTGCGAGCGACCGCCTGCCAAAATACCGACTGTCAGCATAATTCCCTACTTTCGTACTATAATATCAAATAGTACAATTTAGATTATTTTACTTGAATTTGAAGTTGACCTTTCAATACCAAATTTACAATTATTTGAAATGCTGTTATCAATATTGGTGTTTTTATCTTTATGACTTGGAGATGATAACCTATGGACAGGATTGATTCAGCGTCCGATCTGGTACAAATTCAGAAAGATGCAAAAGATCGGCTAAAAACCAGAACTGGTTCAGAAAGAACATTAACATGGGATTCAGTAGCCAGCCAAGGGTCGACGCTTCATTTTTATGGAGATGGAGAACTGGTCGCGCCAACATCCAAGGAAGTGCGCGTTGTACTGCGAAATTGCAACCTGATCAACCCTGAAAATATCGAAGAGTATATTATCAACGATGGTTATAGCGCTCTGGTACAGGTGTTGACCCAGATGGCTCCAGAGAATGTGATTGATACCGTTCTGCGCTCAGGCCTGCGTGGGCGGGGTGGGGCAGGTTTCCCAACTGGAAAAAAATGGCAGCTTACCAGAAACAGTAATAATTTTCCCAAGTATATCGTTTGTAATGCTGACGAAGGCGATCCAGGAGCTTTTATGAATCGTCGAGTGCTTGAAGGCGATCCACACTCTGTGATTGAAGGAATGATAATTGCGGCTTATGCTATCGGTTCTTCCCAAGGATATATCTATTGTCGGGCAGAATATCCGATTGCGTTAAAAACAACCAATCTTGCTATTATACAGGCCAGAGAGCTTGGCTTATTGGGACACAATATTTTGAACAGCGGTTTTTCTTTTGACCTTGAAGTGCGTATGGGAGCAGGCGCTTTTGTATGTGGAGAAGAGACAGCCCTCATGGCTTCCATTGAGGGGCAACGCGGTGAGCCGCGTCCCAGGCCGCCATTCCCGGCAGTGAGCGGCTTGTGGGGAAAACCAACCAATATCAACAATGTAGAGACTTTCGCGAACGTTCCACAGATCATTCTCAGAGGCGCAGATTGGTATGCTTCCATGGGTACCGAAAAAAGTAAAGGCACCAAGACGTTTGCCCTGGCAGGAAATGTCAAACATACCGGATTGATCGAAGTTCCTTTTGGCATCACCCTGCGTGAAGTCATTTACGATGTTGGCGGAGGGATTAAGGAAGATAAAGCGTTTAAAGCCATCCAGACCGGCGGTCCCATGGGAGGGTGCCTCCCCGCTGAATTTCTGGATCTAGCCATAGATTATGAATCGCTCTCCGCAGCCGGTTCAATTATGGGTTCCGGTGGGATGATTGTGATGGATGAAGAAAGCTGCATGGTGGATATTGCCCGCTTTTTCATGGAGTTCATCCAGGACGAAAGTTGTGGCAAATGTACTCCCTGCCGTCTTGGTACATTTAGCATGCTTAACATCCTCACAAAAATTTGCGATGGTCATGGAGAGCCGGCAGACTTAGAAGAGCTTGAAGAGCTCTGCCATGTCACGAGGCATAACAGCTTGTGTGGGTTGGGTCAAGGCGCTCCCAATCCAGTAGAAAGTACGTTGAAACATTTTCGCTCTGAATATGAAGCCCATATCTACGAAAAACGCTGCCCTGCAAAAGTATGCCGGTCATTAATCCGCTACGAGATCACTCCGGATCTGTGCACAGGTTGTGTAATATGCCTGCGTAATTGTCCTGTCCAGGCAATTACCGGAATACCGCGCCAGCCCCATTTGATTAACTCCGAGATTTGTATTAGCTGTGGTATCTGTAAACAGGTTTGCCCCACCAAGGCGATTAATAATTATTCATGACCAATTACGAAATTCCACTTTAACCCATCCAGGGATCGTTCTTGGAAGTACGCCTGGAAAGGAGTGTATTAATGGTAACAATCACTTTTGATGGAAAGAAATATGAGGTGGACGAATGCCTAACCGTCTTGGAAGCAGCCAGACAGGTGGGTGTTTCCATCCCGACATTGTGCTATCACCCCGACTTGACCTCATATGGTGGCTGCCGATTATGTAACGTTGAAGTTGCCGGCACCCGTTTCCCTCTGAGCGCTTGCACTCTGCCGATAGCTGAAGGCATGGTGGTAAATACTGCAACCCCGACACTGTTGAAAGATCGAAAAAAAATCCTCGAGCTCCTTCTTTCCAATTATTACGACGGGGACAAACCTTATGACCAGCATGGCGTTAGCGAATTGCTCGCCCTGGCAGAAGAATTTAAAATTGAACTCGAGAAGGTTGTCCGAAAGGAACCCCGTTACTCCGTTGACAGCGATAATAACCCTTTTATTCGAGTGGACCTCAACAAATGCATCTTATGCAACCGCTGCATCCGAGCCTGTGCAGAGATCCAGGGCCGATTTGTCTGGGAATTAACCGGGCGAGGCATGAAGAATAAAATCACCCCGGGTTCGGGAGGGAGCCTGCTGGAGGCCCGCTGCGAATCCTGCGGGGCATGCGTGGCATATTGCCCGACCGGAGCGTTAACCAATAAATTATCAATTAATTCTGGCAAAGTTGAAAAAAGCGTGGTTACTACATGTACCTACTGCGGCGTAGGCTGCCAGGTGACGCTGAACGTTGGTGAAAATAAGATCATGTCGGTAGATTCATCGCAGGATGCGCCGGTAAACGGAATGCGCTTGTGCGTGAAGGGGCGCTATGGTTACGATTTTGTCCATCACACCGATAGGTTGACTCACCCGATGGTGCGGGCTTACCTGCTTGAGAAAAGAGAACGCGTACCCGGTGGGGATAGAGGGGAGTGGGTAAAGGTCGACTGGGATACTGCGTTGGAACTAGCGGCAGAAAAGCTCACGCGCATCCGTGAAACCCATGGTGGCAACAGCATTGGCATCCTCAGTTCGGCAAAATGCACAAACGAAGAAAATTACTTAATGAACAAGTTTTCCCGGCAAGTGGTTGGCACGAATAATATCGACCATTGCGCGCGATTGTGTCATTCGAGCACAGTGGCTGGGTTGGCGGCCTCTTTTGGGTCAGGGGCAATGACAAATTCAATGGACGACATCGCGAATCAGGCAAATCTGATCTTCGTTACCGGATCGAATACGACTGAACAACATCCTGTGTTTGGGACGATGATCCGTCAGGCTGTGTTACAACGGGGGGCTACGCTGATCGTGGCTGATCCGCGGAAAATTGATTTGACCGAATTTGCCACCATCCACCTTCAGATGAAGTCAGGCACTGATATTACGCTGCTCAATGGATTGATGAACATCATCCTTGAAAACGGTTGGGAAGATAAGGAATTCATTACCAACCGTACCGAAGGGTTTGAAGAGTTTTCTGCAAATGTTAAAAAATATCCCGCAGAATTGGTGAGCGATCTTACGGGTATTCCAACTGAAAAACTTTATCAGGCTGCAAAAATGCTTGGAACCATTAAGCCTGGAGCGGTTTTGTGGGCAATGGGAATCACTCAGCATACAACGGGTGTACAAAATGTGCAATCGTTAGCCAACTTGCAAATGCTTTTAGGGAACATTGGCGTTCCAGGAAGCGGGGTAAACCCGCTGCGTGGTCAGAATAATGTTCAAGGCGCCTGTGATATGGGGGCGCTGCCCAACGTATACCCGGCTTACCAATCTGTCATTCAGGAGAATTCGCAAAAAAAATTTGAAGGTGCATGGGGCATCGATCTTAATAATAAAATCGGAATGACAGTAACAGAGATGATACCTGCCGCAGGTGATGGAAAGATCAAAGCGCTATACATTCTTGGGGAAGACCCTGTCACGAGCGAACCTGATTCAAACCATGTGCGTCATTGTCTTGAAGAATTGGAATTCATGGTTCTGCAAGAGATTTTTCCCACCGAAACCTCGGTCTACGCGGATATCCTCTTGCCGGGAGTCAGCTTCGCGGAAAAGTCAGGAACGTTTACCAACACAGAGAGGCGCGTGCAGATGGTGAACCCTGCCATTGACCCTACCGGCGAAGCGAGGCAGGACTGGCAGATTACGAGTGACATAGCCAAGCGGTTGATTGGTAAAGGCAATTGTATAATTTCCAAAGAAGCGCCTTTTGCCTCATGGGACTATTCTGATCCATCCCAAATCATGGATGAAATTGCTGCTCTCGCGCCAAGCTACGCAGGAGTTTCTCATCGACGGCTTAAAAATGGAGAGCGGCTGCAATGGCCGGTGAAATCGCAAGATTTGCCTGGCACTCCCATTTTGCATACAAGTGAATTCACACGCGGAAAAGGGGTTTTCGCGGTCACGACCCATCACCCAGCGGTCGAACTACCCGACGCTCAATACCCGTTATTGCTCAACACCGGGCGCGTTCTTTATCACTGGCACGGCGGAGCCATCACCCGGCGCGCCCGAGGTCTGTCAGAAATTTATCCGCGGTCGCTGGTAGAGATCAACCCTGAAGATGCCGCAAGGCATGGAATCCTGGAAGATTACCAGCCGGTGCGGGTGGTATCCAGACGCGGTGAGATGCAAGCCTACGCCTGGATCACCGACCGGGTGCCCGCAGGTACGATTTATGCCAATTTCCACTTTTCCGAAAGCCCAACCAATGCACTTACTATTAATGCGCTTGACCCGGTTGCCAAGATCCCTGAATTTAAAATATGCGCGGTCAAACTGGAAAAGGTTTCGTAATGCCTGGAATACATCAAGAAAACGAATACCTGGCTTTTTCCAGCATTGGCAGTGAACCCCAACTGGCTCAAATTGCAGTTGAAACTGAGGTTGCTTTGACTGTTAACGGCAAGGAGTGGCTAGGATTCCACTGTTCCCCTGAACACCTGGAGAACCTGGCGGTTGGTTTTTTATTCAATGAGCGATTCATTGATTCCGCCGAGGAAGTCAGCTCTGTTACGATATGCGAAGGTTTTGACAATATTGACGTATGGTTGAACCATGCGATAAATAAACCTGAACGCTGGAATCGCACCTCTGGCTGCCAGGGTGGTGTGAGTCAGCGGACCAATAAAGGTATTAAGAGAATATTGAGTACTGAAAAACACGAAATTATGGAAATTCAACAACAAGTAAAAGCATTTCTAACCACTGTGGGGCAATTAGGAGACCTTCGAAACGGTGTGCATACTACCATGCTGCTAGACGGGTTGGATGTAATCTCTATCAGCAACGATATTGGGAGACACAACACTTTGGATAAGATTGCGGGGGATTGCATGCTGGGGAAAAAGACACCCAAAAAGCCGGTACTTCTCTCAACTGGAAGGGTTTCATCAGATATGGTTCTGAAAGCCGAACGAATGGGCGTGGCGTTGGTGATCTCCTTGCATTCGATCAGCAGCATGGCGATTGGGACTGCATCAGACCTGGGGGTGACCCTGATCGGGCACGCACGGCTGCCAAAATTGAACGTCTATACTCATCCGGAG
>WOUT01000105.1:1399-4604 GCA_009773005.1 Chloroflexota bacterium | reverse complement strand
CCAAATGTTAATGGGAATTATTGATAACCATGACAACATTCAAAACATAGTCCCCGTAACCCATATGATGCGCGGACATTTATTGGTCCGCAGTTCAACCTCCGCACCAGAAAAGAGGAGTTCTTGATGTCATCAACAAATTCTCATCTTCTTGTAAAACCGGATTTTTTACATCCGTTTTATATCACCATTACCCCTGAAAGCGCGCAATGGGAGCATCTGCATTTTGCAGCAATCAAATTAAAAAGGGAGCAATCCTGGTCTTTTGATACTTCTGATTACGAGTTGGCGCTTACCATCCTTGGCGGAACATGTGATGTTACTTCCTCGGCAGGGAATTGGGAGAGCATCGGTTCACGCGAGGATGTTTTTCATGGGATGCCGACCACGCTTTATCTACCCCGGCATACAACTTTTACCGTAAAAGCAGTTAGCGAATCACTTGATTTCGCCTGCGGATGGGCAAAAACGGAAAAGGATTACCCGGCTGTTTTAGTAAAACCTGAAGATGTCATCGTTGAGCTGCGAGGCGGCGATAACGTCTCACGCCAGATCAATAAGATGCTTCCGGCGGGTTTTCCGTGTGACCGGTTGGTCGTCGTGGAAGTCTACACACCCTCCGGCAATTGGAGTTCTTACCCACCACACAAACATGACGAGCGAAAGCTCGACAACAAAGGTAATCTGATTGAGGCGGATCTGGAAGAAATCTATTTCTACAAGATCGATAAACCTGAAGGATACGCTTATCAGCGGATTTACACGGATGATCGCACTCTGGATGAATTATTTCTTGTGAGTGACAGCCAGGCTGTTCTCTCACCTGAGGGATATCATCCCGTGGTGGCTGCACCAGGTTACAACGTCTATTACCTAAACATCCTGGCTGGTTCTGATCAATCCCTCGCCAGCAGTGATGATCCAACCTATTCATGGGTCAAAGAAACGTGGACGGAAATGGATAAACGCCTTCCCTTAGTATCGTTAAAAATGAATAAGTGATCCAAGGAGCATAAGATGACCGAGTATAAAAGCAAGCTTCACCAAACCGTATCCACCACTCTTACTGATTATTGGAATGATTCATGTTCAATCGAAGAACTGACTTATGCGATTGATAACGGTGCAGTAGGTGCGACCACTAATCCAACCATTGTGGTGAACGTGTTGAAAAAAGAAATGGCTCTCTGGCAGGACCGGATTCATGAATTGATTCGCGAAAATGCCACATGGTCAGAATCTGAAGTCACATGGAAGTTAATCGAAGAGATGGCAGTTCGTGGAGCAGAATTATTGAAACCCATCTTCGACCGAGAGAAAGGCAAGAAGGGCCGCCTTTCCATACAGATTTCACTTTAACACGCTTGATCCAAATATGCAGATAAAAGTGCCGGTCACCAAAGCGGGGATTAAGGCTGTTGAAGAGGCTACCTGGCAAGGTGCGTCCATTAATGCCACTGTTTGTTTCACTGTTCCACAAGCTGTCGCGGTTGCTGAAGCGGTGGAGCGCGGTCTCAATCGCCGGATTGCAGAAGGTAAACCCGTTAGTGAAATGTCTCCGGTATGCACCATTATGGTTGGACGAACGGATGATTGGATGAAGGTAGTTTGCAAACGGGATGGCATTGAGATTGACCCGGCTTATCTGGATTGGGCGGGTATTGCTTGTATGAAAAAGGCATACTCTGTATTTCTGGAGCGTAAATATCTTGGGTCACTGGTCTGAATTTATTGGCGGCGATATCATTCTGACTATTCCGTATGAATGGCAGCTAAAGATCAATGCCAGCGATATTGAGGTGAAGGAACGCATGGCTGACCCCGTAGATGCCAAAATACTATCCGAAATGCTTGCCAAAATTCCTGATTTTAGAATGGCCTATGAGGTGGATGGCATGACATGGGATCAATTTGATACCTACGGTGCGACCGTGAGAACTTTGCGCGGATTTATGTCATCCTATCATGAAGTTCAAGGTTTGGTTCGCGAGTTTATGCTGCCCAACCCTGATGTAAAACCTGCCTAGAGAAACAGGAGAATTGCATGACCACGATTCGATTAACTATGGCGCAAGCCCTCATCCGCTTTTTAAAGAATCAATACGTCGAGCGTGATGGAAAACAAACCCCATTTTTCGCAGGTGTGCTTGGCATTTTCGGCCACGGCAATGTTGCCGGCATCGGGCAGGCTTTGCAAGAAAATCCCGATTTTCGCTACATTATGGTGAGAAATGAACAGGCTGGCGTTCACATCGCCAGCGGTTTTACCAAAATGAAGAATCGCATGCAAACCTTTGCCTGCACTTCTTCCATTGGACCGGGGGCGACTAATATGGTCACTGGCGCCGCCCTGGCCACAATCAACCGTCTGCCAGTATTACTTTTACCTGGCGATATTTTTGCCCGCCGGAATGTTGCCCCTGTATTGCAGCAGTTGGAGTCGCCAAATACGCAGGATATCAGCGTCAACGATTGCTTCAAACCTGTCTCACGCTATTGGGACCGCATCAACCGGCCTGATCAACTAATCACATCTCTGCCAGAAGCCATGCGTGTGTTGACCTCCCCTACGGATACAGGCGCTGTCACACTCTCATTACCGCAAGATGTACAGGCAGAAGCTTACGATTACCCCGAACAATTCTTTACCAAACGCGTTTGGCGCATCCACCGTCCCATGGCTGACCGCAGCCGCCTGGAGGATGCCATTAATATGATCAAGGCATCCAAACGTCCGCTCATTGTGGCGGGCGGCGGCGTGTTGTTTAGCGACGCCTGCAAGACCCTTGATAAGTTTGCACTTCAGACTGGAATTCCTGTTTGCGAAACCCAAGCCGGAAAAGGCTCTTTGGCTTACAACCATGTCTGTAGTCTAGGCGCAGTCGGAGCGACCGGCACTTTGGCAGCCAATCGTATGGCCCACGATGCCGATCTGGTGATTGGCATCGGTACACGTTATTCCGATTTCACCACCTCGTCCAAGACCGCCTTCCAAAACCCGGATGTGAAATTTATCAACATAAATCTTTTTGAAATGGACGCCTACAAACACAGCGGCATCCCCATCACAGCAGATGCCAAAGTGACAATCGAGGAGTTAACCAAGGCTTTGAAATCATACAAGGTTGAGGATTCTTATACCGTTGAGGTCGCTTCCTTAAAAGAAGCTTGGGAAAAAGAAACTGATCGCTTGTTCAATTTGAAT
>WOUT01000105.1:0-1393 GCA_009773005.1 Chloroflexota bacterium | reverse complement strand
GGGAAAAAGAAACTGATCGCTTGTTCAATTTGAATCATTTGCCTGTGCCTGCGCAGAGTGAAGTCATCGGCGCCATCTGGGAAGCCGCAGAACCCAGGGATGTAATCCTCTCGGCGGCAGGCAGCCAACCCGGTGACTTGCATAAACTTTGGCGCGCGCTTACGCCAAATTCCTATCATATGGAATATGGCTATTCCTGTATGGCGTATGAAATTCCTGCCGGCATCGGTGTAAAAATGGCTGATCCCAGCCGGGAAGTTTTTGTCTGGGTCGGCGATGGCACTTATCTGATGAATCCAACCGAAATAGTCACCGCAGTTCAGGAGGGGATCAAACTTACCATAATTGTGGTGGATAACCACGGTTTTGGTTCGATTGGGGCTTTATCCAGTTCAATTGGCAGCAGCGGATTCGGCACAAGACTTAATTACCGTGACATAAAAACTGATCAGTTGACTGGAGAGCGTCTGGTAATCGATTATGCAGCCAATGCCGCCAGCCTGGGGGCTGTAGTCTACACCCCCAACTCAATTGCTTCCTTTAAAGAGGCATTAAAGAAGGCGAAAGTAGAGACAACCACAACCGTGATTGTGATCAATACAGATCGCGAAGAGAAGGTTCCGGGTTACGAATCCTGGTGGGATGTGGCCATTGCAGAAACATCAACGATGCCTTCAGTAGAAAAGGCCAGAAAAGCATACGAAGAGAATCGAAAGAAAGAAAAATTCTTTCTATAAATCACACACTTGATCAGAGGAGATGAACCATGAGCATTCGTATCGGATTGATCGGCGCAGGAAGAATGGGGAAGGTGTTTGCCAATACACTGGCTTTTACCGTCTCGGAAGTGGATCTGGTGGCAGTGGCTGATTCCAACGAGAACACACTCGCAGAAGTCACCAACCGCTTCGGCATAAAGAAATCGTATCAAGATTACCGCCAGCTATTGGATTCAAAAGATATTGATGCTGTCGTAATTACCACTCCCACAGGTACTCATGCCGAGGTTATTGCGGCTGCGGCAGCGGCGGGTAAAAACATCTTTAGTGAAAAACCGCTTTCTCAAGAACTGGATGCTTGTGACATGGCAATTGCGGCAGTAAAAAAAGCAGGTGTTAAGCTGCAGATGGGATTTATGCGCCGTTTTGATGCACCTTACATGGCTGCAAAACAAAAGATACTTGAAGGTCAAATTGGAACACCAGTTATGTTCAAAGCGATCAGTCGCGACCCATACCGAACCAGTCTGGAATTCGCCAAACGCGAAAATAGTGGAGGCATGATTGTTGATATGGGTGTACATGATTTCGATATGGCACGCTGGTTGATGGGAAGTGAGATCACGCGAGTCTATAGCGAAGGAACCTGTCTTGCTTTTCCAGAACTGAAGGGT
>WOUT01000104.1 GCA_009773005.1 Chloroflexota bacterium | reverse complement strand
CACCTTCACCATCGCAGCTCCACCAGTCGCCACCACCAGATCAACATGCTTCATCAATTCCTGAGTCAATTCGACGCTGGGGTTTGGCACGTATTGGATCAAATCTTCTGGAGCACCAACCTGCCTCAGCCCTTCACGCATATAATCAGCGGTCAAAGCACAGGTCGCTTTCGCCTTGGGATGCGGGGCAAAGATCACAGCGTTCCTGGTTTTCAACATGGGCAAGCCATTACACGAAATGGTTGATGAAGCATTCGTCACGGGAGTCAGTGCGCCGATTACACCCACAGGCTTGGCGATTTTAATCAACCCCTTTTCTTTGTTTTCTTCGATAACGCCTGTTGTGATGAGTCCTTGAAGATCACGCAGCGTACCCAGTGTTTTCTTTTGGTGCTTGGCAACCTTGTCAGCATAGATCCCCATGCCAGTTTCATCAACAGCAGATCGTGCACATGCTTCAGCATGAGACCGTTCATATGCCGCCCATCCTGCCGCGGCCACCATCTCATCCACACGTTCTTGAGACCAAAATTCCACTACACTCTGTGCAGCGCGCGCTTTTGCAACCAATTCCTGAATTTCATCAACCATCTCTTGCTCCTTAGTGCAATTATTCGATTTCAGATAATTTAACTGCCCGATTCTCTTTTAATGACTTGTTTGCAGCCATGGCGATCACGACAGGTTTACGGCCATCCAAAGCGGTAACTGGTGTGGGTTTATCTTCTCTTACTGCGTCGATAAAATCGGCCATTTCAGCAATGAACGAATCCATGTACCTTTCGAGAAAGAAATATAAGGGTTTTTCAGAGACTACACCATCTTCATTACTGTAAACGCTTGAATTGGCTGTGTTATTAGCTACGGCCACCATGCCCTTTGATCCGAATACCTCAACTCTTTGGTCGTAACCATAAACAGCCTTACGGCAGTTATCAATGGTGCCAATGGCGCCGTTGGCGAACTTGAGGGTGATCACTGCCGTATCAATGTCACCGGCTTCTCCGATCCCCGGGTCAACCATTACACCGCCGGCAGCAAACACTTCAACCACTTCGCTGCCAGACAGGTAACGCGCCATATCAAAATCGTGGATGGTCATATCCAGGAACATGCCGCCTGAAACCTTCACATAGGATACTGGAGGGGGAGCCGGGTCTCTGCTGGTAATACGCAGAATTTGAACCTCGCCCACTTTTCCTTCCTGACATTTGACTCCGGCCTTCTTTACAGCAGCAAGGGCAGCGTCAATTTTTTCGAGACTGTGATCAACAGGTTTTTCACAGAAAATATGTTTTCCGGCTTCGGCAGCTTCAATCATAAAACGGGCATGAGTATCCGTCGAGGAACAGATGGCGACGGCATCAATGGATTTATCATCCAGAATCTTGCGATAATCTTCATAATATGAAGCAACGTGCAGGTTCTCTGCGAGTTCCCTGGCAGCCTCCATATTTGGATCAGCAATCGCGACCACCTCCACACCTGGAATACGCGTGGCCAGATTACCGGCATGAATTTTTCCAATGCGTCCTGCGCCAATGACACCTACTCTAATAACCTTGGGATTGCTCATTTTTTCTCCGTTTATAGACCAATGGATTTAATATATTGACGGTTGCGCAACGCTGAATCAAATGGCTTTCCCATTCCAGGGAGCACATCTTGTTCAACCACGATCCAACCTTCATAACCTTGTTTCTCCAGTTCTGCCTTCACCGATTTGAAATCCACAGCGCCCTTGCCGAGTTCACAGAAGACACCTTTTTCAACCGATTTAAAGTAATCCCAACCCTCTTTGCGAGACTGCTCAGCAATGGCGGGTTCACAATCCTTGAAGTGCATGTGCCAAACACGTTTGGCATTGGCCTGCAGGAATTTCACCGGGTCGCCGCCGGCAAATTGGTAATGACCGGTATCCAGGCAGATACCCACGAGAGAAGGATCGGTGAGGGCGAGCAGCTTGTCAATTTCTGCAGGCGTTTCTACATAACCGCCGCAGTGGTGATGGAAAACCAGGCGCATGCCGGTTTCGCTTTTCACTGCTTTTGCGATACGTTCAACACCCTTGGCAAATGTCTTCCATTCGGCTTCACTCAATCCCATCTCGGGGGTCACGCGTCCGGCATTTTGTGTTCGTTCAGGGATACTGCCGTTGTTGTCGGCGAGCACGATAACCGGGGATGACCCTTCAACTGCAGATAATAGTCGGGCAACCTTGAGAGCTGCTTCTTCGCCTTTTTGATGTGTGGTTTCATCATTGAGCGCCACGGGGACGAATGCGCCCAGCATGGTTAATGAGCGTTTTGCCAGTTCCTTCTTCAGAACGTCAGGATCAGTAGGCATGAATCCCCAATCACCCAACTCAGTGCCTTCATATCCGGTCTTCTGCATTTCATCCAACACTACATCAAAAGTGGCTGGCTTTCCTTGCAGGTCAAACTCAAGAGCTCCCCAGGAGCATGGTGCATTTGCTATTTTGATCATTATTCTCTCCCTTAATAAAATGAGTTCTATTTGGTAATTTCACTGATCAACACTGGACGTTGTTCATCCAGTGAAAGGGTGGCTGCGATACCGGCCACGGTCGCCGCGCGGGCATCCGCGCCCGTAGGGCTTGGGTCGGTATTGTTGAGGATGCTCTTCACAAATGCGCGAACCTCCTCGGCATAAGCCAATCCGAAACGCTCCATGAAAAATGGAACCACA
>WOUT01000070.1 GCA_009773005.1 Chloroflexota bacterium | reverse complement strand
TAAACGAGGCTGCCGGGTGCGGCTTAAACGATCGAACGAATATAGTTATTAACGCTGATGGAGCTTTCCTTAAAACTTAAGTGTTCCGGTTTTTTTGGGAAACCGCCAATTTTTCATCCACATAGTTTTTGATATTGTTAAATTCAGGTTGTGCCATACCGATAAGGCTCATCGCGGTGAATAATATAGCCAAAGGCGTTAGTTCCTACTCAGGCTTATGTTGCCTGAGAAACTTTAGTACCCTTCGGTGCCATCCCATGATCATGGGTGCGCCGAGTACAACTGCAGAATATCCAGTCAGGCGTTTCACATGTTCGGCGGGCAGCACTCCTGCTTCGACACCTGTTTTAATGACCTCCTCGGATACCGCTTTGGCGACATCCTGTGTCGTGCCTGAATGAGTAATGTATATGACTTGTGTCTTTTCCATGGATTGCTCGATATTATGATTCCAGCGAACGATGAAGGATCTCTTTTTCCGCAGCGGCGATCTCTTTTATCACCTGTTGAGCTTCTTGCTTAAGTTCAGGTGTAACTCCAGAGATCATTGGCACGAACTTGATCAGGTCATTCGCCTGGCGTAGAGTGTCCTTTACCTGCGCGGAATACGAAAAGTCACCCCAGCCCCGGTCGTCTGGCTGCGGCAATGAACGGGCTTTCTCGATTAAGGCGCGGGCGCGGGCGATGCGTTCACCGGTAGGGATCAATTTTGTCATATTTACTCCGTGTTATGTTAAAAAAGGTTGGTAATTGGCATTTTATGATTAGTAACTCACTTCATAAATCATACCATTCTTATGCTCCCGTTTTTTTGTTCTTCTAAGCTTGTGCCAATTCCTTCTTGATCAACTCCAGTACTTGAGTTTCGCGGCGAACCCACCACTGAGTTTTCCGGTCGGATGAATTAAGAATCGAGTAATTATTCTTAATGGCGACATCGATATTTACCCACGAGGGAGCAAATCCCAATTCAGCCTCGTAAGCATCAAGGTGCTGGTCACCGAGATTCGGATTGATTTCACATATGTAGCAATAAGAAGTCATGCAAAAAACATCATAATTCTTTTCGACCGGAAAGTCGTATTCTATCGTTTTGCCATACTCTTGCAGGATCGACAATAATTCAGCGCCGTTTTCTTCACCTATCTCCCTATATAGAGCTGTTTCGTGGGGTTCGTCCTGTTCGATCCCTCCACCCGGGAATTTGTAACCTCCATCAAACGTTGAGTGGACCATGAGTAATTCTTGACCTCTTGGAATGACGCCTCTTACAGCTTCTCTGCGGGCGATCTTGCCGTAGTGCGGAACATTTGATTGACGGTCAATTTCTGCGAGGATTCTCACTGTATATCCTTGACCCATTCTTCAGAGTTGATTTCGATCCATTAATCTTTTACAAGCACATGCTTTAGGTTGAGTTAATCCATTTATTTATAAAAAGCACAACCAGAGCAGAAATGGGTAGCGACACTAAAAAGAAAATTCCCCAAAGAACAGCGATTGCCCGGCCATTAATTCCATGATCGACGCCATTTTCATCGGTGTAATAGACATATACAGAGCGATAGGGTTGACCTTTAACTTCCACACGCATTTGTGAGCCCGAGGGGCAAACCAGTTTTTTAGTGACTTTTACAATGGAAGGGCATAAAGACAGTGTGATTCCTAACCCCATAAAGGCCATCCAAATTGAAACAACCAGAATGATATTTACATAAAGAGCCAATGATACCCTCCTCAAATAACATCCTGTTATTCTTGTGTATCAATTAACCGATGATTGAACGTTTTTCATGTTGAGAATACTTATTATATACAACAAATTGGCGGGGTTAGGAGGTTACCAAAATAATTGCCACGAGGCAAATAATGACGCCGCCCCATCGCTTCGCAGTGATTTTTTCTTTTACAGCAGGCTTGTCGATATCACGGTTGATGCTGGATAAAAAGAGGAGAGGACAACAGCAGTATCTAACCGGGTGAATTGTTTCGCCAGAAGAAAAAGGGTATTTCCCCCAGCATCAAGTATGCCTGCAAGCAAGCCGTTCGGGTTGACTGCAACGACGAAAGACAATTCGTTAACAAGCGTCATAAGTTAGGCAGCGCCGATTATTGCACGGGAGAACCTCGCATGAAGTTATCATAGATAACTGAAGCACTACGGGGTAAATTGAAGAAGATAGCTTCCTCGTTGCCAGTCCATTTGGGCATTATTGTCCTTCAGCACACGATAAATGATTCCTTGTGGAAAAGTGGTACTAGGAAGCATTATGGAGTTCGAAATTAACCCGATTGACCCCGGGTAGAAAAAATTATCTTGACAAATTCTGGCACATAAAATGCCAGAACACATGTCCATATTGAGATAAAGAAAAACGGATTTCCGGGCTCGAGGGTGGGATAAATAAATAGCGCAACGATCAACGGGATGTACGCACCAATCAGTGTTGCTGCCAAACGCGTGAAATATTTTGGTTTGTCAGTCAGCCAGCGCAATTTCAACGCCAGCCACCCCACCAGAAATATGCCTGCTGAAAAAGTAATTCCAAGCACGATAACGAAAACGAGGGGTTGGGTTTGCGGAAAATTCTCCATACCCGGAACTAGCAGAGAGACCAAAAAAGTTGCAACCTGAGCCATAATGAATTGAAGAAGAGCGACTCCGACCCATCTTAAGAATATGTTTTTTGCCTTCACGTCTGACATTTTGTCCTCCTCTGATAATAATATTGCTTAACGGTCTTTGAAATCGCCTCAAGCATCACGCCCGACTTGCTTTTCTCTCCAGATACGATACAGTTAGGAATATAACTGCAGGTGGCACGATAAACACCCAGGGGATCAAAAATCCAGCTAACCAACCACCATTGAGCATGACCCAGACCAATTCCCGGATAAACATGGCGGCAATGGTGATGAGCGCGCCCAGGCGTTCCCAGCGCCATGCAATCAATAGACCAAAAATTGCTACTCCCCACAGGCTTAACAGGATGATATCTTTTATGGGGAGCAGCTCATTCGTTGAATAAGGGTCAGGCACGAAAACCATCAGAAGGGCGACGCCTGAAATTAAGATACTCCAGATGCGCGCAACCCAGCGCAAGAATTTTACTGAACGAGGGTATAAAGGATCAGCGCTCATGGGGTACCTCCTTTTGCAGCGAGTAAACGTTAGCGTGCATGGGTGATTCATCCTAGATTATACGACTTTGATGTACTAAAATGATCAACCAAGGAATAAAAATGCCGGAAGTGGAGCAACCCAACATTTTTTTGGTTTTCGACACGGCTCTCTTTTCAGGGGGCTTCCACCTGCCTGAGCCTGTAGACCTATATTCGATGTGCTCTGCCCGAAGTGGGGAAAAGAGAATAGCCAACGGATCACGCCATCTAATTTGAAAATAGGATTCGTAAATTGTTGTGACGCGCCGACAAACTGTTTTTAGGATAGGTCAAGCCTTATTATCATAATCGCACGGGAATTTGGAAAATCCGGGTGATTCTCCCAAATTGAGGGTGATTTTGTTAAGTTCTTTTTTCATACCCCTTTAGCAATCAAGATCTGTAAAATCAGAAGCTACCTCTTTGAGATAGCCTCTGATATTTACAATGAAGATTAGCCTATTTAAGCGCCAATTTATTTGGCGCGATTGCGGGTGGCCACGTCAAAAATAACGGCTGCGGCAAGCACAGCACCACGCACGATGTACTGGAGGGAAATATCGATGCTCATCAGGTTCATACCGCTGGTTAATGACATCATTACCAAAGCTCCGATCAGGGAACCAACCACCTTGCCTACACCGCCAGCCGCTGACACACCACCAACATAAGCCGCTGCGATCGCATCCAATTCGAATAACGTCCCAGCTGTGGTCGTCGCGGACTGCAAACGGGAGGCAAACAGAATTCCCGATAAAGCTGATAACATACCCATCGAACCAAAGACCACATAAACCATTTTCTTGACACTGATACCGCTTAGTTCAGCTGCTTCCGGGTTTCCACCAACCGCGTATATGTGTCTGCCAAGCACGGTCTTGGAAGTAATAAAATCGTAGATTGCCACAACCACCAGCACCACGACCAAAGTCCACGAAATTCCCCGATACCCTGACAACACCCAGGTGATGTATCCGATCACTCCTGAGATGGTGACCAGTTTCAGAATGAAAATATTTAAGGGTAAGACTTCAAATTTGTAGACCTTTTTTTTCTTTCGATCGTTGAACGCACCTGCGATGAACAGAATGATAGCCAAAAAGCCAATAATCAGGGTTAATTTATGCACTCCTGGCAAAATCCCGATCTCAGGTATATCAGGGATGAAGCCATTTCCAATAGCGTTAAAGACCGGATCAGGAATAATGATCGTACCTGTACCCATTGTCACAAGCAGGATGGCGCCTCGGTAGATCAACCAGCCAGCCAGTGAAGCAACAAAGGATGGAATTCCCAACTGAGCAATTAGAGAAGCAGTAGCCAAGCCAGCGACGACGCCCAACCCCAGCACAACCGGCATGACCACGTAAACAGGCCATTTCCAGAAAGCCATAGCTATTGCGGCAACTGCTCCAAGAAAGCCAGCCAAAAATCCAACAGAGAGGTCAATATGCCGAATAACAATCACCAGAGTCATTCCTACAGCCAGAACGGCAATGTAGCCAGTCTGATTGAGCAGGTTGACAATATTTCTAGACGAAATAAAGATACCGTTTGTGGTAACAGTGAAGATCGCCATTATGACAAACAAGGCGATATACATGCCGTATTCACGTATGTTTTGCTGTAATACTTTCTGCAGATCCTTAATAAATGTCATCAGGCGCCTCCTTAGTCTGTTGCTAATTGCATGATGTTTTCCTGAGTTGCTGCTTCGACCGGTAACTCACCGGCAATTCGCCCTGAGGAAACAATGTAGACGCGATCGCTCATCCCCAGAATTTCAGGCAATTCCGAAGAAATCATTATTATGCTCATGCCTTGTTCTACGAGTTTGGTCATAATGGTATAAATCTCGAATTTTGCGCCAACATCAATTCCTCTTGTTGGTTCATCGAGGATAAGGATTGAGGGCTTGACAAATAAACATTTTGCCAAAGAAACTTTTTGTTGGTTTCCACCGCTTAAATTTCCAACCTTCTGCTCCACACTTGGCGTTTTTATGTTTAATGCCGTAGTGTATTCATTAGCTACTCGTATCTCTGCATTGTTATCGACCACGCTGCGCCGGGAGATCTCCCGCAGGTTCGCAAGCGTAATGTTCTGTTTTACATCCTGGATAAGGATCAGACCATCTCCTTTTCTGTCTTCCGTCACGTAAGCGATCCCTGCAGCGATTGCATTTGACGTGTGTCGAAAATGTACTCTCTTGCCTTTTAAATGCATTTCACCGCTGAGGCGATATCTGGCAGGATTACCAAAAATACTCAGCGCAAGTTCCGTGCGACCGGACCCCATTAATCCCGCAAAACCAACAATTTCGCCTTTCTTGATATTAAAATTAATATCCTTCAGGATGTTTCGCCCAAGCGTTGTATCATACGCCCGCCAGCCCTTCACTTCCAGGATTACATCTTCGTGGGGCTTATGTTTTCTTGGAGGATAAATATTATCAATCTCACGACCTACCATATGCTTTATAAGAACATTTTCCGTCACATCCCCATTCAATGCATCCAAGGTGCAGATCGTCTTCCCATCTCGCAGAACTGTAACCGAATCAGCGACCTTAATGACCTCTTTCAACTTATGTGATATCAAAATACACGTAACGCCTTGTTTTTTTAGGTCTCTCAGTAAATTTAACAAGTTTTCGCTGTCAACCTCGTTTAATGCCGATGTAGGCTCGTCCAGGATCAACAATTTTACATCCCGACTTAACGCCTTAGCAATTTCGACCAACTGTTGTTTTCCGACACTTAAATCTTTTACTTTGATTGTTGGATTTACTTTAAGACCAACTTTAAGCAGCATTTCTTCAGATCTACGGATGGTTTCGTTCCAGTTAATTACAAAGCCATTTGTTATTTCATTGCCGAGGAAGATATTCTCGTAAACTGTCATCTCAGGAACCAGAGCCAATTCTTGATAAATGACTGCAATGCCTGCTTTTTCGCTGTCTGAAGTATTCCCAAATTTTTGTAATTTCTCGTTGAATAATATTTCACCGGTATATTCCCCGTGGGAATATACGCCGCTGAGCACTTTCATCAGAGTAGATTTGCCTGCTCCATTTTCTCCGACCAGACAATGAATTTCTCCCTGGTTGACTCGAAAGCTTACATTATCCAAGGCTTTCACACCTGGAAACACTTTAGTGATAGTTTTCATCTCCAGTATGGGAGTATTCATTAATAGCTCCAGCGAAAGATTATTTTAGAATTTGGGATTAATTATACAGGAATAGTGATGGTAAAAGCCACCACTATTCCTGAACTTACAAATTGCTTTTTACTCCAGACCGGTGAAATCGCTGGCGGGCCAGTAACCGGATTCAATGACTGCTGCTTTTACATTTGCCTTGTCGACAGAGACAACTTCAGACGGTTTTGCGGGGACATCGATCTTCCCGTTGTTGTAGGTGTTGGTCTGTGGAGGAGTCTTGCCTTCAAGGTACGCAATTGCG
>WOUT01000013.1 GCA_009773005.1 Chloroflexota bacterium | reverse complement strand
GAAGCATTTGTGCGTCTTTACGAAAAGGGTTACATCTACCGCGGTCCGCGCATAATCAACTGGTCGCCTGCGCTGCGTACCGCAGTCTCAGATCTCGAGGTGGAATATTCAGAAGAACCCGGCTTCCTCTATCACTTCAAATACATGCTGGCTGACCTGCCCGGAGAATATATTCCTGTGGCAACAACTAGACCTGAAACCATACTGGGTGATACTGCGGTAGCTGTCCATCCTGAAGATGAACGTTATCAGAAATACATCGGCAAAGAGGTGCTTGTGCCCATGATGAACCGGCGCATCCCGGTCATTGCTGATGAATATGTGGATCGCGCCTTCGGCACCGGCGCCCTCAAGATTACTCCAGCGCATGACCCCAATGACTATACCATCGGACAGAATCATAATTTGGAAATGATCAACATCCTTACGCTGACTGCAACAATGAATGAAAACGCGGGCGCATATGAGGGATTGGACCGGTTCGAATGCCGCAAGAAACTCTGGGAAGATATGCACGCTGCCGGTTTGGTGATCAAAGAACAACCTTATACTCTAAATATCCCTCGCTCTCAACGTGGAGGCGAGATCGTCGAACCGATGATCTCTACGCAATGGTTCGTCAAGATCCAACCCTTGGCAGATAAAGCGTTGGCGGCTGTGAAAGAAGGCCGCACAAAGATCGTGCCGGAACGATTCACGAAAGTGTATTACAACTGGCTGGAGAATATCCGTGACTGGTGCATCAGCCGCCAGTTGTGGTGGGGTCACCGCATCCCAGTGTGGTATTGCGATGACTGCAATGCCGTTACAGTGACGCGCGAAGATCCCACCGAATGCTCCAAATGCCAGAGCAAACATATCCTACAAGAAGAGGATGTGCTGGATACCTGGTTCTCATCCGGGTTGTGGCCGCTCTCCACATTAGGCTGGCCCGAAAACACGCCAGATTTGAAATATTTCTACCCAACCTCAGTGATGGAAACGGGTGCGGACATCCTTTTCTTTTGGGTGGCGCGCATGATGATGTTTGGCATCGAGTTCACCGGGCAGGAACCTTTTCATACCATCTATTTGCATGGCTTGATCCTTGATGAGAACGGTCAGAAGATGAGCAAGACAAAAGGCAATGTGGTTGACCCATTAGAGGTGATGGATAATTTCGGCACCGACGCGCTACGCTTCACCCTGCTCGTTGGTTCCACACCCGGCAATGATACCAATCTGAGCCTGAAAAAAGTGGAAGCCAACCGAAATTTTGCCAACAAGGTTTGGAATGCCGGGCGGTTCGTGCTCTCCACATTAGGACAAGCGCCTGAAATGCCGAAGGCAAACCCTGAATGGACGCTGGCCGATTCATGGATCTGGGCACGGTTGAACACGCTACTGCGTGACACTGAACGTTTGTTCGCTACTCACCAATACGGAGAAGCAGGCCGCCAGATCTATGAATTCTTCTGGGCTGAATTCGCTGACTGGTACATCGAGATTGCAAAAATCCAGCTCACTGCGGGTGGTGACCGGGCTTATTACACCGCCGAAACCTTGGTGCGCGTGTTGGATGCCGCACTGCGATTGCTGCACCCATTCACGCCATTTGTCACGGAAGAATTATGGCAGGCACTCAAGAAGGCTGCCCTCCAACATAAGCTTTTGCCGTTCAATGGCAAACCCGCCTGGGAAGAAGCCTTGATCATCGCGCGCTGGCCTGAGGCTAACGCACCCGAAGGTTGGGAAGATGAAAAGATCGCCCAGTTTGGAATTATTCAGGAGGTCGTCAGGGCAATCCGTAACGTACGCTCTGAAAAGAAAGTGCAACCGGCAAAGAAGATCTCGGCAGTAATCGCTGCTGGAGATCGCTCGCAGATTCTGCAAGCCCAAAAATCCACGATCATTTCATTGGCAAATTTGAAACCGGATGGCTTCGACATTGCCGATCCCCTTGCTGAAACACCCGCAAATGCTGTTTCGGTGGTAGTCACCGGTATTGAGATTTTCCTGACCCTCGAAGACTCGTCTGAACCTGCATTTGACAGGATCCGATTGGAAAAAGAATTGACAGAAATAGGGTCGCAGATTGAGCGTCTTGAAAAACTGCTTGCCAGTGACTTTGCAAGCAAAGCGCCCCCCGCGGTCGTTGAAAAAGAACGCATCAAACTTGCTGAATACCGTGAATCATACGAAAAATTGAAAAAGCAATTAGATTAATATAACAAAAATGTCCGAGGTTCAGTTTGTACCCCGGGCATTTGATTTCCATTATTTCGGCATTTTGCCGAAGAGCCTGTTGAAGAAGCGGTGGATTTTGTGGAAGGATTCCATCGGCTCCGCGAACATGAAAATGCACTCGCCGCTGACAAAATTTAAGCCAAGCTCCTTGCAGCGCGCTTCGCCTTCAGGCGAATTGGCGCCTTGCTGCATCCAGACATACGTGCTGCCCAGGCGCGCGGCTTCTTCGATCACTGATATAGTTTGAGAAGGTGAGACTGCCAGGATTACACCCTCTGGTTTTTCAGGCAATGCGCCCAAGCCAGCATAGCAGCGGTCGCCTTCAACCAGATCCAACCTGGGGTTGACCGCCAGTATTTTATACCCTTTAGCTTTCATTTTCCGGAAGATGGCATTACCAAATTTATCTTTATTTCTTGAGACCCCTACAACTGCAAGCGTTTTCAAACTCAAAAAATTCATCAATCGTCTTACGGCTGTTAATCATTTTTGTGCTCCCTCGATATTATTGGTTTCCCCAGTGGATTGGTCCAACAGTAAAACGGTTTATCAGACGAGGAATCACGATTTCACCCCAAGCTCGTTCAAAATAAGTTCTTGCCGCTTCCCAATTCGGGCTTGTTCCCCAGCCATCATGCGTCAATGTGATCTTGGCGCTGTGTGATGATACCGATTCGAACCGAATTGTAACGTGAGTACGCTGAAAGCGAATATCGGGCAATTCCGGTGGCGCATTCCAGGTCAACGAAAGCATTTTCTGCGGGTCGACCGCCAGGATCACACAGCCCTCTCCGCCGCGTGACCCGGCAGGTGCGTCAAGATCAAAATACATTTCATATGCGCCGCCTGACCGCAAATCGATCTTGCATTCCGGCGCAAAAAACGTGCGGACTCCCGATTCGGTAGTCCAGGCTTTCCACACCTCACCGCTTTCAGAGGGGATAATTGCATTAAATACCAAAGGTTCAACCATACCGATTAAATAATACAAGGTATTTGTGATTTACGCTTATTAATCATTAAGTTTCCACCCACTAATAATTTTTATCAGGTATTTATTTGTTGCTATCCTGTTTAACGAACCAAATCTTAAAATAATGGAGGGATTGATTTTAACTTAAGGTTCACCGATTTTTTACTTTAAGTTTACGCTCAATTTTTGAGAGAATTGTATAGTGGGTAGACATCTTGTTTTGAGTAAGCCGTATTTGGAGGAACATGAAAAAGATTATCATTTTATCCCTTGCCCTACTCTTCGCGCTCTCAACATGGGTCATGCAAGTCAAAATTGCAACAGTTATTGCAGCAGCAAGCCAAACTGTCTTGGCTCTTCAAAATGTCAATTGCCGGTTAGGCCCTTCAACTGCCTATCAACGGGTTGGAAGATTGCCGCGTGGGTCAAGCGCAGAGGTTCTCGGCAGAGCCGAGAAAAAAGGGTGGATTTGGTGGAAGGTAAAGCTTGAAGACAGCACCGAATGCTGGTTGATCGAAACCGCCGTGACTTTCAATGGCGAACTCAGAGCGGTTCCTTTCCTGGTGTATCCCAAGGAGCCTGAACCCAAACCCATCCTGGACTGGAGCGGAAAATGGACATTGCGTACCTCTTATGATGCTCATGATCCGGTGGGCAGCGCCTACGAAGTGCCCATTGAGATCTTCCAGGATGGAAATTCGTTATGGTTCTCATACCATACCGGTTCCGGAATGAAGAACTACTCTGGCAACATCAGCGCAGACGGGATGTCGATCACAGGAACCATGGAAGACAGAAAGTTCTACCTGGTTCGAGATCCAAAAAACCTGGCCAAATTCAGAGGAAAATGGGAAATCGTGGGGTATCCGGAGTTGGAAGGATTGCTTTGTGGTTACCGCGGGAATAATTGGGCTCCAAAACCTTGCCAACCATAATTTATAATTTCTTGTCAAAAACAGGGTGCCAAAGTAACGGCACTCTGTTTTTATTCTTTCAACACTCTACAAGTAATCTTTCAGGATTTTCAATCCCTTTTAAGTTAGAGGGTTGAATGCTCCCGGACGATCCTGCTTGCGCGCGCAGTGATGCGGAAGAAGTGCCAGATATGCCGAAACGGTCTGATGTGGCTCTTCTCCCCCGCGTAGATGGTCTTGATGGGAACCCAGGAGATCTGATAACCTCTCAAAACGCAGCGCAAGATGATTTCTACTTCAAATTCAAAATTAAGTTCCTTACTCAAAAGAGATTCTTCGATCAGCCTCCGCGAATGCAGCCGGTAGCCTGACTGGTTATCGGGGATATTCTGTTTCATTGCCCATGAGAACATCCAGGTTCCAATTGTATTGGAAATATTACGGGGGAAAGGCATCTTTCGAAAATCACGCCGCCCGATTACAAGATCACTTTTTTTATATATGAAATCTTCAAGAAAGTCTGGTATTTCGGACGGGTCATGTTGTCCGTCCGCGTCAAGGGTGATCACCGCATCGTAACCGTGCTCCAGACTGTATCTGAAACCGTTCAACAAGGCAGCACCCTTGCCCTGGTTGGGTTCCTGGCGAACGACATTAGCGCCTGCCGCACGCGCCACCGCAGAAGTATTATCCCGTGACCCATCATCCACCACAAGCACAGGCAAATATTTCATCACCAAAGGAATAACCGAACCAATACGTTCTGATTCATTGAAGGCCGGGATCAACGCCAGCACATTTGGCGTTGTCATCTCCTCGGGGGTTAATTCAACCATTTAATTCAAACCTCCCACTTTGAAATCAAATACGCTTTAATTAAAATCCAGTCTTCAAGTGTAATTGGTTCTACTCTAATTTACCAGTGTCAGACGACTAACAGTGTCAGACGACAACTAAATATTGACCTCTTGTCGTTTAAACAATAATCATTATAATCAACCAAGTTTTTATCATGCTCAAGGAGATTGCAGCAAAATGAAAATAGCTGTCCTGGCAAATATTAAGGAAGATGCACCAATCAGTCCAGAAGACCCTCCTGGACGGTGGGACGATCTTGATGATCGTCTCACCGTCGATGCAATTCTGGAATCGATTACCACTCTCGGTCACGAAGCCAAATACTTTCCCGCTGTTTTAGAATCAATCCAAGAAATTAAAACTTTTAATCCCAGCCTTTGTTTTAATTCCGCTGAAGGTTATTTTGGTGATTCACGTGAAGCCCAAATGCCCGCTGTGTTGGACATGATGAGAATTCCATACACCGGTTCAGGCGTTCTTGGAATGATGCTGTCTCATAATAAACATTTAGCCAAACGTCAGTTTATACAAACGGGTTTGCCTACCGCAAAGTTTATGGTCATCGAGGATATTAACAACATTCCAGAAAGTGACCTGAAATACCCAATGTTTGTAAAGCCCGCTTTTGAAGGGTCATCCATCGGTATCAATGAATTTGCTGTATCGCGAAACTATGAGGAATTGGTTAACCAAGTCAGATGGGTATTGAATAATTTGCACTCTCTGGTAATAGTCGAGGAATATATTGAAGGCCGAGAATTTACCGTCGGCATTCTTGGAGATGAGCCCCTGCCGATCGTTGAAATCATATCGCCAACCGGTTTTTACTCCCGTTCTCAAAAAGAAGATTTTGAGAGTGAGGTTTACCGGGTTTGCCCTGCAAAATTAACCGAAGCCCAAACCAAAGAATTTCAACACCTCGCTTTGCGGGTAAAGCAAGTCTTGAATTTGGAAGACGTGTGGAGGATGGATCTGCGGATGGACAACGCTGGTAATCCATACATACTCGAGGTCAACCCGATTCCTTTAATTTATCCAGACCCCAAGCAAGCCTCGCTGATCTATGCTGCTTACACAAAAGGTTACACCTACACAGACGTGGTACGGAAGATCATTGAATCAGCTGCAAAACGCTGGAATTTATCGCTTGATTGAATCCTGGGAGCCGATTAACCAGTAAAATCAAAGGGCTGCCCTGGTTTGCTAATGCGGCAGCCCCTCTGAAATTTCTCAAACACCCAAGTATGCTTCTTTTACCTGCGGATTATCTGCAATCTCCTTCGCCGGGCCGGATAGGGTGATCCTCCCTGTCTCCAGAACGTATGCCCGGTGGGCAACAGACAACGCCATTTGAGCATTCTGTTCCACCAGAAGGATGCTTGTGCCTTCCTGGTTGATTTCTTTAATGATTCTGAAAATCTCTTCTACCATAATGGGGCTCAACCCCATGGAAGGTTCATCCAGCAGGATCAGTGTGGGTTTATTCATCAAACCGCGTCCGGTTGCCAGCATCTGCTGCTCACCACCTGAAAGTGTTCCCCCAAGTTGTGAAAGGCGCTCTCTCAGGCGCGGGAAACTGAGAAAGACTCTTTCCATCATGCGGTTGATCTCGGATTTGTCCTTGATAATGTATGCGCCCATCTCCAGGTTTTCGCGTACAGTCAAAGGCGCGAATATCTTCCGGCCTTCAGGAACATGGCTGATCCCTAGCTGAACGATCTTTTCGGCTGGCGCCAGGGTGATATCTTCGCCACGGAAGGTAATCGATCCGCTGCGAGGTCGAATGAGCCCTGAAAGAGCCCGTAGTGTTGTAGATTTTCCAGCGCCATTAGCGCCAATCAACGAGACGATCTCTCCTTCCTTAACGTTGAAAGAGATCCCCTGAAGGGCGTGGATTGCGCCATAATATACATTTAGGTCTTTGACTTCAAGCAGCATTTGCGGCTCCCTTCCCCAGGTAGGCTTCAATAACTTTCGGATTATCCTGAATTTCTTTGGGATTACCGCGCGCAATGATTTCGCCAAAATCCATTACTGTGATGTATTCACAGATGCCCATTACAACCCGCATTTGATGTTCGATCAGCAAGATCGTCAGCTTAAAGTTTTCACGGACAAAGTGGATCATATCCATTAATTGCATAATTTCTTTTGGATTCATGCCCGCCGCAGGTTCATCAAGTAACAATAATTGGGGTTGGCATGCCAGGGCGCGGGCAATCTCCACTCGCCGCTGCTCACCATATGGTAAATTTCTGGCAATTTCATTTTGGAATCGTGAAAGGTTCATTACTTCAAGTAATTCCTGGGCTTTTTCAATGATTTCCTGCTCGCGTTTGAAAAAACGTGAGGTCGATAAAATGCTGTCGAACATTGAGTATCCAGATTGCGGATGGAACGCTATCCGAACGTTATCCAGGACCGAAAGATTGGAAAACAGACGGATATTCTGGAAAGTTCGGCCTATGCCTGTTCGGGTGATCTCATGCGGTTCAAAACCCACCAGATTGATCCCATTAAATTTGACCGTTCCTTTTGTGGGAAGATAGATTCCGGTGATCTGATTAAAAACAGTTGTTTTTCCGGCGCCGTTTGGTCCGATCAGACCCACCAGCTCACCCGAATTGATCGACAGATTGAAATCGCTGACAGCTCTCAACCCTCCAAAGAACTTGGTAAGACCTTCAATTTGGAGTAAAGGAGTTTTACCTACATTAATATCATTCATGGTTATTTACTCCTTCCCGGGTTTCAGATTTTCGTAGAGGAATAATCTTTGACTTCAGGAAACCCCATTCAACCGAACCAAGTAAACCCTGCGGGCGGACAAGCATCAACAGGAGCAATGTAAGCGGATACAGAACGTAACGCCAGGAGGGCGCTTCAGGACTGATCTTACCCAGGATCTCTCTCAGCATACCTTCCAGGAAGAAGATCCAACCGAAAGAGGCAGTGATAGTTCCTGTCATACTGCCCAAACCACCAAACACGATGATGATTAAGGGGTTAAACCCTACCAGGAAGTCGAATGCACCCGGACTAAGGAAGCCGATGAAGTGTGCATACACCCCACCTCCTATTCCGGCAAAAAAGCTGCCAATCACAAAAGACATCAATTTTGTTCTGGCAACGTCAATTCCCATGGAGCGGGCGGCCGTTTCATCTTCACGGACCGATAGAATTGACCGTCCCGTGGACGAACGGATAATATTCCGCATAATGACGATCACGAGCACCAGGAAAAGGAAAGCCCAGAACCATGTTGTCAATTTAGGAATACCAATCATACCCCGCCCGCCTTTCATTTCAGGGAAGGGAAGAATAGTATCTGAATTGACCATTAGGGTATAAACTACGATCGAAAAACCGAGTGTTGCGATCCCAAAGTAATCAGATCCGAGCGAGAGTACTGGTAGACCAAAAAGGAAACTTACTTCCGCGGCAAATATCCCTGCAAAAACTACTGCCAGAAAAAAAACGACCTGCATCGGTAAGCCTTGTGCTAGGACTCCCTTATTTAGAGAGTCGCCCAAGAAAGGGTCTAAAAGTGGAGCCGCGAGTTTACCTGCGTATACCGCAACCACTCCTGCCAGAATAGAACCGATCAAATAAAGGGTAAAAGATGAAAGTACTGGCATACGTCGTAAATTGCTCAAGAATTTACCGATCAATAGGATAACCAAACCGCCAATAATTACCCCAACGCCTACCACCACCAGCCCACGGGAATCGCCATTCACCCATCGGTAAGTAATGTCAGCGGCTGTATAAGCGCCAATACCATAGAAACCCCATTGTCCAAGGCTGAACTGTCCGTTGAAACCATAGATCAAGTTCAACCCCAAAGCCACCATCGTCATGGTACAAGCCTGATACAGAAGACCGCTATCAAAGTCATTCAGAAGGCTAAAACCATTAAATTTCGTCAAGGCAAGTTGGATAACGCCAAAGGCTATTACCCCGCCAAAAATATTGACTCCCAGGCTGGGATCTACCAGCTTACCGGCGATTTCCACTTTCTTTAACTTCACACCTAACACCCAGAGCAGGCCGTAAAGATAGGCAATTACTGCCACGATCTTTACCAAGGAAAAAATCATTGCTGTAATGTCCATGGAATCCTCTTATGCCTTTTCTTTTTCAGGTTCGCCAAAAATACCGGTAGGTTTTATCAACAGCACCAAAATAAGGATCGAGAATGCAATCGCATCCCGCATCGGGGTTGAGATGTAACCAGAGGTCATCGCTTCAGCTTGACCCATGATTAATGCACCAACAAACGCTCCTGGTATACTACCGATTCCTCCGAGCACAGCGGCAACAAATGCTTTCAAACCCGGGTACACCCCCATCAATGTTCTGATCGATGGATAAGCGATTGCGTAGAGTACTCCACCCAACGCCGCAAAAGATGCACCAATCGCAAAAGTAAAAGATATAACCTTGTCTACCTGGATACCCATCAAACGGGCTGTAGGTTTATCAAAGGAAGTTGCCCGCATCGCAATACCGATTTTCGTGCGGCGCACCAAATACTGCAGGAAGATTTGAACCAGGATAGTGGCGAAAATAATTATAATCAGGATATTTGAAATGGTGATCGCGCCATCAGGAGGAGTGACTCCAGATTCTACCAGGTGAATACCATCTTTTATATACCAGGTGACAACTTCAAACGGCCGTTGATAGGGGATGTACCGGGCTGAAAACACAAAGTTCAATAGGCCGAAATATTCCAGGAAGAATGATACACCGATGGCGGTGATCAACGCCGCAATCCGGGGAGCCTCACGTAGGGGTTTATAGGCGACTCTTTCAATGGTTATTGCAAGCAAAACACATATCACCATAGAAAGTAAAATGGTTGTCACAGTGCCTATTACAGTCGAAAGGGAAGGATTAAAACCGGGAAACAATCTTTGTGGCCATTGATGAAGAGCAAATCTTTCAACAGCAAAAAAGCTGACAAAAGCGGAAACCATGAAAACATCACCATGGGCAAAATTGATCAGCTTAACGATGCCGTAAACCATTGTGTATCCTAATGCGATTAAGGCATAAACAAAACCTAATTGGATGCCGTTAATCACATTTTGTGCAAAGAGATATGGTTTATCAAATAAGTTAATAGCGAGAATATACACTGCGAACAAACCAATGACCAATAAGAATATCTTGCCAATCCAGGCCAAAAAAGAATTTGGCGAAACAATGACAGGGGGTTTTTGTGGTTTGGAGACTGATTGCATTGGGCAAGCTCTCCTTCTAATGGGATGTAAACAAGTAAAGATGGGGACAGTCGTTCACTGTCCCCATCCATTGAAATTGGATTACGGATTTACTACGGCTTCGAATTTAACACCCTCAGCTGTTACTTTGAGGATAGTGGCTGATTTGACAGGGTTATGGGAAGCATCAAAGGTAATGGTACCGGATACACCATTGAAGGTGATAGCTTCAAGAGCTGCTTTAACCTTATCGGTATCATCGGCTCCAGCAGCTTTGATCGCTGAGAGCATCAGATTTGTCGCATCGTATGCCAGAGCAGCGAGAGCGTCAGGAGTTTTACCATTATATTTGGCTTCGAAAGCCTTGCGGAAATCCTGAACTTCCGGGCGAGGATCATCCGGTGAGTAGTGATTGGTGAAATATCCGCCAGCAGCAGCGGCCAGATTCAAATCTGCAGAATCCCAACCATCACCACCAAGGAACGGAGTTGTAATGCCTTTTTCCTTGGCTTGTTGCATAGCAAGGTTCACGATATTGTAGTAATCAGGCAGGTAAACAACATCGGGTTTGGCATCGGCAATTTTCGCCAAAATGGCTGAGAAGTCAGTATCACTCCCGGTATAGGATTCCGTGCCGACAATCGTACCACCGGCTTCGGTGAAAGCTTTTTCAAAGAATTCTGCTAATCCCTTAACATAATCATTTGCCTGGTCAACCATAACGAAGGCTGTTTTTGCGCCTATTTTTTCGATGGCAAATTTAGCGCCGACAAGACCCTGGAATGGGTCAATGAAGCATGCGCGGAAAATGTATGGTTTGGTGATACCGTTTCCGTCGACTGTAACGCTCGGGTTGGTGGAAGTTGGGCTGATCTGGATAACCTTGGCAGCATTCGCAATTTCAGAAATGGGAATAGAAGCCTTGGAGCAAACTTCGCCGATGATATAGTGAACTTTATCCTGGTTGACAACTTTGTTTGCAGCATTCACGGCTGGATCAGGGGTGCACTGGCTATCTTCAACTACCGGAACGAGCGTCATTCCCAGTACGCCACCCTTGGCGTTCCATTCTTCAATGGCTAGCAAGGCGCCATCACGGGTCATTTCACCAAAAGTTGGAACTGGACCAGAAAGAGGCGCAAGTACAGCGATTTTCAACTCTTTAGGCGCAGTTGCTCCACCACCGCATGCGGCGAGCAAGAATGCAACAATTACTACAATACTCAACAGCTTAAATGACTTCATCTCGTTTATCTCCTTAAGATAATTATGGGATTGTGTTATTTAGATTAACCCATCAACACACAATCAGATACAAGGGTGGTACGATTTGATTCCTACCGTATTAGAATTTATAGGTTTCCTACCACCTCCCTTCGGAAGGGTTTGATTGATTGCTCTGCATAACTGTTGAATTTATTTCTAAAGGTAATTTACTACATTTGTATTAATATTGGGACTATTATGTTATAATAATTTATTCAATAAAAGTCAAGTGTTTAATATAGTCATTTTACTGATTTGCTAATCATCACTTGACTAATTTGCAGGAATTCATAGAATTCATTTATTGGCTTTCCTTTGCAGAAAAACCCAAAAAGGAGAAATCGTTTTATGATCAGGATTGATTTTGCCAACCCCAGATTGATTAAAACCATTCTTTTTTTGCAATTTCTCCCGCTATTATTGTTTCCTCCATCAACTTTTAAACTCACCTCGCAAGCGTGGTGGCTGCCGGCAATACTTGTGATATTAGCAATTGTCGGCGTTATTCAGGTATTCAGAAAATCTGCTGCTGCCTGGCCTCTCATGCTGACCTCATTCGCGCAAGGGTTTAATATCATCAGCCGGCTGCTAATGTTGATGCCGCAATCCACACAAGGTACTACTGATGGCAGTCTGTTCAATGGACAATACTTTGTGTTTACAGTCATCGCTATGGCAGCATCGGCCTTTATTCTTTGGTATGTCGAAAAACCTGAAGTCAAACAACAATTAATGAGATAGGCATCCAATTTGTTAATAATCAGTTTAGATGAATAAACCCTTTAGAAGGTTTATAAAAAGGAAAGAAAAAGAGCAAAAATTGACACTCGGCTAAATAGAAAAGATCAAAGATAGATAACTGGCGGTCTAATAGACCCCAGTTTTTATTATTTATTGCAATGCATTATGAATCCCACCTTGTTGACTGTATACTTCCCTTTCATCATGAAAATGCGCAATCCCAAGTCACGCTTTTTACATCCAAACTATTTTCAGTTGCAGCGAGAACTTTTTACACTGGAAGGAAAGCAAGGTCTGGCGAGCCTGGTCTCGAAACAGGTTCAACGCCAGACTGACCTGTATACTGCCATTGCCCACAGCGAGGGTGCATTCTGATTTCAATCGATTGGAAGATTAGGTAGGCTGTATCTCCTGGTCGCTGGTGAACGCTAAACCCGGTGATAAACCGGTTCTCAGTCCCAATTTGTGGGTTGTGCCAGGGTTTAGGAATCTATCCTGTGGGAGATTTTTTTCATGCAAGTGAAGGTAGCGTCTGGGTCCGTTTTGGCATGGCGGTTACGCCCTGCCAAAATATTATCCTGTGCTTCGTGCTTTTCCTCATGCGGTAAATCCTTTTTCTTTTTTGTCCTTACCGCTTTTGACCTCTTCCAGTTTTGTTATTTTTCCTTCAATCGCTGATTCAATTCTTTGACGCCTCTCTTTAAAATATTTAGGCTGCCCTATCTTGCTTTTAGGACAGCCTATTTATATTTTTAAAATAATTACTCTGCGTTCAACAAATTCCCAAACAACCTTTTATACAACGCAAAATCGCTGGTTCTCCCCTTGTGATTCGGGTTTGAGGCATCCCAAATCGCAGCAAAGGTTGCCACCACATCGTTTGCATCAAATGTAGCTTCATTCGAAAATTTCACGTTGTACCGCAGCAGGAATGTCCATTCAGTCAAATCCGCATTGGAGCTCCAACTTTCTGCGAGCAACGGTCTAGTTGGCACTCCACCAAACCCTGAAGTTAAAAGTGTGTCGTAAAGCAGGCGTGTGATGCGGAAGATTGAATAATCGTCTTCATCTGCCGGATATAAACTGCCAGGTTCTACAACACCTACAAACTGGATCGTATTATTAGCTCCAATCATATCTTCAAAATTCTCATAGAACGCATTTGTAGCAGCATTCTTAACAGACCTTCTAAAAATTATGATATTCGCTGCGTGTCCAAGCGGTACAAGGGGAACCTGATCTTTAATCATAAGGTTAAGTTGATCGAATATTTCTTGGCGAGCCTCTGGGTCATAGATGGAAAGAACATCCTTTATTTTTTGCTGTATTTCAACATACGGATTACCCAACAAACCGGATTCTCGAATAAACGGTCGCTCAAAAAAAGCTGCGCCGTCTTCATAATCAGCCTGGAACCAATAGAAATAAAGCATTTCTTTTCCATCTTTGATGCTCTGGGTGAATTCCTCAGGCGTCATTGCTTTGATAGTTATTTTGACGTTAATTTGAGCTAATTGCTTCTTTACTTCTCCCGCGACATAAGCTGGAGAGTCTAAATACTGCATTTGAGAGTTCATCACCGCAAGTGTAATTTCCTGCCCAAAATCAAAACCAATTGATTTCAAGATATCTTCTGCATCTTTGGGTTTTGACTCGTACCACTTTTGTTCAATAGAACGACCGGATTGGACATTTGAAGGAACCATTTGTTGCGCCAACTCAGACCCTTCCGGAAAAGCGCCGCGCAGTAACTTTTCGCGATCCAAAACGATTGCAAATGCTTTTCTCACTTCAAGCTTGTCAAAAGGCGGAATCGTGTTATTGAAGCCCAGATAATACAAGTTCATTGAAGGGGTATGCGTAAGTACTTTTAAATTCGCATTTATCAGCATATTGGGCACTATAGCAGAAGGCGGGCGGTCGATTCCAGCAACTGACGCCATGGAGGTTAGACCATACAGTTTAGTAGGATCAGATTGCCATTTAAAATCCAGCGTCGGAGAGAGTGGAGGTACTCCCCAATATGAGGACGATGGCTCAAGGATAATATTTCCTCCCCGATTCCATTCCTTCAGCTGATAAGCGCCAGTTCCTATTGGAGATTCTGACATGGCGGTTGAATCGCCTTTGAGGGAATCTAAAACACCCTGGTCTTGAATGGCAAAAATTGGAGCTGCGATTTTTGCAGGAAATGCAACATCAGGTTGGCATAATGAAAAACGAACGGTAAATTGGTCAACCGCCTCAACAGATTTGATCTCTCCGTTATAATTGCAGTCAGGCGCACTCACCTGCAGAGGACGAAAATCACCTTCAGAGGTTATAGCGGTTGAATTCGAAGCGCAACCACTTAGAACTGTAGTGAGAACGAACATAATCAAAACCAGGGTTGGTACAGGATTTTTTGTCATCTCTTATTCTCACTTTTAGGGTTATATAATTAAGAGTATTGAAGCATAATAGCTTTAACCAAATCAATCGAATTGATTATACGATATCCTGATATGCTGTCAATTTTATCCAATCTATAGTATAAAAACCAACAATAATTGATCGTCATAATGAATTAAGGAGCACACCGATGAAACGAGCAGTCAGCATCAGTATTGGATCGTCTACCCGAGACAAAAAGGTGGAGATCAATCTGCTAGGCGAACAAATTCAAATTGAACGAATTGGCACCGATGGAGATATGGAAAAAGCTGCGCAGCTTTATGGTGAGCTGGATGGTAAGGTGGATGCATTTGGCGTAGGAGGCGCATTATTGGGGATTATGCTTGAGAATAGGTGGGCCACGATGCATTCTGTTCAATCCTTGATCAAGTATGTTAAGACCACGCCGGTTGTTGACGGCACCGGTCTTAAGCTGACACTTGAAAATCAAGTGACTCGCGTGATCAATGAAGATCTCGGCGGATATGTCAAAGAAAAACGCGCGTTCGTCGCAATGGCAATTGACCGTTGGGGAACGACACGCGCTTTTTTGGATGATGGCTATGATTGTGTATTTGGTGACCTGATGTTTTCAATGGGTCTTCCCATTCCACTGCGCACAGAAAAAAGTGTCCAAAACCTTGCCAACATTCTCTTGCCAGTAATGAGCAGACTGCCTTTCAATTGGCTATACCCGATCGGTGAGAAACAAAATATTCGCGAGCCTAAATTCAAAGAATTCTACAACTGGGCTACAGTAGTCGCTGGAGACTGCCATTACATTTGGCGCCATATGCCCGAAAAACTTCCTGGACGGGTGATCGTCACAAATACCACAACTCCCTCAGACCAGGAATTCTTCAAGAACGCCGGAGTGAAATATCTCATCACAACCACCCCAATTCTGGACGGGCGATCGTTCGGCACTAATATGATGGAAGCCGCGATCGTTGCCGCGCTCGGACGAAAAGAACCCGTGGATTATGGAAACCCCGGAAATTATTTCGACCAAATCGAAGAAGCGATCAAGAATATTCCCCTCCGTCCTCAAGTAAAGGAATTTTAGAGATGGATGCAATCGTCCTAGCGGGTGGAAAATCCAATGACGATCCCTTGACTGAATTGACCAAGGGTGAATTAAAATCTATGCTCAAAATCGCAGGCAAACCGATGGTCCAATGGGTATTAGACGCCATCTCAGGTTCCAAACTGATAGATACTGTGGTTCTGATCGGAATTGAGGACGCATCACCCCTTCACTGCAGCAAAACACTCATTACATTACCTGATGCTGGGTCATTAATCGAAAATATCCAACAAGCCTCATTAAAATTAACTGCTTTACACCCTGAAGAATCTCATGTAGTTTCGTTCTCGGCCGATATCCCTGCCATCACATCGGCAATCATCGATCATCTAGTGTCAATATACAAAAAAGGAGAATACGACATCTATTATGGCGTTGTTGAGCGCTTAGTTATGGAGAAAAGATTCCCTGGTTCCAAACGGACCTATATTAGACTCAAAAATGATGAGGTTTGCGGCGGTGATCTGAACGCCTTCAGCAAGAAAGCGGTTATCGCTCCAAACGCTCTTTGGAAAGAATTGGTTCGCTCTCGTAAGCATCCGTTGAAACAAGCCGCCTTGATCGGTTTGGATAGTCTAATTCTTATGAAGCTGGGATGGATTAGCCTGGACGATATGACCAACCGCGTTTGCCGACGTCTGGGTATCACTGGCAAAGCCGTTCGCATTCCATTTGCTGAAGTTGGAATGGACGTGGATAAACCTTTCCAATTTGAATTGGTCCAAACAGATTTGATGCGGTAAAATAATACCCATGTTTTGGACAAGACTTGTTTCTCTCGATGAAAAGTTCACTTCATTTTTGAGACTTAAAGAAACACAAAAAAATATAAAACCGGCGGCAATCTTCTTCGCGCATTCCGGTGATTCCTGGTTCACATTGCTTGCGCTTTTTATCGTGTGGCTATTCACTAAAGGTTCGTGGCATTACATGGCAGCGGTCATGGCAGCCAGCGCTATTGCGTTGGCAGTGATCGTATTGCTCGTCAAGTTCAGTATTCGTCGCCGCCGGCCGGAAGGAGAATGGGGCGCCATCTACCGTAAAACTGACCCGCATTCATTTCCATCGGGTCATGCAGCCAGAACAACCATGTTTTCCGTGCTCGCATTGCTGCTCGGCCCATTATGGTTCGGAGTTATGCTGATCATCTGGGCGCCATTAGTCAGTCTGGCGCGGGTTGCCATGGGAGTACATTATTTTTCTGATGTGCTCGCGGGCATAATCCTTGGAATCGCAGCCGCCTTCGGATTCTATGCCCTTGCACCAATCATTACTCCTCTCCTTCCATTCCTTTTCTAGGTAAAAATTTTTAAACAATATTAAATGTGTCAATTTAATCAACCTTGCCAAAAATGGGTGGCAAGAGTATTCTTAATAGCGGGAATGGTTGAGTCCCGGTGGGTTCCCCTTTCTTCAAAATTGGTGGCGGGTCGCTCTGCGGGCCGCGGTGGGTTCGACTCCCATCCATTCCCGCCTGATTATTGGTAATCGCTGCAGGAGAAATCATGGAAACAATGATAAACTACGAAAGCATTGATGCGCTGGTCAAGCGTATTTTTTTCATTGAGGATATAACCCTCGGGTCTGCACAAGAGAGATTTTTAATGCGCTACCGCGGCCGCCTCGTCTCAGAGGATACTGCCACCGCCTATGATCAATTGGCGGTAAATCTCAAACCTCATGGGTTAACCCCGCTGTTCCGAATTGAAGAAAAACAACATGTAATTCTGCTTGTCTCTGCCTCGCCAACTCCAAAACCCGGCCGGCCCATGTTCAACCTTGTTATGTTCCTGCTTACATTAGTAAGTGTGCTCTTATCCGGTGGTCTCTTTAATCTAGGCGGAGAACTTCCAACAAATCCGACTCAGGCAGTGTTAGCGATCATTCGAGCGGGTTGGCCATTTGCAGTGAGCCTGCTGGCGATCCTGGGGGCACATGAATTCGGTCATTACTTCGCCGGTCGTGCCCACGGAGTTAAGGTCAGCCTGCCATTCTTTATCCCAATGCCTTTCAGTTACTTCGGAACCATGGGCGCGTTCATCAATATGAAAGAACCCCCAAAAAATAAGCGTGTTTTGATGGATATTGCTGTGGCAGGTCCAATTGCCGGTTACGTCGTTTCCATTATTGTCATTTTGCTTGGTTTGTCCCTTTCAACGTTAAGTCGTATTCCGCTTGTTTTTCCAGAAGGTCAAGGGCTTCAAATTGAAGGCAACTCGGTGACTTATTTGTTACTTAAGTGGTTGAGATTTGGTCAGCTTTTGCCTCTTCCCGCCAGTTATGGGGATCTAAATCCGATCGTTTATTGGCTTCGGTACTTCTTTACCGGCAGGCCATTTCCGCTCGGAGGGTTGGATGTGATGATCCACCCGGTTGCATGGGCTGGTTGGGCTGGATTATTGGTCACTTCTCTCAATCTCATCCCGGCCGGGCAATTGGATGGGGGACATATCTTCTCCTTGTTGTTCGGAAAAAAAGGAGCCAAGAGGGTTTTACCATTCATCCTGGCGATACTGGTAGGGCTTGGTTTTTTATGGTCCGGGTGGTGGCTTTGGGCAGGATTAGTGTTCCTTTTCGGGCGGGTCTATGCTGAACCACTGGATCAGATTACCGAATTGGATGACAATCGTAAGGTTCTTGGAACAATCGCGTTGTTCATTTTTCTGTTAACTTTTACTCCAATACCATTGAGTATTTTACTGTAAATCGCAGACCGATTTCCATTCCCTCATTTCTGATTTAAGGTGGTTATTCTTTCGCCTTTAAGCGTCAGGTAATGCCCCATCACTTGAACGGTCAGACAGGAATGCGCTGGAAGGACGAATACTAGATCTCCAACTGAAATTCTGTCAAATTCCGCACCCGGAATGTGTAAAATGCCGTGTTCCTGAGACAATCCCTTTACAATTGCTTCAGGCATGGGTGAACCCCATCGATCTCCGCATTGCAGCGCCGGGAGGCCAAACGATTTTTCTCCATTAATGGTGAAAAAATCCTTGGAGAGATGGATCGCTCCACCATAGACTACAACTTCCCGCCGAGCATGGTGTTTGGCAACCACCGGGCAAGCCAGCGCTATGCTCACAGCCTTAAAATCACATGACCCTGCCAGTGCTTGAGCCGCATCGTAGAAAACAAAATTCCCTAGGCGAACCTCATCAATACCTGACCAGTCTTCACAAAGCGAACAACCGGGCGTATCTCCAACCGAGATACTCAGCTCATTGATCCCTTTGCCTTCCAAAGCGAGGCGCATAAGGGTCAACCGTTCCACCCCTTCACGGAAAATGCTGCGCACTTCATGCTTACTGCCAGCGTTATATGTGTGCCCTGAGTGTGTCAAAACACCCATACATTTCAAGCGTGGGTTTTCGCGGATCTTTTGACATAATAAAGCTGCGGTAGAAACCTCCTGCCAATCGAGCCCTGTGCGGTGGTTCCCAACATCGATCTTGACCCAAACCCCCAACTCAGTTTCGTTAATCTTTGACAAAGCAGTCAGCGCTTCTTCATTTTCAATGAGCACTTCAAGATGGATTCTTTTTGCCAGGCTAATAATCCGTTTTATCTGCCTGAGGTTTAACGAAAAAGCGATGGTTATGTCATGCCAACCATTTGCGGCAAAATACTCCGCCATCTCAACTGAAGAGACTGTGATCTTGCTGACCCCCTTTTCTCGAAACCACTCCCCGATTTGAGCCGATTGATGTGTTTTAAAGTGCGGACGGAAAGAAACCTTTTTTTCACGGGCCCGCAACAACATGTATTCAATATTTTTGCGTACCACCGAATCATCGAGCATTAAGGTCGGCTGGTCAATACTATCCAGGACATTCATTACAATTCCCTATGGTTGGGTATTTTGGTTACCGGTCAGAAAATCCGCTATGGCAGCGGCGCGTAGTAGACCTGGTTGCTAAACGCCATAAAAACGATTCGGCCAGACGAAACAGCAAAGGCGGTTGGGGTGAGTTTTGCCAGGTTAAGCCCATCGGACAAACGCGGATGCAATATCTTTTGAAGATTTCGCTGCAAACTAAAATGGAATATCGTTTTCGCCCAGGAATCCAGTAAGTAGATAGAAGAATCAGGCGCTGCAGTCATACGCATTTGTGTGAATTGTGCTTCTGGAAAATTGATCGTTTCGGGTATTTGCCCTGTGCGCATATCGCCAAAAAGAGCAGGGTCTTCACATTCAGTCAGTTTGTAATCCTTCATGTGACTGTAAGTGCATTCAACCATTTGCCCACTAGCGCGCAAGATGTAGAGTTCGTCGCCGTTTACCTCGATCTCCAAGGCTTCACCTAAAGGCGGGATCTGGTTATCAAAATATAATGTCGGCTTCTCGCCAAACTGGATGCCATCGCCTTCATAACGGTATACCGCATTACCACCGATATCCAGCACATATAAATAATTTTTGAATAGGGAAATCGATTTTAGTTGTCTCCAACCTTGATCAGGCGGCGTGAGCGAACCGGATACGCCCGATTCTCCGGGTATACAAAACTCGATATTTCCCGAAGCATCAATCACAAACAAGGTTGCCCTGAATGAATTGTTGATGTTAAGCGGGACCATATCCACCAATTTACCCATCGGATTCAAGGCATTGTCAGGGTTTGGACCACAGTCAAATGCGACATCTTTTTGATAACCTGAACCGCTCAGAAAATACCGCATGACAGTACCAGATGTATCATCTAGCAAATAGAGGTCAGTGGCTGTAGGAACGATCTGAGAAACAATCATCCCCGCCGGCAAGCCGCCATCCAATACAGATCTCAATTCCAGTCGTTGAATGCCTTGGATAATATCCAAGGCGCCCTGAACCTGCAACCTGAGCGATTTAGAAGCATCTGATTGTCCATATGTCTCGGCTTTTTCCAGCCAATAAAAGGATTGTTGAAGGCTTGCTAACCGCGAAGGAGCGTCATTTATTTGTGCTTCAGCCTGGATCGCGTATTGCTGTGCCTGAACCAGGAAAAGGTCAAACTGCTGAGTCTTTCCATTCCTCACATATACCATCCCCGCAATCGCCACAATCAAAATGGGGACAGCAACAGCAATAACGATCAACCCCGAACGTGTTAATTTTAAAGGTTCTTCCGAAAGACCGGGCAGCACCTTTTGAATGAATCTGGATCCGGAAGTTTTTATGCCAGTAAACCAGGTGACGGCGCTCCGGGTGAACTTTCCTACTTTCAACTGCCACCCAGACGGGGTCGATGTTGCTGCTTTTGGAGTTTTTATTGTTCTTGGCGCAGTTCCAGGTGAAATAATCGTTGTGCCCATCACAGGTGTTTTTTGGGCATCTACCGATATGGGTCTTTCCTTCGGTCTCAATTGGTTGTCCCCAGTTGAAGACACTTGTTCACCTTGGACTGGCTCATTGGTAATAAGAGAGGTTAAAGAGCCGACAATAGATTGTGAGATCGGTCTATCAACGGCTGCTGAAGGAATATTCACAACAGGTTCAGTGAAAACCGGGGTTTCAGACCGCGATGAGATAGTCGTTGTATTCCGTAAAGCAGTTTGGTTGACTGACCCCTTACCTGTAATAAAACGAACCATTGCGGCTTTGAGATCCGTGCCAACTTGGTTGTAGAGTCTCCGGCTAAACGCATCCACAGATAGCTTAGTACTTCCATCAAATGCTTCTGCTTTCCATGAAACAGGAGGAACAGGCGCAAATAAAAGTGTGTCGTTTTCTTGAATTACTTTTTGCACAAAGCGGCACGCCAGCATTTGGTCTACACCCAACCCACGTCCCTGGTTTTCAGAATCGCCAAATTCGATTGACTCTCCACTGCCAATAAAATAAGTTCGGGTCGACCCGACATTAACGAGATAGACGCTTTCTCTTTTTATTACTGCCAGATTTAGCATTGCGCTGATCTGACCGCCGTCTTTGGCTCTCTTCAAATTACGGTCAAGCAGCTCATTGTTGATCGATTCTACAAATGACTTCATCGCAAAAGTAACTGTTCCCGCGGTTTTGTAGTAATCCTCGCCCTTTTTCTGTAGCCAGGCTTGCAGGCTCTCGGCAGTTATGGTAGTAGCTCCCGATAGTGTCAGCAAGACAACCAGGGAGTCGTTTTCGCGTCCGCGGGCTGCCCGACGCGGAGCAGTTAAAGCTATTAGACCCGGCAGAGAGTTTTTTTCTATACCGTTTATAAGGTTGATCGTGTACAGGTTTATGTCAAACAAGGGCATATCCTCAAGGTTTCGTCGCTACACCATGATTATACAACTGATGCGAGGCTTGAACTTTTTATGGTTCCAATCTGATGGATACAAGTTTGAGGCCAATGTTAATATTTATCTATTTTTCATCCTGGTCTATAATCAATTAAGAAAATAGAAAAATACAGGTGAAAAAATGGCCCCTCAAAACCCTAACTATTTCATTGGCAGGATTTATGATCCAAAGACCAATTCAGCGACCATTGAGCAGGTTCTGCTTGAGCCTTCTAACCTGACCACACACGCGGTGGTCACCGGCATGACCGGGTCAGGGAAAACCGGTTTATGTATCGGACTTCTCGAAGAAGCCGCGCTTCACGGCACACCCGCCGTGATCATTGACCCAAAGGGCGACCTGACCAATCTGTTGCTGCATTTCCCATCACTCTTGCCCACTGATTTCGAGCCGTGGATTGACCCTGAGTCCGCCAGGCGCGATGGTAAAACCGTGCAGCAAATGTCGGCGGAAACTTCTGAAAAGTGGAAAAAGGGGTTGTCTGATTGGGGACTGGGTTCTGACCAGATCAAAGCCCTGAGTGACGCTGCGGATTTCGCCATTTATACTCCGGGTTCCACCTCAGGCATACCCGTCAATATCCTTTCATCCTTCCAATTCCCGGATGTCCCGTGGGAAGAAAATTCGGAAGTCTTGCGCGAGAGAATTTCAAGCACAGTAACCGCGTTGTTGGGGTTAATCGGACTTAACGATATCGATCCGCTGCGTTCGCGGGAGCATATCCTGCTTGCCAATCTGCTTGAAACTGCCTGGATCAACAAACAGTCGCTTACACTGACGGACTTGATCTTGCAGGTTCAAACCCCACCCATGGAACGCCTGGGCGCCTTTCCGATGGAATCTTTTTTCCCGGAAAAGGAGCGGCTCTCGCTGGCGATCTTATTGAATAACTTTCTGGCTGCCCCTTCGTTTCAAGTCTGGCAGCAAGGTCAAACGCTGGATATCAATGAAATCCTGTATACCAAAGCCGGGAAACCGCGCCATTCCATTTTTTACATGGCGCATCTGAATGAGAATGAACGAATGTTCTTCGTGACGCTTTTATTTGCGGCTGTCGAAACCTGGATGCGCAGCCAACGTGGAACCGGAAGCCTGCGCGCGCTTCTCTATTTTGACGAGATCATGGGATACCTTCCCCCTGTAGCTAACCCTCCCTCAAAAACAATTATGCTGCGTATGCTAAAACAGGCTCGCGCCTTTGGCGTTGGTTTGGTGCTGGCTACCCAAAACCCGGTCGATGTGGATTATAAGGCTTTATCCAACGCGGGTACGTGGATGATCGGGCGTCTGCAAACTGATCAAGACAAGCAGCGTCTGCTTGACGGTCTCACTTCAGCCGGAGGCGCCACGAATGTAGCAACCTTTGATAAACTGATTTCCGGGTTACAAAAACGTGTTTTTCTTTACCATAGTATTTATAAGTCAGGCCCAGTCCTCTTCAATACACGCTGGGCGCTAAATTTCCTTGCTGGACCGATGACCCGCGACCAGATTCCGCTGGCAAACAAACTGGCGGGAGTCAGGGTTGGGACAGAACAAAAATCGGCAGGAAGTTCTACCGATACCGCGGCGCCAAAACGAGCTGTATTTTCAGTAGACACTAACGCGGTGACAGCCAGCCGCCCTGCAGTGCCAGGGGACATCGCCGAGTATTTTATCCCTATCGGTGTTGGTTTTAACGAAGCCGCAGCCAGCGCTACTCTCCCTGTAGATTTGTCTGCCGAGGGCATAGTCTATAAAGCCACATTGCTCTTGCAGGCTGAAGTACGCTATCTTTCACGTCAATATAATCTGGATTACGCAAGAAAAGTATCAGCCATCCTTGAAAACCCGGGCAGCGGTTTGATCAAATGGGAAGGTATTTCTAGAGAAGGAATCGATACACAGAAACTGGAATCACAACCCTTGCCTAAATCCCGCTTCCACCCTGTCGCAGCCTGGTTTGGTGATTCCAGGAAAACCAAAGAAATCCAAAAAGACTTCATTGAGTGGCTTAATCGCAGCGGCACCCTTAAAATAAAATCAAATCCCTCATTGAAGATTTTTGCATCACCCGAGACAACGCAGGCGGACTTTCACACCCGCTGCAGTGAGGCTGCCAAAGCATCGGTCACTGCTGAACTCGGAAAGGTTGAACAAACTTACGCCACAAAGATCTCAGCAATACAACGCAAGATCGATGCCCAGGAATTGGATGTGAAAGCAGCGGAAAATGACGCCAACCAGCGAAATTTGGAACAATTCGCCACCGGTGGGGCAGCAGTATTTGGAATGTTAACTGGCAGGAAACGAAGCCTCTCAAGCACCATGTCTAAAGTGCGCATGGCTTCAGCCGCGAAGGATAGAAAAGAAGCCGAAGAACAAACCCTGAAACAACTGCAGGTGCAAATGCAGGAGCTTTTACAGACCAAAGAAAAGGCGCTGAAAGAGATTAACGATAAATGGGTAAATATTACAACCCAGGTTAGTGAAATATCAGTCAATCCGACCAACATCTACTCTGAAGTTTTCGGTGTTGCCTGGCTGCCTTTTTACGCTCTGGAAAAAGAAGGCAAAAAACTTGAAATTCCTGCCTTCAAGCATTAACATCATCTCTCACAAGAAAATCACGCAGATATCAGGGCGGGAATTTCTCCTCACTCTTTTATGTTGTATGGATAGCATAATCCTATGAAGGTTTTATTGCTATTTTTGACGATCTATATTCTGTTCACAATTCAAACTGCGAAATATCAACAAATTCTTCACATTTAGATGATAGAATTTATCTATAGGTTGTGGATAAGGAGAAAAATATGTTTCGAAGTCTTGGTTGGCCTGAATTGCTCGGCATCCTGGTCATTGTTGTTCTGATTTTTGGTGTGGGGCGAATTGGTAAAATCTCAAAAGAGATTGGCGCAAGCATCCGTACCTTCAAAGAAGGTTTAAAAGGTGATGACGCCAAGGATGAATCTGATCAGGTAAAAAAGGAATAATTCCTGTCAGTTAAAATTATTGGTATTTTCTACCACTAAAAGAATCGCAGAATTAAAGTGAATCCGAAATTTCCAGAACTCAATATGCAATTAAAAAAAGCTGAAAATAAGCAAAACCCATGAATATTTTAGGCATTGGTCCGCTAGAGTTTGTCTTCATAGGGTTGCTGCTCTTGATCATTTTTGGACCTAAAGATCTGCAGAGAGCAGGCAAATCGATCGGGCAAGGTCTGAGAAAGATCGTCCGTTCAGATACCTGGAAAACCGTCGTTCAAACTTCCAAAACCATCAAGGACCTCCCCAATGAGTTGATCCGTGAAGCGGATCTGGACGAGATCAGAAAGACATTGGCGCAAACAAAATCCGATTTCGGAAGCATCGCCCCGCCACTTCACCAAACCATCAATTCTGACATATTGCCAGATAATGAGATTCACCAGAACCTGAAGACAGCGCCGCCTGCACAGCCTGAACCCCAAAAAACACAACAAGGAACCGATTAACCCTTGAGACAACTCCTTGCCACACTCTGGAAAGTTGCCAGTTTTCCATTTCGGGCATTGGTTTGGCTGATCCTGCTGCCTGTCAAGGGCATCAAGAAAATATATCAATTCCTGACTTATGAACCCGAAGATCGGCCGCTTATGGATGCTGTTGCTGATACTCTGCAAGAACCCATGACAATGCTGGATCATATTCAGGCACTGCGCAGGCACCTATTCCGCATCCTCATTGCGCTGATCATATCCATCGGGGTCGTATCAATCTATGCTTCGCAGATCATCGACTGGTTATCGATCTCGATCGGGGGAATTCAGAGTTTGCAAGCCATTGATGTGACCGAGTCAGTCAGTGTTTTCATGCGCGTGGCGCTGATCGCCGGGGTGGCGCTTGCATCCCCTTATATCACCTTTGAGTTATGGTTGTTTGCCGCGCCCGGTTTAAAACCACGCGCACGCATGATCGGTTTGATCGGTATTCCACTGGCAACAATTCTGCTGCTTAGCGGCATGGCGTTTGCCTACTATGTCATGATGCCCGTCGCCATTCCTTTTCTGCTTAATTTCCTGGGAATCCAAACCATTCCTCGGCCGTCATCATATATCAACTTCGTCACCGGGTTGATGTTCTGGATCGGCGTCGCTTTCGAATTCCCTCTGGTTGTGTTCGTACTCACTTTGATGGGCATTGCCAAACCATCCTTCCTGCTCAAGCAGTGGCGGTTTGCCATTATCCTCATTGCCATTGGAGCCGCCGTAATCACCCCCACCGTCGACCCGGTGAATATGGCTCTGGTGATGGCGCCAATGATCGTGCTCTATTTCCTCGGTATCGGACTAAGTTACCTGGCCAGCGCCGGACGAAAAAGAAGTCGGGCTATCCAGGAATAACACAGACGGCCGACCTTTCGCTATCCATCTACAGACCCGTTATAACAACGCTTTTATGATCTCAACTGATCCGGTGACTGCAAACTTCATCGTGAACTCTTCCAGAAATTCAGAAATTAACGGCCAATATTTACGTTTAAATTTAGGTAAAATTTTCTCTGCTTCCTTGTTTTGACCAACCCCGGCTGCTTTCGCCCATTCAATCGTAGCCGCTGCCGTCTCTTCTTCACCTGGCAAATTGGCCAGCTCGTTTTTGATCCATTTTTCGAAAGCTGGAGAGAATGGGTAAAATGAGCCATTCCTTTCAACAATGAGCCCGCGTTTTGACATTGAAGCCAGGTCTTGAGGAGCACGCGGATGCAATTTGGTCAGATTTTCAATGGTTGGCGCCGCCACTTTTTGTATATTTTGAGAACCCATCGTGAGCAAGGCCACCAAGGTACGTTTTTCAGAATCCGAACAATGCGCCCACATATATGTGAAATGCGAATCAGACTGTTGGTCAAAGTTAAGATGAACGTAATTGGATAACGCTTCACCTTCCAGACCTTGCGCTTTCCCATCCAGCACGTAATAGCCGGCAGCCTGAACAAAGAGGGGAAATCCGCCTCCTAAACTTTGAACAAGGTCAAACTGACCGGGGTTGAGCGTGAGGTCTCCTCCGCTGGTGTATCCCATGATCAATTCTGCGGTCTCTGCCGGGGAAAATGGACGCAGCACGACATTTGCAAAAATGTTAAAGAAGGGCGATCCTTTTAGTTCTTCTGAATGGCACAGGTCAACAAGTTCTCTGCGAGTGGAGGGAATGAGCGCAACCCCATGATGGATCGCCAGCGCGCGCAAACCGCCGAAGAAATCAGATTTAAAATTCGGGTTCTGCGTTACATATTCGAATTCATCCAGCAGTAAAACAATCGTCAAACCTTTTTCACAGGTAGCCTGAAATAGATCTTCCAGATCAAAGAGGTCAAAACTGGTTTGCTGGCTCAACCGGCTGAGCTCAGGCTGCAAGCTTTCGTCACACACAGCCTTGGATAACTTGCTCAAGACTCTCTGCCAGAAGCGTTGAGGGGTAATATCGGTCAGGCCCTGAAAATCCAAATAGATCATGCAAAACTTGTCCGGGGTCAAACCAAAGCCTTTTGCGACTTGTGGATTTGCCAAATAATTGAGCAAGGAGGTCTTCCCGATCCTTCTCTCTCCGACTACTGAAGTGCTCTCATGCGCACTAGACAACAGCCGGTTCACAATCTGTCGGATCTCTGCCTTTCTGCCATAGAAAAGAGTTGGGTCTTTGATCGGATTTCCAAAAGAAAATGGATTCATGGAGATTCTCCTCTAATCTTGCTCGATCAACTTGAAAACTCCATAGGGCGTAGCGGCATACACATTGGAATCTGCCGGGTTTATCGCAATACTGTAAATTATCGTCGCGCCCAACAACCCGTCATTGACCCGGAACCACGAATCCCCTTGATCGAGGGAAAGATATGCGCCACCTGAGGTTCCTGCAATCAGTTTCGTCGGATTATTTGGGTCGACTGCAACAGTATTTACAAAAAGATCTTTTAATCCGCTATTAATCGCTTGAAAAGATGAACAACCATCCTTGCTCACCAACACTCCTTCCCCTTGAGTGGCAATATAAATTTTATTCACATCATTCGGATTTACTGCCAGATTAGTACCGGATTCTGCCAATTTGACTGATGGCAGCGCACAGTCCATCCAGGATGCCCCGGAATCATCTGAACGGGAGATTGAGCTTAAAGTAGTAGCATAAACCTGCTTTCCCTCTTCACCCACAAAATAAAAATTGTCGTGAGATCCGCTTGATTTTGTTGTGGAATTCCAATTTAGTCCATCGTCAATGGTTCTAAATATGGAGTCCATTCCTCTGAGTGTGGAAAGGATGAGTCCTTCCACCTTGGGGTTTCCTCCCATTCCAGTGATAAATTCCGGTTGAATAGTTTTGGTTAACAATTTCCATGTTTTTCCATGGTCTGTCGAAGTAATATAATCCCAAAATTGCCAGCGATAGAGAATTCCACCATAGCCAAAGGATAAGCCACAGAAAGATGAAGTTCCAGCCCCAGTCATCAACTCTAAAGTTGTGCCTGCATCGCTTGATTTAAATAATTTTGAATAATTAAACTGGCAACGGGATTCGTGCGCATACAGAATCCCACTGTTGGTAGGGTCAAAAGCTAATTCAAATGTTCTGCTGCCCAATCCGTTCTGTTTTGAATTCCAGGTTTGACCACCGTCCGAAGATACCTCCAGTCCCCGGCCAATCACGAAGAACTTTTCAGGAGAAAAAGAGGTAATTTCAATGGATGTTCCATAAATCCCTAATCCTGCCGATTTACTCCATGTGTTTCCGGCATCCAATGTTTTCCACACCTCTACTTGTTCACCATGATTGGATAATAGTAAGCAGAATGCTTTTTCTCCACTTTGCGGGTCAATGCTGAGAGCCACGCAACGTTCTCCGTTCGGTGAGATCGGACCTCGCCAGGTTTGACCCCGATCTGGCGAAATGTACACTTCCGCCGAAGCGCCGGTGACGACATAGATATAATCACTGGAAACATCCAGGAGCATTAAATTGGGTACTTCCAATCCTGAATTCTCCCAATTTTTTCCACCATCCAGTGATAGATAAACTCCGGCAGGGCACGAATTTGACACCCAGCTTTCCTGTATCGCGGTAAGTTCCTTATTGTTCAAGGCGTCAATTTCGAGATCATAGATGTTACTTGGACACACTGGCGTCGCTATCGGCATCCATGTTCTTCCAAAGTCCTGGCTTTCTGCGAGGGTCTGGTTTTGCCAACTGAGGAGGTGTTGCCCTTCGGAAGGATCTTGAATCAACAAGTCGGTAAGAAAATCAGTGGCAGGTAAAAGCACATCCCAACGCTCTCCACCATCTTGTGAGGAATACACAGTTCCTCCGTTCGAAAGGGCGAGGACGGATTGTGGGTTTGAATCTTCAACTAGGATCGTCTTAAATGAAGTCTCCTCCAATCCTGTCAAACTTGGCGACCAGGACTTGCCACCGTCAATCGTCTTGTAGATGCCCGCATTTTCAGTTGCGGCATACAAGATTGAGGAATCCTTCGAATAAATAGCCATTGAGATAATATTTTCCCGTTCAAACTGTTTGCCGGAATTTACCCGCTTCCAACTGAATTTGGAGGCATTTGCATCAACCGTTACAACCTGAGTTGGGATTGAAGTTATCACAATAGTCGTTTTCGTTGGGCCCAGAGTTGGCTCGACCTGTTCAGGCATGGGTTTTAATAATCCAGGATTTAAGATCGCAATAGACAAGCCGATCACAACAACCAGGACACCACCCCAGATTCGAAAATCCCGGTACCAACGGTAGCGTTTTTTTGCACAATGGACATCAATAATCTGGAAGTGTCTTTGTAGTTCTCATCCATCTCCAGAATCTGTTTCAAGATCGCGCCTGCCCCTGCCAAATCCTTCTGCCGGATTAACAATCGCGCTTGTCGCGCTTGCTTGTAAAGCAGTTCGATAGTCTGAGGTTCGGTCATTTTTCCTCGAGAGTGAAGATGCCATAAGGGGTTGATGCATAAACTGTTGAGTCGAGTGGGTCAATTGCGATGGTGTAAACCACATTAACCCCTAACAGGCCATCGCTGATCAAACTCCAAGTTTCACCTGCATTTTGCGAAATGTATGCCCCACCATCCGTCCCTGCATATAAAGTATCCGGAGAGTTCGGGTCAAGAACAATCGAATTCACATTCAGGCTCTCAAGTCCAGTATTGACCGGATACCAGTAGCGGCATGCATCCGTGCTTTTTAGAATTCCACCACCCATGGTTGCGATAAATAACACCCGATCATCGCGCGGGTCAATGGCTATGGGTGAAACTCTCGATGTTGAACTGCGATATTCCATTTGACCGCATGGCTGCCACGTTATGCCGCTATCTGAAGACATACCCTTGCCATAAACATATTGATACTTTTTCCCCCAATATAGCGTTCCGTTTAATCCATTTTCTCCTGCGATCTCGGTCCAACTCTGCCCTTTATCGGTACTTGTAAACAAACAGGTATTACATTTTAAGTCAGGTCGGTTGTCTGGCCAGGCTGCGATAAACAAATTTCCAGAGACGAAAGGATTTACACTGAAACCAGTCGTAAAATCCCATAAACGATAAGGAACTTTCGACCAGGTGGTTCCTTGATTGGTAGAAAGCAGCAATCCATCGCCAGCACGGTATATGGTTTCTCCGTCAGCATCAAAACCGATCCCTCGCCCTTTTTCATTAATTAAGCGCCAGGTCTTCCCTCCATCCTGTGATTGATAGAGGTTTTCCCAGAATATTCCATCGTCGCGTTTATACGCAAATAGCATTTTGGTATGATATGGATCAGGGGTAAGGTCCATTTGGTCTGCCCCTAACCCATTATTAATCAAAGCCCAGGTCTTTCCAGAATCTTCAGAAATCTGTATTCCGCCCTTTTGACTGCCAAGTATCATCCCTTCCCCATCTAATGAGGAAAATATGTTAATTGATTCATTCAAGATCTTAGTCTCTTGCCATGATTTTCCACCATTTTCGGAAATTAACAATTTTCCCCAATCAGTTCCATAAAGCTTGTTCTCGGCTTGAAGATTGATTGAGAAATTTCCCAGGTTTTTTTCTGCTGCCAGGACCCAAGTTTTGCCCACATCATCCGACCGGTATAGCTTCCGGTGAGTGGCAACATAAATTGAAGCACCTGAAATTGGCGAGAATGTAAGGTTGGAAAAATAATCACCTTCCAGATTTGTGTATTCCCATACCGTTCCTCCATCATTCGAACTGTAGACACCATTTTTGCAGGTATTTTTAGGATCAACACCGGATTGAACCAAAAAAAACAAGTTAGAATCCACAGGACTGAGTGCAAAAGACCAAATTGTGTCCAAACAACCTGTGTCCAAATGGGTCCAAGTTTCCGCACCATTCTTGGTTTCGAATAATTTTCCGCCGATCACGCTAATTATATGTCAGAGTTCTTCGGGTCAATCTTTAGTACCGACCCACCCCAACTATCTGTACGAATTGACCTGTTCATTGTGGCAACCCAATTTTCTCCGCCGTCTGTCGTTTTATAAACCCCTCCCGGAATTGCCAACGCGTACAGCTTCCTAGTATTGTTCGGATCAATTACAATAGCCCGAATATGTGAAGCAGATAAGCCATTTTGTTTTGGAAGCCAGGAACTCCCCCTATCAATAGTTTTGTAGATACCTGAACTTGCCATTCCGGCATAAAGCACTTCAGGGTCTTGTGGATCGATAATGATCGATGTAACGGTATCCAGAGTAAAATTTTCCTCCGAAGCCAGGCGGGTCCACCGCATTGGCATCGGCGTGGGAGTGAAAGTTGGAACGGGTTCAAGGGTAGGAGTCACGGTTGGCAAACCTACGACACTTAGTGTAGCTGTTGAAAAGGTATTCTTCTGTGTTTTTACGCCATTCAACAGCAAGGAACCAACCACAAATGCCAGACCGATGAACCCACTGCTTGCCACAACAGGCAGGAACCATTTGTGCTGCCAGAATCTTCTGGATTTTTGGCGCAATTCAATCGATTCTGTCAAAAGCCGGGCAGCATCCTTATAATTTTCATCGTGAATAACGATTTCTTTGAACAACAATGCGGATCTTTCATAGTTTTTCTTGGAGAAATCTCCAAGCGCCTGTTGGTATTTTTCTGCGCGCGTTTGCAATACCTTAAGCTGTTCCAGATCATTTTGAATAGCTGGCTCTTCATCAGGAGCAAAACTTACCAGTTCCTGCCAGACAGCCAAGGATTCTTCAAACTTTTCCTGCCTGGCAAGCGATCTTGCCCGTTGACCATAGTCTTCGATGCTCTTTTTGCGGATAGTGGCTCTGACCCGTTCGAGTCTCTGTATTACAGACGTATCCTGTGGATCAATTTCTAGATATTCCTGCAACGCAGCTTCTGCCAGATTAAGAACACCAGACTGTTCCGCACGATCAGCCCTGGCAAGATAGTTGTTTAGCGACTCAACGCGTTGTTGTTGATCAATTTGCTTTGAGAGTTCAAGAACTCTTTCATTCTCAGGGTCATATTCATGCGCGGTGTGAATGATGGACGAAGCTTCCTTCCAAACTCGTGAAGCGATCAACTTCTCTGCCTTGACCAGTAAATCGGCGACGACCTTATTCTTCTTTCCCTTTTTGGCTTTTTCGAACCGTTCAGCCAGAGCGGTGTCTTCCGGTGAATACCTGGACGCCTCAAGGAATGCCGAAAGCGCCTCTTCGTCACGTCCGTCGATAAGTGCTTTTTCTGCCCGCTGCAGGCATAGATCAGCCAAGCGCTGACGGGCATCGGTATGCTCAGTGTTTATCTGCAGAACCTTTTGAAAGGTTTTTTGTGCGTCCTTTATTTTGCCCTTCGATATCAGGTCATCTCCCATCGCAAGATAAGCGCTGCACAGGCCTGACCGCGCAGCGATATCCTCATCGTCCATTACGAGGGATTTTTCAAATTCCAGCACGGCTTGGCTATGCAGCTTCTGTATCATGTAACACAACCCGATATTGACCTGCGCCTGGATATGCTCAGGGGAAACAACCAAAGCTTCTTTAAAGTTCTCGATAGCCTTAGTGAATTGACCGCTATCTTGAAATTCCAGTCCGATCTCGATGTAACGGCTGGCAATTGGATTCGTTTCAGTAAGTTCCTCGCGTGCCTGTTCAAGGGTGCGATTCTTCACCAGCCACGTGCGCAGCAAACCGATTACGAATCGATTTTCCCCGGTCAGGATGTCTTTTTCTTTCAGATGCAGGAGCGCGGAGACAAGATCAGGTTCACTGAAACGCACTTTTTGAAGTTTGAGAAAATCCTGCAGTTCATTCTGATTGGTGAACTCCTGGTGGGCTGCAAGAGACGAGAGGATCCATTTTTCCAGATCGGATGCTTCATCCCACACAAACTTCAGGTTTACCGTACCGCGTTCCACCACGTCCTCCAAAATTGCGTCCACGTCATGTTCAGTGATCGTCAACTGTCCGGTGCGCTGGCAAAGAGAAAACAGCTCATGGCAGCAAAGTTGGGTGAAGTACGGATGCCCTGAAGTGATCTGATAGATTCGTTCTATTGCAAACGGGGTGATTTCTAAAATTCCTTCAACCGGCTTGGTGATCAGATTCGAGCACTGAAAGTGGGTCAGGAAGCTGATCTTTTTATAAAGGGCAGTCTTGAAAAAATCGGTGTAAGCCGCCTGCATGTTTTCTAGCTTCCGCCCTGATGAGCCAATCGAAAAGATGAAACTGAGCGCCTTATCTTCCATCAAGCGGCGGAGATAATCAATCAACGGAACAGCCAATTCTTCTTTAACTTCTGCTTCCTCCAGGTTATCAAATTCATCAAACGTCAAGAGAATTGAGCGTTCTCCGATCGCGGTTTTTAGATCTGGTAGAAAATGATTTTCAAAATAATCCGAATCTGCAGTAAATGCCTCTTTTTCAGGTGGAACAATGATTATTTCAGTTTGTTGTTTGACTTCGCGAGTGATCTCGCGAGCCAGCCACCATAAGAAGCGGTCCAGAGTGGTATGCGTTCTGCCCTGAAGATCAAAAAAGACGGGGATGTATTTTCGCGGCAAGACATTTGCCAATTGTTTTAGAACGGAGGTTTTTCCAACGCGGCGCTGCCCGTGAATGACCAAAATATGGTCAGCATAACGGCCAGTCAGACTGTTCTGGATCCAGTCAAAAACATCCTCTCGCCCAAAGAACATGCGGGTCTCGACGACGGGAGCGCCAGCAATATAAGGGTTAACCAATTCACTCAAGTTTCACCCCATGAACCGAACGAATCAGATGGTTAAATCTTATAGTTTCAGAGGCTTTGTGTCAAGTAAAAAATCTAAGATAAATGATCACCCATAAGCAGTTAGATGAACTCCATTTACGTTCATTTGTTAGGTTAATTTAGAATTATTCTGTTTTCAGAGAAATTTGGTAGACCTGAACCTATTTATTCAGGTACACCTGACCCTATTGCTGCAGCGCAGAAAACTGTATTATCGGCATTAGAGAAATAACTTATCAAGAGGATGATTCATCCTTAATAATCCAACAAAGGAGCATTATGAAAAACGCATTGTTCGGACCCACTAACATGGAAGACTCACCTTTATTCAAAGCACTCTTCAACAGCACCAAGTTCGCATGGTTATGGTTGATCGTTCGCGTTTATCTTGGCTGGCAATGGATCCAGGCTGGCCTGCACAAATTGGAAGATCCAAAATGGATGCAAACCGGTGAATCAATCAAAGGCTATTGGACGCGTGCTGCTTCGATTCCTGAAGCTCCGGCAAAACCTGCCATCTATTACGGTTGGTATCGGTCCTTCATCCAGTCATTGCTGGATAGCGAATCTCACGTCTGGTTTGCTAAACTGATTGCCATCGGCGAATTCCTGGTTGGCGTTGCACTGATCCTGGGTGTATTTGTTGGTCTGGCAGCCTTCTTCAGCGCTTTGATGAACATGAGCTTCCTCCTCGCTGGCAGTCTCAACTCCGGTCCCGTCCTGCTTGTTCTCGCAATTCTGCTCATGATTGCCTGGAAGACCGCCGGTTACTATGGTTTGAACCGCTTCGCCTTCAAATTTATCGGTACTCCCTGGAAACCCGGCAAGTGGTTTCAAAAGAAGATAGCGTAAGTACATTTTATTGGTTGAAAAACAAAAAAAACGGCTCTCCCTTGGGAGTCGTTTTTGCTTAATCGAGGTGATCTTTGAGATGATGATTTATCGCATAGGTGGCAAGTTCGATGCGGTTGCGCAGTTGCAATTTAGACAAGATATTGCTGACATAATTGCGGACGGTGATCTCGTTGAGATTTAGTTTCTGACCAATCTCTTTATTACTATCGCCTTCTGCGACTAGCGCCATCACTTCCATCTCGCGCTGCGAGAGGTCTTTGAAGGCATTTTCTTCAACCTGCGACTCCATCTTTTTCAGACGCGAGACCACTTGCGCGGTCGTGTGAGTGTCAAAGGCAATCTCGCCGTTGAAAGCTGCGCGCACTGCGCGGATCAACTCCTCATTACCCACTTGTTTAAGTACATAACCAGAGGCTCCAGCGCGGATGGCTTGTTCGACAAAACTCTCGCCGGCATGTGAGGTAAGCATTACAATCCTGGTCTTGGGAAATTGCGTTAAGATGTCCCGGCAGGCTTCAATGCCGCTGCGCCCTGGCAGTTGAATATCCAGGATAACCACATCCGGGTTGTGATGATTGACCTGTACAAGTGCCTCCTCTGCGGAATCAGCTTCAGCGACGACTTCTATATCCAATTCGTCAGCCAGCAGCGTGCGCAGTCCCAGCCTGACAACCGCGTGATCGTCAACGATCAAGAGTCGGATGCGATTCATGTGTATCCTCCATCGGCAGATCGAGGGTTACGGTCGTCCCTTGACCCGGTACAGATTCAAATTTAAGTCCAGCCCCCAAAAGTCGCGCCCGGTCACGCATATTTTTTAAACCAAAGCCGGGTTCCGCCATAATGTAGATACCCTGCCCAAAATCACGCACTTGCAGGTTCAAATGACGTTTCTTGCAGAAAAGCCGCACCTCCGCCTTTTCCGATTTCGAGTGGCGGATGACATTCGAAATCGCCTCGCTGATAAAAGCAGTTAAATGTCTGGTTTGATCAGGCGAAAGGGATGGCAGTTTGGTTGCATCCCAATAGGTATCAATTGCGATGTTGCGGCGGGCTTTCTCGATGATCGGCGAGAGAGCGCCGACTAAATTGACTGATTTCAACTCTGGTTTTTGTTGCGGCAAAAATCCTCGCAGTTGATCGATGGCTTGATTAATGGTCAGGATCAAACGATCCACTTCTTCTCCATTCTCATCAGCTAGATGACGCTTGAGGGTTTGAGCTAGCAGACCTGAAGCATAAACCTGCTGCAGAGCGCCGTCGTGCAAATCACGCGCAATGCGTTCACGCTCATTGGCAATGACCTGTCCCTCCTCCATGTGGCGGATCATGCGGTCTGTTTCGATGTGGAAGACTTCCAGCGCCCGCAGCATGGCGAATAATAACACCAGCCCGGCCACAGAACGGAAAACATATGGCGGGGCAATAAAGAGCTCGGTGAATGAATCAATATTAATAATTGAAGCCGGAAAGATAGATGCCTTCGGCACGATTAAACCAGCTAGAACCCCGTAGGCTGCGATGGCTCCTGCGGCCAGTTTCAACATTCGGCCAATATGCGGGATTTTCATCGGTTCAATCTGCACTTTGACCTGGCGGAATAATCCAATGACCGTCACTATGGCGGCAGGGATGCACAAGATATATCGTGTAAGGGCGGTGGCAAATCCATGCCAATTTTGAATATCCTCGATAAAGACAAACCCGAGCCAGAACGGGCCGATAGCCCAGGCTGCCAAAGTCGCCAGCGGCAAGTATCTTATCCAACTCCATTTGGGTGAAAAGGGACGCAGCAGTTCAATGCCAAATTGGAACAGCGATGCGAACGACAACGCCAAAACGATGTGGTGAATAAAATTCAAAACAATGCTGAAGCCAGTGCCCATCGCCTCAAGCTGGATGGGAATGAAGATGTCACCCCATTCATAAAGTCCGTGCAAAACACCGAACCCGGCCAGCCAGGGGAGACTTCTGGCTAAATTCAGCCGGGAGTACTGTCTCGACTGGAGCAATATTGAAATGCCCAGAATGAAAAAGACCTGTCCATAAACAAACAAGACCAACGGACGGTTATCTGAAAACCATTCTCTCAACACTTCAACCAAGAGCGCCTCTTAATGTCATCCGCAATGCCATCGTTAAACCTGCAATTTTAATTTTACTTCTTTTATCCAGTTTGGTTCGACGCCTGGAGACTAAGTTGTTTTTATTGCTTCCGCTTAATGACGAGTCTGACTGCATATAAAACCAGCCCGATCACCACCAGCAGCAGGCTCACAATTACAAACAACCATTTAATCGGGGTAAAAATGGGCGCCAAGGTTTCTCCCCATTTGTTATGCACCGGGTAGGCTGCCATCACCAGCGAAGTGGCGGTGTTTTCGAGATAATCAAACAGCATACCCGCTAATGGAAGCAGGTTAAACATCCGCAATGGCGATCCCGATTTCAAGATTCGGTTGATCAACCAACTGATCGAGGTGATGAAAAAGAGGGTGAACACCAGCGGGAACGCCAGGTCGAAGGTCCAGCGCGCTTTGAGGAAAGCCGCACGTCCCTCCACGCCGTGGGTTTCGGCCATATTGTATAGAGTTTCCCCGTTGTATAAAAGGCTGGTGTCAGGACCACCCATTCCCTGCGAATAAAACTCTGTCTGCGCTGTTTGAGCAGGCAGCGTCAGAGCGCTGAACACCAGAAAAATAACCAAACCTGCCAGAGCAGTCCTTCCAGTTGAAAAACGATAAAAGAATGCCGAAAGTTTTTTCATTCCGTTTTCCTCGCTAGACTATTTGACCAGTGATCTGGCAAATGTCAAAAACGCTTCCGCGTCCGCAAAGTTACTTACCAGCCCTACCGAAACGCGCACCGCGCCTGAAGCTTTGCCATCGATACACAGGCGGAATTCGTCATAAGTCAGGCGTTGATCGTGGTCGGGCCGTGTGAAACACGAGGTTAATTCAGCCGAAGAGATACCCAGCGCCATCTCACCCGCCCCCGGGTTACAAAAACATCCCGTTCGCAGCGAGACAGCGTCGCTGTTGGCGCGATCCTCGATCCAGCGGTGATCCACGACCCTGCCTAAATCATCGACGAAATTCATTGCTATTGCTCCTCCGCGCTGTTCGGTGGTTATTGGTCCATAGATCTTAACCAGCGGTTTGCCGTTGGAGTGTTTGATCTCCAGCAGATTATCCAGCAGCCAGCCAGTCAGGCACAAGACCCGTTCATGGATCAGATCAAGCCCAATGGAATCAAGGTGCTTGAGTCCAATCTCGACCGCGGGGATATTGAGGTAATCCAGGGTGCCATCCTCAAACGCCATGGGGGCTTCCGCAAGGTAATGCTTTTTTTCCTGCACCGAAGCCACTGTGATAGTGCCTCCCGCGAACCATGGGCGGTGCAGTTTGGTCAAGGAGCAGCGGCGGGCGATCATTGCCCCGATGCCGGTGGGGTAGCCAAACATTTTATAGAACGATATGGGTACAAAATCCGGTTTCCAGCGATCCAAATCCAACCGGTTGGTGGGAGCAAAAGCTGCGGCGTCCAGCAGCACATCCCAGCCGCTGGAGTGAGCCAATTCGATCCATTCCAAAGGGTGCTGCACGGCTGAAAAATTGGACTGAGCTGGATAAGCGAACAGGTTGTTGCATCCTTTGTTAGCACTATCTATATACTCATGCAGTCTCTTCTCATCCACGCGCATCCGTGGCGGCAGCACCGGGATATAGGTCACTTTGGCGCCCCTGGCGATCGCGTATTCACGGATGCCATTGACCGAATTGTGATTATCAAAGGTTAACAGGTACTGGCAATCTTTGGTGAAGGGGTAAGACTCCCCTACCAGTTTGAGCGCGCCGCTGGCATTGGAAGTAAAAATGACCACATACTCATCGGGGTTCGCGTTGAAGAACTCCAGCACCGCGGCGCGGGCGCTTTCCACCAGTTGCGTGGATGCGCTGGAAGAAGGATTAGTGGAGTGGGGATTGCCGAACACGCTGTTCAACAGTAGTTCCTGATGTGTCTTCACTTGTGATTCCGCGTAGAGACCACCGCCGGTGTAATCCAGATACACCTGACCGGCTCGGTCCAGCCGGTCGTATTCCTTTTTTCGCAGGTCGTCAATAGAACTGGTTGTTAGATAATCAGGATATTTTTTCAGGAAAAAATCGTATCGGGAAGGTGTCATACGTTGAATTAAACCACAAATTACCCGGTGTGTGAAATCGTAAAAAGATTCAAAACGGTATTGCCGATATGAACTCTTTCAGAAAGGAACCTTAATATTGGATAGGCATTCAATATTTGCTAAAAATTATTGATTCTGTATTTCGATAATTATCGACTCTGTGTGCATAATTTCTGCACATTTGGAGAGTATCTTTGGATTAACCAAATTCCAAGGAGACAAACATGCTTCACAAATACCAAACCAAATTGTTTATTTCAATGGCCTTGCTCCTTTCTGTCGGCATGCTAGCAGGATGCGCAAGCACAAAAGCGACTGCTGAAACATCAGGCACTGGTGTGGTTACAGAATCCACCATGACCGATACAGTCGAATCTTCGGGGGCAGTCAGTGCATATCAACTCGCCACCTTGACGTGGAAAACAAGCGGCACTGTTTCTGAAGTCGATGTGAAAACCAACCAAATCGTCAAAAGCGGCGACGTGTTGATGACGCTGGATTCAACCACTGCCCCAGCAAATATCATCCAGTCCATCGCAGACCTGGTCAGCGCACAGCAGGCGTTGGATGACGCTATATTGTCAAAAACCTCGATTGCCAAGGCAGAGGTTGCACTCGCAAGCGCAAAATCAACTTATAACGATGCGCTGGGTCGATTCTACACCTTGAACAGTCCTGTCGGATCTTCTGACTACATTACGATCCTCAAATCTAAAGTGCTGACTGCAGAAAATAAGGTAGAAGACGCCGAGACCAACTATAACCGCTACGCTGAAGCCGCATCTGACGATATATTCAAGGCTCAAGCCTTATCGACTTTAGCGCAAGCCCGCATTGACCTGAAGTCAGCAAAAGCAAATTTATCTTATTACAAGAGCAACCCCGATACTTTAGACTCCGCGACCATACAAGCGAATTTGAGTCTTACCAAGGCTCAACTGGATGACGCGCAGCGTGCCTATGATCTCGTCAAAGATGGCAACAACACCGATGCCATCACCAGCGCCCAGGCTAAAGTGGATGCCGCCCAGGCTACTGTTAACAGTCTCAGTATCATCGCTCCATTTGACGGTGAAATAGCGGTCGTCTTCTCTCTGCCGGGTGACATTGTCTCTCAAAATACTGAAGCCGTGATCCTCGTCAATCGCTCTAAATTGTATGTGGATGTATACATCGACGAGACCTCTATATCCAGTGTAAAAGTTGGTAACCCGGTTGAACTTACTTTTGATGCTTTTGATGGCTTAACAGCAATCGGTAAAGTAACTTTGATCAACCCTATTGGAGAATCCTCTTCCGGTGTAGTGAATTACTCTGTACGCGTAGAACTCGACAAGAGTGACCCGGCAATCCTCATCGGCGCGACCGCCAATGTGACCATTCAGACAGGCGAACCAAAGAGTGTGCTTTTTGTTCCAGTAAGCGCAGTCCTCAATGACGCGCAAGGTGAATACGTGTTCCGCATCAACAACAATGGTGCGCAGGAGCGTGTAACCGTCGTGAGTGGACAAATCGTAGATGATAAAGTGGTTGTTGCTGGTGATTTGAAAGTGAAAGACGTCGTTCAGCTTTACTCTTCTTCATTCTCTACGACTAACAACGCGGGAATACCTGGCGCGGGCGGCATGTTCAGATAATCATACATAATCAGTCCTCCAGAATAGAGGTAAAACAATGATCGAAGTTAAAGAGGTAACCAAGATATACAAGGTCGGAGACGATGAAGTCCGCGCGTTGGACGGAGTGAGTCTCAAGATCAACGATGGTGAGATGGTTGCCATCATGGGGCCATCCGGATCCGGAAAAAGCACGTTGATGGCAATCCTTGGATGTCTCGACATCCCTACCAGCGGTGAATACTATGTGGACAATATTGAAGCCGCGAAGATGAATGATAACCAGCTTGCAAGCCTGCGCGCCCATAAGGTCGGATTTGTATTTCAAACATTCAATCTTCTACCCAGAACAAGTGCATTAGAAAATGTAATGCTGCCACTCACCTACGACGGAACAAAAATGAGAGACTGTATTGAACGGGCCGAAAAAGCCCTGGAAGTTGTCGGACTCAAAGACCGTATGAAACATCACCCAAACCAGTTATCCGGCGGCCAGCAGCAGCGTGTTGCAATCGCCCGCGCGCTTGTGAACGATCCGGCTATTTTATTGGCAGATGAGCCTACTGGCAATCTGGATAGTAAAACAGGCGCCGAAATCATGGCGCTTTTCCAGCACTTGCACAGCGAGAAACATCAGACCGTCATTTACGTCACGCACGATGCGTTTATCGCCCGACATACAGACCGTATCATTCACCTGATGGATGGCAAGGTCGTGAGGGATGAACAGATCAAGAATCCGATAAAAGCGGGAACTCCCCGCCCGGATGAAATGCTATCCAATGGGAATGGGAACCATGCAAAGGAGTGAATGAAATGAATATCCTGAATAATATCCGCGTTGCCTTGCGTGCCTTAAAGGCAAATATGCTGCGTTCATCTCTCACCGTCCTCGGGATCGTGATCGGGGTTGCCGCTGTAGTAGCGCTTCTTTCAATTGGTAAAGGGGCCACTGCAGGTATCACCAGCCAGGTGGAAGGATTGGGAACAAATCTTGTTACCGTATCCGCGGCTCGCCGGTTCGGTCTAGGGGGAGGCGGCACTGCTGAAACAGAACTCCTTTATTACAGCGACTATTCGGCCATTGCCAAAAAAGTCCAAAACATAGCATCAATCACTCCATACTATCAAACGCAGGAACCTGTAGCAACAGCAAATCGAACGGCAAATTATAGTGTAATAGGCGTAACGCCATCATACGCTACAGTAAACTCGCAGACCGTTGAGATTGGCCGCTTTATTACGACTGAAGATGGCGCCGCAAAAAAGCGGGTAGCAGTCATTGGAGCAACCGTATCAAGTGAACTTTTTATGGGACTCAACCCCATTGGACGAAATATCAAGATCAACAATATCCAATTCGAGGTAGTCGGCGTTTTAGCCTCAAAAGGAACTTCTGGATTCTTAAGCGGTGATTCGAATGTGCTTATCTCTTTGGAAACCGGGTATTCAATTCTCTTCGGCGGCCGTGCTACCAATAATGGGAAACCAATTCTATCTGGAATTTCGATTTCAGCCTCGAATGCTGATTCAATCGACACAGTTGTGAGCCAGACTGAAACTATTTTACGCTCTCAACACGGGTTGGGATTAAATGATGATCTCGGTCTAAGTGTATCAAGCCAAGCTCAGATGCTGTCTTCTTTGAGCACTATCACCGCTACATTGACCGCTTTTCTGGGCGCCATAGCTGGAATTTCATTGTTAGTAGGAGGGATTGGAATTATGAACATTACGCTCGTTTCAGTTACCGAACGCACACGCGAAATTGGTTTGCGTAAAGCAGTCGGCGCACCTCAAAGGGCGATCCTGTTCCAGTTCCTCGTTGAGACAATCACGCTTTCACTGATTGGCGGTACACTCGGAATTGCTCTTGGTGCATCCATAGCAGGAGTTTTCACCTTCCTGGGGATCATCGACGCCGCAGTCACGGTTGATGTGCTGCTGCTCGCTTTCACTTTTTCTGCGTTGATTGGCTTGTTTTTCGGTATTTACCCGGCTTACCAGGCATCAAAAATGCGTCCGATCGAAGCCTTACGGTATGAATAAAATTTTCTAATGGAGATTAAATGTTCAAAAATATACCTGTAACCCTTCTCATCACCGCTGGTCTATTGATCGTACTCATCGTTTTAGCCGGGATTCTGCCGCTCTTTGGCGGAATCCGGGGATTGGGAATGAATCTAGGAAAATTCGAAAACGGGCGAAGTAATTTCGATTCAAACAATTTGCCTCAAGGTTTTAATCCACCAGAAGGATTCAACCCAGGAAGCGGCTCAAACTTCGAGGGAAATCCAAATCTGACGATGCCTGCAGGAAACATAAATATGAAATTGATCCAATTAATTCGTGGCGTTCAAGTCGGTGGTGGAATATTAATCGCGGCATTAGGAATTCTATCGATTGTGGGGATAATGTTGAATAAAAAATGGGGTCGTGGATGGGCAATTGTTACAAGTGTCCTGGTTTTTGCGATCACAATACCAAGTTTATTCCAAAGAATGGTTGGCCTAACGATTGTAGTAATTCTGATAAAGATCATTTTTATTATCGCAATCGTGTTCTTGTGCCTCCTCCCTAAATCCCGGCAGGCAACGGCGCCCGTAACAGTCTGACCAGGAGCACCAGGGCCGTTGAGCCGATGTGGCAGCCCCGTTTTTTTTGTTTTTCACTTTGTAATATGCGATAATCAGGTTGAAATGGCAAAGAAAATTTTAATCATAGATGACGAACCCAAAATCGTTGAGATCTGCCAGGATTATCTAAAGGCGGCTGGTTTTAATGTGATTGGCGCACTGGATGGCCCCACGGGTCTGCACAAGAACCGCAGAGAAAAACCTGACCTCATCATTCTCGACCTGATGCTGCCAGGCATCGATGGATTGGATGTCTGCCGGGAAATTCGTAAAGAAAGCAAAACGCCTATCATCATGCTCACCGCCCGTGTTGAAGAGACCGATAAATTGATCGGACTTGAGCTTGGCGCCGATGACTACATTACCAAACCCTTCAGCCCTCGCGAGATGGTGGCCAGAGTTCGCACTGTCTTGCGGCGCGTCCAAGGGGACCCTACAGCAGAGGTCATCCGGGCTGGCGGGGTGACTTTAGACCGCAACCGATTTATGGTTGAAATCGAAGAACGGGATATTGCGTTAACCCCTACGGAGTTTGAAATACTGGCAACCCTGGCGAGCCAACCAGGCAGGATATTCTCACGCTCTCAATTGTTAATCGCGGTGCGCGGTGTGGCTTTTGAAAGCTACGAGCGCGCCATTGATTCACACATTCGCAATCTGCGCAAAAAACTGGACCCCAGCGGGTATGGGACAGACCTGATCACCACTGTACACGGGGTTGGCTACAAATTCAGCGGATTATAAGATGATTCTTCCTCCTTCCAGTTCTATTAAAACCATTCAACGCCGCTTGATCTTGATCCTGATCAGGGCTTTTTTAGTAGTCACAGCCATCACCATTGTGGCGCTCATTGGAGCCACAATATTTGAGATCAGTCAAAACACGGGCAGAAATCCATTTTATCGCTCACCCAGCGCCACCGTATTGGAAGCCTATTATCTTGGTCATGGCAGCTGGGACGGGATTGAGAAACTTGTTCGAGAAGGTAATTCTCCTGATTCGAGATTAATCAAATTGGATTGGGAACAATCCATCCTGCTCGATAAAGACGGATTTGTTGTCCTCTATTATGGAAAGGACTATCCATCCACCCCTGTAACACATCTACCCATGCCGATGAAGACCAGCAATATGCCGTTAACCATCAATGGCAAATTGATTGGCACGTTATTAACCGACAACCACGACCTCCCCCACCCAATGAGATTGGCTGTAGGCGTCCTCACCCCCATTCTTGGGGTTGCTTTGTTATCAGCGCTGCTTACCTTAATTCTCGGCGTGTTACTGATGCGCCGCATAGTCAACCCATTGGCAGAGGTTATCGCGGCTGCAGAGAGTGTGTCCGCTGGAAAATTGAAAACCAGGATCAAAATACGAAAATCACAGGGCGATCTAGCGTCATTGGTCGCGCATTTTAATCACATGACCGAAGCGCTCGAACGCAATGATAACGAGCGGCGCGCGTTTCTCGCAGATATTGCGCATGAGTTACGCACACCGCTCTCCGTCTTGCGTGGCAGACTTGAAGGCATCATGGACGGTGTCTATTCCCCAAATGAAGTCAATATCGCCCAAGCCCTCGAAGAGACGTATCTTTTGGAACGCTTGGTCGACGATCTGAGGTTGTTAACTCTTGCAGAATCCCGCCAATTGCACTTTGAATTGAAAGAGACTGATCTTGTAATCCTGCTCGAAAAAACTATCACGATCTTTAAACCGCAAGCCGCTAATAAGTCTGTTTCTCTGACACTCCAGTCAAAAGTGCCGGTAGTGAATGTGAATGTTGATGCGCAACGGATCGAACAGGTGATCGGAAACCTGATCGGTAATTCGCTGCGTTTTGTCTCGGGCAATGGCAAGATCGATGTGGAGATTAACAAAAAACAATCTTTTGTCGAGCTCAAGGTGATCGATAATGGTCCCGGCGTTCCTGAAGAAGAACTGCCGTTCATCTTTGAACGATTCTGGCGCGGAGAAAAATCAAGAGCACGCGTCACTGGAGGTGCCGGGCTAGGTCTTGCTATCGCAAAGCAATTGGTTGAAGCCCAGGGTGGGCAGATCTCGGCGATGAATAGTACAGCAGGCGGCTTGGAAGTGACGATCACCTTGCCACTGACACATGAACCAGAGTCCGAGAATAACTAAAGATAAGCTTGAAGTGATTTAAAAGACCGGTTGCGCTTATTAATTACAGCCGGCTATATTTCTCAGAGGGGGCGAAAAATTATTATTTGTTAAGGAATAGTTCTGATGGGGTCAATGCGTAATGCCAGTGTTGAATGCCCCAATCAAGTTATAATAAATACCGTTAGTCATCCACAACTCAACTCGGAGAAAACATGCTCATAGGTGATGGAATTGCAGTCGTATTAACTTTGGGAATTGCTGCCTTTTTTGCGTTCCCTGCTACAAGAGGACTGTATCTAACTGCTAACGCTCACGTCCCCGAATTGATGTCCTTCGCGAAATTCGCAATTCTGGCAACAGGCGGAGAAGTTCTGGCATGGCGTTTGAAGAATAATAATTATGTCCTGAAAGGTTTCGGCATTCTTCCCAAAACGATTTTGTGGGGGTTTTTCGGGATCATTATCTATTGGGCATTCACAATATTTGCAAACGGGGCGCCCAAGGTCTTCCCATTTCTGGTTAATATCGCCGAGCCTTATAAAAACATATTAACCGCCTTCACAATTTCATTATTTCTCAATCTGATCTTTTCTCCAATTTTCATGACGATCCATCATATTAGTGATACTTTCATCACTGATAATCTCGGGACTTTGCCAATCAGAAAGTTTAATATGCTAGCCGCTCTAAACCGCATTGACTGGAATCGAATGTGGGGCTTTGTTTACACAAAAACCATCCCCTTTTTCTGGATCCCGGCGCACACCCTCACTTTCATGTTGCCCTCCGAGTATCGGATGATTTTCGCGGCTGGTTTGTCCGTGGTTCTCGGACTGATCCTGGGCAGTGTTAATAAGAAACGAACATAGACAAGGAAATATTTCATGTTTGCCAGATTCAAGAACTCGATCATCACTTCTTACAATCAAGAAAGTCTTCCAGCTCGTCTGGAACGCGTAAAGAGGGGGGCAATATTTGGGGTGTTTGGCGCGACAGTCTATGTTGCTATTTCCTCAACGGTTAACCTGTTTTCATTTCCTTCGTTACATCTGGCCATCGATTGGCCTAGTTTTTTCACTTTCTGGCTTGGAATGTGCCTTGCAATGGCAGCGGCAGGCGCTATCGCAGGTTGGCCTACAGAAGAGTATGTTGGAATCGTAGGCGGCGGTGTGCTGATGACTTTATTGATCCTCATCGCCAATACAATCCTGTTCTTCACCAGTCATGGGGGTGAACAGTCTTATATCCAGGTATTGGTTACTACATTGCCATTAGTGGTTTTTGGAGTGCTATTGTCTTGGGGTTTCAGGTGGTCGATCAACCGCCATCTTTATATTACGAAAGAAGAAACGCCAAGATTACAAAGAAAGCTCTATATACAATTGTTCTCGATCATTTTCTTTGCGGGGTTGGTTCCAGGAATTTTCGGGCGTTATGATCTCTCAATCGTAACCGCTCTGACTGCGTTGAATGACCATTTGGATTCAACCGACCCCGTCGCTTTCTCTAAAGTACGATTTCCAGAATCCATTGCACAAACTATTGAAACACACTATGGTTCAAATTATGTTCTAATGCCGCGTCAATCCAGCTTTTCCATTGGAGCTCTGGATGTAACAATCAAGTTCGATGATGGATATATTGTGACTTGCATCGTACCAACAGACGGGAGTCAATATCTTTTCATACCATTTTGCAGCGAAGGAAGAAAAATCCTGGTGCAATAGGCATTTTTCCCTCACACATAAAAGGCAGATTCGATGGATCTGTCTTTTATTATTGCGATTTCGTGCAAAAATAGGTTTTACTACACTCAACACTTGATTTGAGACACCTACACGCAATCGTTCTGGCTACGTTTTGTATCAGCCTTTGGACCCGGCGTCCTCCTGGTCAGCGCCAGCTCAATCAGTATCAATTCGCCGCAGAAATCACCCAACCCACTCCAGAAGGCGGCTCTTATGGGCTTTTTTAACTTTTTAGCCAGTTACCTATCGTTTTTGTATGCATTAAGGAGGCATTAAAGGATTCAAGTGAAGCGTTTACTCCTTCCTTGATTCTCGCAGTGGTGTTGTTGATCTTTTTGTACTGGTTGCATCACGACTGAAAGACCCTTTTTTTCAAAACTTCAAGGTGGTGCTGCCATCGAACTTGATCCGATTCATTCTTCAACCTCAGTCACAGATTAAGTTGTTTTTTTAAATAAAGGCGTTTATAATCACCAACCTATTCTAAAAAACTATTAATAAAGAGGCTCTATATGATTTTGTTATTACTGGTATCTCTTGCATGGGCATTTTCTTTCGGGTTGATAAAAGGTAATCTCGCCGGGGTCGATTCGAACTTTGTTTCATTTGCCCGAATGCTCATCTCTTTTTTGGTGTTTCTCCCATTTATTAGATTCCAGAAGATAAATCGAAAACTGGCATTAAAACTTGCCCTGACTGGAATCCTGCAGTTCGGCATCATGTATATCGCTTACATAGCCTCATTCAAAACGTTGAAAGCCTACGAAGTTGCACTTTTTACTATTTTCACCCCGATTTATGTAACATTGATCGATGATGCCATCCAGAAGAAATTCAACCCGCTTTATTTATTGACAGCAGTATTGGCAGTCGCGGGCACATGGGTCATTAAACGCGGAGATGTATTATCCCCCGGCATTTTGACTGGCTTCCTGCTTGTGCAGGTTTCCAATCTGTGTTTCGCCTTTGGCCAGGTATATTACCGCCGTCTGATGGCAAAACACGAAGCCATTAAAGACAAGGAAGTTTTTGGATTTTTATATCTCGGTGCAGTTGTGGTAACCCTTGCGGCTACCCTCATTTTTACACCCCTTTCAACGATTGCCTTAACCGCCAAACAAATCTGGACGCTGGTCTATCTTGGTGTATTTGCCTCAGGAATTTGCTTCTTCTTGTGGAACATTGGCTCGCGCAAAGTCAATACTGGAGCCCTGGCGGTCTTTAATGACCTCAAGATACCTCTGGCGGTGGCAGTATCACTGTTGGTTTTTGGAGAAAAAACTAACCTGCAAGCGCTATTGATCGGCGGCGCAATTGTGGTGGCTTCACTTGTATTGAACGAATGGTTCGCCAGGAAGAAATTGAAAGACAGCTAACCAAACGAAAGACGCTTGACCAAATGAAGAACCCCACCTGGTTGAAATGAACCAGGCGGGGTCTGTTTTTATTTTTGAGCGGTCATTTCAGCAATTTTAACTACCACATCAACAGCTTTTTCAAGTGAACGAGTCGGAATGCATTCATACCGGCCGTGCGCATATAAACCCCCGGTAAACAAGTTCGGACACGGCAGACCCATATAGGATAACCGTGAGCCATCGGTTCCTCCGCGGACAGGAACGATGATGGGCGTAATACCAAGTGATTTCATGGCATCGCTTGCCAGCTCCACAATGTGAAAAACCGGTTCGATCTTTTCGCGCATGTTGTAATAAGTGTCCTTCACACGCACATCTAGTGTCCCCGCACCATACTTTTTGTTCAGGAAATCAGCTGCAGAAAGAAAAACAACTTTGCGTTCTTCAAAGATCGCCCGATTATGATCCCGGATGATGTAGATCATCTTGGTCAATTCGACAGACGCTTCCATATGCATAATGTGGAAGAATCCTTCCACTCCCTCAGTGAATTCTGGACGTTCGCTAACTGGAAGCATGGCGTTGAACTCCATCGACACCTGGATTGAGTTGAGCATCTTGTTCTTCGCGACTCCCGGGTGAACGTTTTTACCATTGACGATCACAACCCCTTGCGCGGCGTTGAAGGTTTCATACTCCAACTCACCAACCTCTCCTCCATCAACCGTGTAGGCGTACTCTGCTCCAAATTTCGCTACATCGAACAGATCAGCCCCCCGGCTAATCTCCTCATCAGGAGTGAACCCTACCCGAATCTTTCCATGCTGGATCTCAGGGTGTTTAATCAAATACTCCACCGCAGTGAGAATAGCCGCAACGCCTGCTTTATCATCTGCACCCAACAAGGTGTTGCCATCTGTGGTGATCAACTCCTGGCCGGTGTACTTTTTAAGTTCAGGGAATATATCAGGCGTCATTTTTAAATTCAGTTCCTTGTTCAGTACGATCTCTCCCCCGTCATAACTGGGGATGATTTGCGGGTTAACGCCTTCACCATTCATCTCCGGGCTGGTGTCCATGTGGGCAATAAAACCGATCACCGGGATTTTTTTTGACGTATTTGCAGGCAAGGTCGCCATAATGTACCCATTTTCATCCAGATTGATATCCTCCAACCCAAGCGTCCGCATCTCTTCGACTAATTGTCGTGCAAACACAAACTGACCAGGTGTACTGGGGCACCCAGTTGCCTCAGTGTTTGATTTTGTATCGATTTTAACGTATTTAAGAAATCGTTCTTTTACACTTGTCATCGACAGCCTCCATTCGTTTTCCAGTTTCAATTAATTAGAAAATAATAACATCTTGTAACATCCAAAGAGCCGTCACGTGGACGGCTCTCGGTGTTGTGGCGCTGCGGCTTCCCTACAAAATCGTGAGGAGGGATGCCGCAGCGCTTTGGTTAAAACAGTAACTTATCATGGACATCACCTCCTCATCGTTAGGATGGCGAAACTTATTTTTTTTTACAACGTAAGTAAAGCATAAACGATGACGAAAGTCAAGACCCATCCCTAGTGTGTATATTTTTCACTCTTAATTTTTGGCGGTGTGTTTATTCATCAATCTTGCTCTGAATTCCGTTCAACCGTATAATGCGTCCAATGAAATCCACCATTTGGTTAAATCAAAAATCAATCAAGCTCGCGATGCTCGTGGTCTTGCTCGTAATCATCACGTTCTGGTTTATCCTAACTCCAGCGGGAGTGGACGGAAAGACTGGCGCAGCTGGCTATGCAGTTTGCCACCGGATTGCCAGTCATACCCTTTTGGTCGGTGGCAGGCTTCTTCCGTTATGCAGCCGTTGCACCGGAATGTTTTTGGGGACCCTCATCGCTTTGATGGTTCTAGCGCCAAATGATAAACGCTCAGGCAGTCCGCCAAAAATGAAAATCATTGTTCTGGGAGTTTTCTTTTTGTTGTTTGTGGTTGACGGTGTTAATTCTGCTTTATCACTCTTTCCAAACATTCATCCGCTTTACCAACCTTCCAATTTACTTCGGTTAATCACCGGTTTGATGATGGGAATAATCCTCGCCAACCTGCTCCTGCCGCTTTGGAACCAAACTTTATGGGTGAAACAAAACAAAAAGCCTGTACTTGATACATGGAAACAATTCCTTATGGTAATGCTGAGCGAAGCAGTTGTCGGGGTTATGGTTTGGCTGGATATCCCGTTTCTTTATTATCCAATTGCAATCTTGTCAACCGGGACGATTATTCTGATTCTGGGCATGGTATATTCCTTGTTATGGATCATCGTTTTTAATAAGGAGAACACATTCACTCATTTTAAAGAAGGTCATATTTTCTATCTGCTTGGGTTAATTACCGCATTTCTCCAAATCGGATTGATGGACTTATTGCGCTATTCGATTTCAGGAACCTGGCAAGGGTTTCACTTATAAACTAGAGGTAATATGGATATTTTTAACATTTTTTCAGCTTTTGGTCTCTCTGCCAGCGCAGGCTTGAACGCTTATATCCCGCTGCTGGTGGTTGCGCTGCTGGCGAAGTATACTGACCTGATCAAACTGCAGGACCCGTGGAACACAATGACCTCCTGGTGGGTGATCGGTGTGTTGATCTTCCTATCGCTGATCGAATTCCTGGCGGATAAAATTCCCGCTGTCAATCACGTAAATGATATCGTCCAAACCTTCATCAGACCGACCGCCGGGGCGATCGTTTTCGCGGCAACCGCAACCCAGATCGGAGATGTTAATCCGGTTTTAGCACTAATTGCTGGTCTTCTGGTAGCCGGAGGAGTTCACGCTGTAAAAGCGCTTGCAATTCGCCCGGCAGTGACTGCCACCACCGGCGGCGCCGGTAACGTTCCGGTGAGCATGGCGGAAGATGCGGCTTCTACCGTCGTATCCTTCCTTTCCATCTTGCTGCCCGTACTCGTGGCATGTCTACTGGTTCTCGTCACTACGATCATCGTGACGCGCATGATTTTCAAAAAGAAAAAACCGCTTCCGCCTGCCAATCAATGAACGAATCCGAGGCTCAAGAAACTCCTTTAACTTCTCCGGAAAAAGTGGAGAACAACAAACGCCAGGTCTGGCTGATCCTGATCGTCATGCTTACCTCGTTCTGCGTGGGAACCTCAGTTTTTTTAGCCCTGCTGTGGGTGTTGTTCAAAAAGATCATCCCGCCCGGGTGGTTCTAGCATGTTCAAAAAAGAATCCTGAATATAATTCTTTTTTATTTATCCAGACAAACGACAGAGGAATCCGGCAAGTGCAGGTTTACTTTCGATCCAGTTGGACAGGATTCCTGCGAGTTGAAACTCATCAAATCGCCTTCTCCGACCGATACACTCAATCGGTAATAATCCCCCCGGAATGTGCAATCAGCTACCCTGCAAGATAAAGCGTTCAATTGTTTGTTTGTCTTTACCTGAACTGCACCGGTCGTTTTTAATAGCAAAGTGACACGGTCACCTTTTTTGGCAGTTTTTCGATTGCACACTCCCGGCTGAAATAAGCCAAACTCGGTTACAACTTGTAGTGGTTCTATTGAGGTTACCAATCCTTTAATGAAATTAGTCATCCCCAGGAATTCTGCTACGCGGCGGTTCTTTGGCAGACGATGAACTTCTTCAGGTTTTCCTGACTGCTCGATTACGCCATAGGCCAATATCGCCACCTCATCTCCAAGAATCATGGCTTCATCCTGATCGTGGGTGACATAAATTGCAGGAATTCCGGTTTTGTGCAGCAAGTCTCGAAGTTCCTCCTGAAGTTCCATCCGCAGCGCCCGGTCAAGCGCGGCGAGGGGTTCATCCAACATTAGCAGGCGTGGTCTCGGCGCCAACGCCCGAGCCAGCGCGATACGTTGTTGTTCCCCTCCTGATAAGTCGGTCACGCGGCGCTCCTCAAAACCGGACATATTCACTTGAGCAAGCGCTTGCAGCACTAAATGCGAAATCTCTGAGGAGGGCGTCCCTTTCATGCGCAGCCCAAAAGCCACGTTTTCCGCAACGTTTTTATGAGGGAACAAGGCGTAATCCTGGAACATCAATCCAAAATTCCGCCTGTAAGTTGGAATACCCGTCAAGCTTTTTCCATTCCAAAGAATCTCGCCGGAATCCGCTGTTTCAATTCCAGCAATAATTCGCAGCAAGGTGCTTTTTCCGCTTCCAGACCGCCCTAAAAGGCAAAGTGTTTCGCCGCTCTTGACGCTGAAGTTGATGCCCTTCAATAGCGGTTCACCTTCATAGTCCTTGAAAACGTTTATGATCTCCAAACGGTCCAATGGTTTCTCCGCCTCTAAATCTCACTCTGCCCAACAAGTTGGACCTTATCTAATAACCCGATCGAGATTGCGCACATCAACATCAACAAAGTCGCCATAGCCATGGCTTGCCCATAATTTAACGCGCCGGGTTGTGAAAGAAACCGATAAATTGCCAGCGGCAGAGTGGGTGTTTCCGGTCTGGCTAGAAAGCTGGTCGCGCCAAACTCGCCTAACGAAATGGTGAAAGAGAAAATTGCTCCTACTATGACTGCCCGTCCGATGATCGGCGCTTCTACTTCGCGCCATACCCGCCATGGAGACGCCCCTAAAACTGCTGCCGCTTCACGGAGCGAACCTGGAATGGAGGCGAGAGTCGGCTGGACGGTGCGAACCACAAAGGGTAGTGCCACCAGGCTGTGCGCCAGAGGGATCAAGAGTGGAAATGACTTTACGTCCAGAGGAGGACGATTAAAAGTGATCAAGAAACCTAATCCAAGCGTCACCGCAGAAGTTCCAAGCGGCAGCATGATCAGTGGGTCCAACCAACGCCTCACTGCACGCTTTCGTACCTGTGCGTAGGCAACTAATATCCCGAATGTGACAGATATTAACACCGTTACGCTCGCATATATCAGCGAATTCAATGCAGCTTGGGCTGGAGGGACATAAAAGAAGGCATCCTGACGGTTAATGAATAATTCGCGATAGTAAGCAAGCGTGAACCGACTACCGGTTCCAGTTCCGATATCGGTTTGCGTGACAGACCGGGCTGCTAGAGCGCCGAGTGGAAGAATCAGCAACAACACTAAAAAAATGATCACAAATCGGACAATGATTTTTTCGCGAATGTGGACAGGAACTCTTATCCCCTCTCCTTTTAGCCTTGGCATAAGTGGGATTGTTCTTTTACCATTGATCTTTGAATAAAGAAACGTAACTCCAAAAGTGCAAAACAATTGGATAAGAGAAAGTAAACCAGCCATTGGAAGATTCAACATGGAGAGTGTTTGGGTATAGATCGCCACTTCCAATGTGGAAAATTTTGGACCACCCAACAATAAAATGACTCCAAAACTTGTGAAATCAAACAGGAAAACCATCAATGCAGCGACCCATATGGACGGACGCAATAACGGGATTGTGATTTCACGAAAAACTTTGACAGGTGTCGCGCCTAACACCTGACCAGCTTGTTCAATACGCGGGTCAAGCTGAGACAGTGCGCTGCCAACCACGCGGATCACCACCGAGGTGTTGTAAAAAACATGAGCAATGAGGATCGCCCCCAGAGTATTCATAAACAAGAATGGCGGATTGTCCAGGTTCAACGACTGCATCAACGCACTGTTCAACAATCCTCGCGGACCTAGCAGAGCGGTGAATCCTGCTGCCACAACCACAGTTGGAAGAATAAAAGGAAGTGTTGTCAATAACCGAAAAATTAGTTTACCCGGAAATGTAAACCGAGAGAAAACATAAGCAGCAGGCAAACCGATCATCATCGTCAACAGCGTGGAAATCACCGCCTGCCAGATGGTAAACCACAACGGTTGCAAGATCGCCCTGACATTAATCACTCCCGGGTGGGTGAACATCACTGCGAAGATATTAATAAGCGGGGTTAAGAAGAAAACTGCCAGAAAAGCCAGTGGTAAAAACCAAAGCAATACTCCGGTTTTTTTCACGAACTGTTTGATCCCTGTCAATATATTCAACGAAGAACTACTTCTGACCATGCCTGGATCCAAGCATCACGGTTCTGAGCGATTGTTTCCGGGTCCATAGATGCCGGCTTGGCAGGCGACTGGCTGAATTTCACGAATTCAGGGGGCAAACTGGCTGCCGGGTTGACCGGGTAGACAAACATTTGCAGCGGCATGTCTGCTTGAAAATCCTGGCTCAGCATGAAGTCGACGAACTTTTGCGCCAACGCCTTGTTCTTTGTTCCCTTTAAAATTCCCACAAACTCGATCTGCCGAAAACAGGTGTTCGGTCCAATGATCGAAGAGGTTGGCGCTTCTGCGAGTGGTAATTCGGCGAAAACCACCTCGGCAACCGGGCTAGAAGCATAAGAAACCACCATTGGTTGGGCGCCTTTTCCAGATGAAGCGCTGAAATTCGTATAATAGGCAGTTCCCCAATCATTGACAACTACAATTCCGTTATCCTTCAAGGACTGCCAAAACTCCAGATAGTGATCAGGACCAAATTCCGCAATGGTAGCCAGCAAGAATGCTAATCCAGGCGAAGAGGTTGCCGGGTTCTCAACCACTAAAAGTCCCTCCTTTCCGTTCTTCTTTCCATACTCCGGTTTCAATAGATCAGAAAGAGTCTGCGGAACTGCCAGATTATTTTTCAGAAAATAGGCTTTGTCATAGTTGATGCACACATCCCCGTAATCTACGGGAAGCGCTTCATTGCCGGCGGCAAGTTTAAATTCATCCGGGATCTGCTTCAGCATGGGCGAATCATACGCTTCAAATAAGTCCTCAGCGATAGCGCGAGAAAGGAAGGTATTGTCAACCCCATAAAAGACATCTGCCTGTGGTGAGTTTTTAGTCAGGATCGCCCGATTCAAGGCTGACCCCGTATCGCCGCTCTTTAAAAATATCAGTTTGACATTGTTTTCTGTTTCAAATTTGGTAACGAGCTCTTGCGAGACCGCAAATGAGTCGTGGGTCATCACAGTTAACCTTACCGGACCTGTTACTTTTGGCGCGCAAGAAGTCAATGCCAACAAGACAGTTACAAAAAAACCAAACAAGAATAATTTTTTCATTTTTCCTCCGAAACCTTTTTGCGCGAATGGATGCATAACAGACAGCCGGAAATCAGTGTAACTTCGGCTTGTTTCTCTAGCATCACATTGCTGATACCGCGGCTTTTTTCGATGTAAAGTGTTTCATTTTCGAGGTGGTACTTCAGTCCCTTGGTTTGCACGCCTACGATATTTCCTTTTAATGGGATTAAAGACACAACATCACCCTTGTCACCCCGAATTACTGTTGTTTTTCGAATGAGAAATATTTCTTCTGTTCCGGTTTCTATGGTGACTTTCATCCTGGAAAGAGCGGGAAGCAACAGGAGGAACAGATTCGCCAGTGTATGATCCAACCTCCCACCGAGCGCACCGACCAATAATACTTCCCGATATCCTTTTCTGGCAACAGCGAGCAAAGCAAGCTCAAGATCTGTTTCGTCTTTTTCAATCGGGAAGCGCCTGATCTCAACCCCCTGGTTTTCCAGTCGCTCAACGTCAGACGATTCAATTGAATCAAAGTCACCGATCAAAAGCTGCGGATTCTTTTCAAGCTTGCAGATATGTCTGAGCCCCCCATCAACAGCGATCAAATCGTCATCCGGTTTAAGTAGCTCTTCGATGACCGTAAAATCAGAGATTTCACCGTTGGCAAATATCACTGCTCTGTTCTTTAGCAAATAAAAACCCTCCGCCAGGAAGGGTTGGATATTATAAAATCGCATCCCTCCGCCGGCATTATCCGGATCAGGTTTTGCGGGTCAAGGGCTGCAAGCCCTCCTCTCAGCCTGGTTCACCAGGCTCCCCGTAGTACTATACTCTAAAATGAGTATAGACCGAGAACCTCATAAAGTCAAGAAAATAATATCTAAAAAATATCTAAAAAAATAATATCTAACAAGGAAAAAATCTATTTGCGCTTCATCGGGTTTATACTCCAGTATAATACGACGGAATTCTTCATCTCGCCCTTATGGAGTAATTTTGGAACCATTGATCCGATTCGAGCATGTCACATATCGTCACCCGGGAACCTCTGAGACAACCCAGCCAGCGCTGAACGATATCTCGTTGTCAATTGAAAAAGGTGAGTGGGTGGCAATCCTCGGCGCGAATGGTTCCGGGAAAACCACCTTCGCACGTCATTGCAATGCTCTCCTGCTGCCCACAATAGGTAAAGTATTTGTCAAAAGCAAAGACACCCGGCAGTCATCTTTATTGCCTGAGATCCGTTCTCAAGTTGGAATGGTTTTTCAGAATCCTGAAGATCAGATCGTCGCCACGATCATCGAAGAAGATACAGCCTTTGGTCCAGAAAACCTGGGCGTCGCTTCGTCTGAAATACGCGAACGGGTTACCGCCGCTCTTAATACCGTTGGGATGACCAAGCACAAACACCGCCCGCCGCACTTGCTTTCTGCAGGTCAAATGCAACGGGTGGCGCTTGCAGGTGTGCTGGCAATGTTACCCGAATGCGTGATCTTTGATGAATCTACTGCCATGCTTGATCCACGCGGACGGCAGGACGTGCTAGAAGAAATGCGGCAGCTACATGAAGAGGGTATCACTGTCATTTTCATCACCCATTTTATGGAGGAGGCTGCACGGGCTGACCGCGCTTTGGTGATCCATCAGGGATCTCTCGAGTTTGACGGTAAACCAGGGAATTTATTTAACGACCTCGCTCTTTTAAAAAAATGTGGGCTCGAACAACCTTTGACTCTTCAATTGCTGAATGAGGTACGGGTTTCTCACCCTCTGCTATCAATTCTTTCTCCCAATTTTGAACTGGCTCTTAAGGAAATTCCTCAATTTACGGGAGTGTTTTCTCCTGATCAAACCGAATGTTTATCCTTGCATGATGAACCACTTGTCGCCATTGAAAATCTCAACCACACTTACCTGCCCGGCACTCCACTTGAAAATGTTGCGCTTCGGGATGTTTCTCTCCAGGTGAGTGCTGGCAAAGCGCATGGTTTTGCGGGCGGCACAGGTTCAGGAAAGTCCACTCTTCTCCAGCACATGAATGGTCTCTATCGGCCTCAATCCGGGTCGGTCAAGGTTGGACCGTTTTCTTTCTCTGATCAAAATTTGGATGTTAAAGCGTTACGGCGATTTGCCGGGCTCGTATTTCAAAACCCGGAAATCTATTTTTTTGAGCAATATGTCGGTGATGAAATCGCTTACGGTCCAAAGTTGCTCTACGGGAGATCAGGACTGCGGGAAAGAGTTCGGAATGCCATGTCCGTGGTTGGGCTTGATTTTGAAAAGTTCAAAGACCGGGTAACCTTCACATTGAGCGGTGGAGAAAAAAGAAAAGTTGCGCTGGCAGCAACCCTCGCAATTCAACCCGAGCTTCTGATACTTGATGAACCGACCGCCGGCCTTGACCCCGCCTCAAGAAAAAACCTGCACACAACTCTCAAAGGATTCCAAAACAATGGGATTGAAATGATCCTCAGTTCGCACAGCATGGGTGATATCACAGAACTGACCCAAAACATGACGATCATGTCTGAAGGACGAGCTCTGCGCACCGGAAACACAGCCGCTTTATTCAATGATGCTGAATTAATCGCAAGCGCCTCACTCGGACAGCCTTCCGTGGTCCGGTTCGCCTCCGCGTTGCGAACCAAAGGTTGGCCCATTCCAATCAGCACAGTGGCGACCAACCAATTGATCAGTGTGCTGAAAAAGCTCGCTGGAGAGCGCCTGCATGAGTGAGTTTGATTTCCTCTCTCGGGTAACTCTCGGGCAATATATGCCTACAGGTTCCATTTTGCACAGACTGGATCCCCGCATAAAGATCATTAGTTTTACACTTTTGCTCATGGTCTTGACATTCACGACTTCCAAAATCGGGTTAGGCATCGGCATACTGGTTCTATTGATCGGAATAGTTTTCTCGAAAGTGAAATTGACTTACGCTCTGAAAGGATTGATCCCACCGCTGCCATTTTTACTCATTATTGCGGCTCTGCAAGTCTTTTTCAATGCAGGCGTCGAATCATCACCGATCCTGGTATCGATTGGTTCGGTCAAAGTCACCATGGCAGGCTTATGGGCTGGTTTGACGTTGCTCATCCGTTTTACAAGCTTGATCTTGTGCCTTAGCCTGGCATCTTTTTGCATCTCAACCTCTGAAATGATTCAAGGGCTCCAATTGCTGTTTAAACCACTCAACCGCATCAAGATCCACACCATGGACCTGGTGATGGTCATTCAAGTAATGCTGCGTTTTATCCCCTTCCTGGCACAAACTGCCGAAAGGATTGCAAAAGCCCAGGCGTCCCGTGGAGCGGAATGGGGGGTGAAAACCCGCGGACTGTGGAGCCGGGTGCGCCAGATAGTGCCATTGATCCTCCCGTTATTCCTGATCAGTTTGAGAAGAGCAGATAATCTTGCCCTTGCCATGGATGCTCGCGCTTATGGTTATTTGGAGCAAAGAACCAGCATGCATGAATTCAAGGTTGGGTGGGCAGATATTTTCTTCCTGTTGTTAAATATAACGGTCTCACTCATAATCCTCTACGTGTGAGACCGTTTGTACAGCTATCAAAGGATCAAAGATCAGAGCCGCTCCGTTTTCCGACCTTGAGCTGCCACAGCGCTGCAACCACAAGCAGCGTGATCACTGCCGAAATCCCGGCTTCGGGCAATCCATTGGCAACCACAATTCCTCCCAAAACTGCTATGGGTAAATAACCAAGCACACCGATCATTCCGAGTACCAGTACCGTGTTTGTGAGGCTTCCAACAATTCCACTCACGATCAATCCTGCAACCGGCATTTTTTTCAATGCCTTCCATACCAACCAGGCCGCCGGGCCAATGAACAAGCGCGGCAGGATCGAAAGCAAAGGATTGGTAAACCATACGTCTGCCGGGCCATTTGGGGCGATGGCTGCCTGCAGCATCGAGAATAACCCAAAGATCAATCCGATTCCCAAACCCACAATTGGGCCTTCAAGGATCGCGCCTATGATCACCGGTACATGCATGATTGTCAATGAAATCCCGCCAAACCAGGGAATGAAACCCCAACGGGTTAGTCCTAAAAGAACAGCAATCGCTCCCAAAACACCAGTGATCACGATTTTCCGAGTTCTATCTTGTGCCATCAATTACTCCTGTCTCTTGATTTATCTTTATTAACCCGGCAAGGTAGGAAATGATTCTTACCGGTTCCCTAGATATTTTAACATACCAATGCCTGAAACCTTTTGGGTGATTTTTGCATTGCCATAATATTCCACGGCGCCGGCGCCGGAAATGTGTGCGTCCAGAGATTGATTAGCCCACACCGTGGCATTGCCAACACCTGAAAGTTTCACTGAAGTTCGTTCAGATTCCAGCCGGGAAGATTTGTAATTTCCGGCGCCGCTCAGAACCACATTTTGGTCCAGGCATGTTCCAGCCACATCAATCGACCCCACACCAGACATATCGACGATCAATGAATTTACTTTGAGTGTCCCGATCGTCACCACTCCAGGACCCGCAAGATTCAAAGTTAATGCATCTGAAGTAATTTCCGCCGCCCCTTATCCACCAAGCGGAAGCCAGTCCAATCTTTCCAGTCGGCATCATAACTAATAATAAGAACACCTTCTATAACATCCGTATGAATACGGGCGCGGATTTCTTGATCCGCTTGTATGGTCAGACTTTCCTGCGCTCCCTGAGTAATTATTAGCTTTCCAACAGCCTTGAACTTCACACTATTGAAACCAGAAACTGAACGTACTTCCTTATTAATAATTAGGTTTTCCATTATTCCTCTCCTCTATCTACATATCCATCAACGACCATACATAACGAACCGGACAACACTTTATTTTTCTTAAGGGCTTGAGGGAAAAATGAGTTTAACTTGCGTTCCTTCTCCAGCAATGCTGATCAACGAAATCTTTCCATTTTGAGCTTCAACTAATCCCTTGGCGATGGAAAGACCCAAACCACTTCCTCCATATTCTGTGGTTGATTGGTTGTTTATTTTATAGAATCTATCAAAGACTCTGTCTATATTCTCCTTTTCATTTTTAAGGGCTATTTCAATTTTAACTGAACCACCAGCCTGGTTGTTACGGATTGCATTATCAAGAATAATAAGTAATATCTGCTTTAACCGTACCGGATCAGCCAATATATTTATATCCTCAATATTTTGAACAAGACTGATTTGTTGTGCTTCGGTCAATCGTTCGACTTGACGAAGAATTTCAGGTATGAAATCTGAAATCTTTACAGGTTGGATATCCATTTTTAAAGAGTGAGCATCTAATCGAGAAAGCAAAAGCAAATCTTCAATTAACTTATTCATGTAATTTGCGTCTGAAAGCACATCAGATAACAGTTCTCGTTGTTCTTCTGATGCAACTTTACGCATGCTTAATTCAAGTCCAGCATGGATGAGCGTCAAGGGTGTGCGTAATTCGTGGCTGGCATTAGCAATAAATGCCTGCTGCTTATCCCAGGCTTGTTGAGACGGTTTGATCGTTCGCCCAGCTAACACCCACGATGCGACACCAAAAAGTATCGTGATGAGACCTCCAAGTAAAACCATTGTGTCCAGTAATTGTTTTAATACTTGCTGCTGGGCAGAGAGATATCTGCCAACTTGAAAAACCTGTACTTGTTCGTCATCAGGTACCAGGTAAGTAAAAAGTCGAACCGAAGCGCCATCGTTCGTTTTGACAGTGCGAAAATCATATCCATTTTGCACAGCCGCAGCCACCGCCTCAGAATTAACATCAGCAATGGTCAATTGAGTATTGAGCCCTGATACCAATCCGCCCTCAAGTGTCAATGGAAGTACGTATATGTCTGCTAGTTCGCTTTCCTGCAACCCTTCTTCATGCCCCTCGCCACCAGGAGCCCTGTTCTTATCACTCGATTCTTCAGTTTGAGATTGAGTGAATGATGGTGTTGGCGTAACCTTTGTTATCACCAAGCCGGCTTGCCTAACTGCTTCATACAAATCTAATGGCAGCGGGATATCGAGGGAAGCAAACTGCAGACCCATTTTTACTTTAAGTGCGTAATCATTCGTAGCCCGAAAATAATAATTTACTAGAGAATATGTTCCACCGCCAACTACCAAAGCCAGCACAATGGCCAAGATCAAATATAGGAGCGTTATTCTGAGTCTCAGTTTCTTAAGCATTTTTTTCTTCCAGCAAATAACCAAATCCCCTTATCGTCTGGATAGGGTCTTTTTTACCAGTAATGGTTAGTTTTTGACGCAGGTAGGAAATATATACATCCACCATTTCCGCTTGAACACTGGCATCATATGACCAAACGTAATCCATAATCTCGGTTCGAGAAAGAGTTTGATTCGGATGCCGTAGAAAAAATTCGAGAAGATCCCATTCTCTCTTGGTCAAGTCTATGGTGGTTTCCGCTCTGCGAACAGAATGTGCTTTGATATCCATCACTATCGATCCAAGCCGGAGCTCTGAAGGATCAAGTGAACCAGGCGAATATCGTCGACTGAGCGCCCGGATGCGGGCAATCAGTTCTTCGAAGTTAAAAGGTTTGACGAGATAGTCATCCGCACCGCTTTCCAACCCTGACACTCTGTCTTCGATTTGCCCCCTCGCCGTAAGCATGAGAATCGGGACAACCAGCCTTGAAGACCTGATTTTTCGACAAATTGAAGGGCCGTCCCTACTAGGCAGCATCCAGTCGATGATTATTAAATCATGTGTTCCCCGTAGTGCGACTTCCAATCCCAATTCGCCGTCATTTTCAATATCCAGTGAATACTTCTCATCCTCCAAAACATTTCGAATGAGCTTTGCCAACCTCTTATCATCTTCAATCAATAATATTCTCATGGTTTTTCCATTATACAACCAGCCTGACCATTTCCAGATTGATGCCAAAATGATTGGAATTTCATTGGAAAATTCGCTCACTTTTTACACCTGCTTCCAATCATTCAAGCTTATCCTTATATTGAATTCAATTTTGAAGAAGGAGAACTATGAAAAACAAATCGATTCTTGTACTATCGGCTTTTGTAACGGTCTTTCTATTAACAATTGGAATTGGTGTGGTTACAAATGTCATAGCTAAGAATAATCAAGCGAACGTTGCTCCTACAGTAGATGTTACGGCGTTTATTCAACGAGAGCAAGCTTACCAGCAAATGATCAACGAAGCCAATCAGAAAATAGAACAGGCAAATCAACAAATTACAGCCCTTATGGGTAGCGTGACACAAGAGTCTGCACAAGACACAACCTCACTCTATCTCTTTACAGCAGATCAAGCATCAGCAATTGCCCAGTCGATCGCAGGAGTTACCCCAAAAGACATTCCGATCGTGGTTAATTTTAATGGTTCGCCGGCATTTGAAGTGATCTATAAGCATGGAAATATTTATATAGATGCCAATACCGGAACAGTCCTGTACAACGGACTTGAGAAAAAATCAACGTACATCACAAGCGAACAGGCAATCAAAATTGCGAAATCCTACCTGAACAATAACCAGGTGACTGCAATAAATTTTGGAACTTTTAATGGGAGCAAAGTATACGTTGTAATTTTTTCTAATGGGCAGAGTGTCTATATCGATTTGACCGGAAAAATTGTAGCAGTTCAAATGGCGTCACAAAGTTCAAGTTCCTCAGAAGAGCCTGAAGATCATGAGAGTGATGACGATTAGAACAAAAAAAATTGGATTATGGATCAACTATTAATGGAAAAAGCAACCCCTCATCGTAAAAAGCAATTTGTACCGAATGTATTTAAATTCCTCGTGGCAGTGAGCTCGTTAGCTGGGACGCTTGGAATATGGAATCTACTGGCTAATAAAGACGTGATCCAGGCGAACATCCAAAATACAGAGGGCAGTCAACCTTCAGCAAACCCAAATCTTGAGCCATTGCCAACATTAGTGTCTTTGATTACGGTGGACCTGACATCCATCAAACAGGCGTCAAACCAACCGGCAACGGTTCCTGCTGCAGCGCTAAGGATCGTTACTCCACCTGTAACTGTTTCGAATAACCAAAGCGCTTCTTCAGTCGTCTCCAATAATCTAACCTCGCCTGCAGTAATACCAGCGCCAATAACAACCACTCAGTCTTCTAAACCTAAACCATGAAAACAATCACTTTTAACGCGATGGGGTCTAAAATCCTCATCGCGGTCGACACGGAGGAATCCAAAATCATCGATAAGGCTCTCAAAGCCCAAGACTGGTTTGCGCAATGGGAACAATCATTCAGCCGGTTTCGCGTGACCAGCGAACTCTGCAAGGTAAATCGTCGCCCTGGTTTTGCTGTGAAGGTCAGCGATCCGTTTTTTGAAGTCATGACCTTCGCTCTGCACACAGAGAAATGTACAAATGGATTGATCACCCCATCGATCCTTAAAGCGCTGGAGTCCGCTGGTTATGACGGCTCTTTCGAAAGCATGATTGATCAGGTTGGATCCGTCTTGCGTCAACCATTTAACCTAAACCCGGAAGGTCAACCCATCGTGTTGGACGAGACCAACCGGACAGTGACCGTGTCCATCGGCACTCAAATCGATTTTGGTGGAATAGCAAAAGGCTGGGCAGCTCACCAAACTATGCTTCGTTTAGGCAAATTTGCTCCCGTCCTGGTTGATGCAGGTGGAGATATCGCAATCAGCGGTCCACAGACTGATGGCTCGGATTGGCCGGTTGGCGTGGCGAATCCGTTTGACAAGGAAAACAACCTTGAGTTATTGATGCTATCAAGCGGCGGAGTTGCTACCTCGGGGCGCGACTATAGGCGTTGGTATGCGCATGATACTTGGCAGCATCATATTATCGATCCACGCACCAGCTCGCCTGCAAATACGGATGTCCTTACCGCCACAGTTCTGGCGGATAATGTAATGGACGCCGAAGTATACGCAAAAGTCGGCTTGATTCTTGGCAGCAAAGCAGGAGCAGAATGGCTTAATGATCAAGCCAACACTCAATTTTTATTGGTCCTTGAAAATGGAACGATCATCAAGAGCCCTGGATTTATTAAAAAACAATGGAATGAATTATGTCCTCAAATAACTCACAACCTGTCAATATAGATGAAATCACACCATCTTTCAGCCTGGGTGGGTTCTCACTCATCATGCTCGCTGCTTTTCTAGGTGCAGTTACTGCAGTTGGTGTCTTGCCAAACTGGTTACCTGGAATCTCGCAGTCCGTGATGGGTTCAGACCCAAAAGCGTTCTGGTATCTTGCGCGCGGCAGCGCGTTTTCTGCGTATTTTCTACTTTGGTTCTCGATGCTTCTAGGTGTTGGAATTACGAATAAAATGGCCGCGATCTGGCCTGGATTGCCCCCGACAATAGACCTTCATCAATATACGAGCATCCTCGGACTTGCTTTTGGCCTTTTTCACGGCTTGATCCTGTTGGGCGATCACTTTATCAACTTTAGTTTTTTCCAAATAATGGTCCCATTTTCGACCACGAATTTTAAACCGGTCGCTGTGGGGATTGGACAATTGGGCTTTTATTTAATGGCAATTATCACAATCAGCTTTTACGTGCGGAAAAAGATAGGCGGCAAAACCTGGCGCGTCATTCACTTCGGGAGCTTTGCGTCATACTTGTTTGCACTGCTTCACGGCATCAGCGCTGGCAGCGATACAACGACCATTTGGGCGCAAGCAATCTATTGGACCACAGGTATCATTCTTCTTTACATGATCGTTTATCGAATTCTCTTTTCGCGCGCCAATGCCAAGGAAAAACAAAACCGACTGCAAAGTATACCGCCCAAACTTCCAACATTATAATACACAACTACAATCACTAGAGACGCCTATGAATTAACTACAGGCGTCTCTTTGTTTTGTTATAATCACCATAAGATAACTCTAACATCCTTAGGAGCTCACATGTCCATTAAAATTCCACCTCATTGGGATCTGACCAATGTATACCCCTCACTTTCTTCCCGCAAATATATTGCTGATTTTAAGAAATTGGAGAAATTGATTGGGGAGCAAGAAGTTTTTTTAACCGAGAAGGTTGCAAATTTGGACGTTAGCGCTCAACCCACTTTACTGGCAGAGACTACCGCTGCCTTGGTCAACCGTTTCAATCAAATCCTGGTTGTCGCCGGAACGTTGCGAGCATATCTGGAATCTTTCATATCCACCGATTCCTATAACAAAGCAGCCTTGAAAAAACAGTCGGAATATGAATTCGTCGGCGTCAAACTGGACAAAATTGAAGTGCAAACTCGCGCCTGGATCGGTAAAGTTTCCTCGCGGCTGCCTGATTTTTTACCGCTCAGTAAAACAGTTAGCGCGCATGATTTCTATCTAAAAGAGGCTGCTGAACAAAGCAAGTATCTTATGTCTGCACCTGAAGAAGCGCTGGCGGCTGAATTAAGCCTGAGCGGCGCCAACGCCTGGGGCAAATTGCAAGGCACGGTCACTTCTCAACTTAGTGTGGATTTCGAACTGGATGGGAAGATGCAAAAACTCCCCATGCCAGCGTTGATCAATTTGCACTCACATCCAGATGAAAACGTCAGGCGGCGTGGCTATGAAGCCGAAAATGCCGCATGGGAAACTGTCAAGGAACCTTTGGCTGCCGCCATGAACGGGGTCAAGGGCGAAGTCACCACCCTCAACCGCCATCGCGGACGCACGGACGCGGTTCATAGCTCCATCGATGCGGCGCGCATTGACCGACCCACCCTGGAAGCGATGCTAGAAGCCATGAAAGACTCCTTTCCCATCTTTCGCAAGTATTTCAAAGCCAAGGCACAGCGCTTTGGCGTCAAAAAGCTTCAATGGTGGAACTTATTTGCGCCTGCAGGAGAAACTAAAACGAGTTTTACATATGATGAAGCCAAATCCTTCATTCTTACCCATTTTGGAGAATTCTCGCCAGAACTCAAGAACTTTGCCCAGCGCGCCTTTGATCACGACTGGATTGACGCCGAGCAACGTGACGGCAAACGCGGCGGCGCATTCTGCATGGATGTGCCTGGTGTTGGCGAATGCCGCATTTTATGCAATTTTGACGGATCCCTTGACCAGGTATCCACGCTCGCTCATGAACTAGGGCACGGGTTCCACAACGACTGCATGGTCAAAGCTGGAAAGACCGAACTGCAAAAGATCACCCCGATGACATTGGCAGAGACCGCCTCGATCATGTGCGAGACGATTGTTTCCTCCGCTGCTCTAAAAACTGTTAAGAACCCGCAGGAAGAACTGGCGATTCTGGAGACCCAATTGGTGGGTGATTCTCAAGTGATCGTTGATATCTATTCACGCTACCTGTTCGAGAAAGAGGTCTTTGAACGGCGCGTGAAATCCGAATTGAACGCGGACGAATTGTGCGAGATCATGGAAAACGCTCAAAAAGCCACGTTTGGCGACGGGTTGGATGAAAAATATCTACAGAAGTGGATGTGGACATGGAAACCACATTATTATTATGCTGGACTTTCCTTCTATAATTACCCCTACGCCTTCGGGTTACTCTTCGCAACCGGGCTGTATGCCATTTACCAGAAACGCGGCTCTGCTTTCGTCAGTGACTATATGAACCTGCTAGCCAGCACCGGTGAAGGCTCCGCTGCGGAGCTCGCAGCCCGATTTGGCATCGACATCCGCAAGAAGGCGTTTTGGCAGGACAGCCTCAAAGTAATCGAAGCGCGTATCGAAAGATACTGCCAGATCAAGTAACGACACTTAAGCGATGAACCCCTTAGCAGTCAGGGGTTCATCTTATCTTGGAATTGTGTCATCTTGGAATTGCTTGCTCAATCTGGTGGGTTGAATTATAATTTTCTCCGTGATGCGGGCGTCGCCAAGTGGTAAGGCGTCAGCCTTCCAAGCTGATATTCGTGGGTTCGAATCCCATCGCCCGCTCTCTATAAAAATCCACGCAAGGGGTTTTTGTTTAATATATTCCTGCGTCCCCACAGGGGGATATCATTCGAATCCCATCGCCCGCTCTCTATAAAAATCCACGCAAGGGGTTTTTTGTTTAATATATTCCTGCGTCCCCACAGGGGGATATCATTCGAATCCCATCGCCCGCTCTCTTTAAAAATCCCGCAAGGTTTTTTATATAAAGATCCCCAAGATCAATAACTCTACTCGAAATACTTTCCGTAAAACTCATCACTAATAAATGCATATCCAAATGAATCTTTGTGCAACAAGCGATATCCATTAATTTCTTCGTGATAAGCATCTGAATAAAACACGAATCTTTTTTGCGCTTTTTCAAAATCAAGAGCGTTATCTACCAGTTCGCTTTTGGAGAAATAATTGGCGTTTTCAAACTCAATGATGATCAGATCCGGTTTTAGATCCGCAATATAGGCATAATTCGCAAAATTCCAGTCATGTTCAACAATCCAATGCTCTCTGGGTTGAACATACGCGCGCCAATCCCGGTAGATCAGCAGTTTTTCCGCTACGGGGATCCGGCTTAAATAATTCCGGTCCAAATTCCGGAAGAACTGGATATTGGCTGAGGTTTTTTCACGATCGGTTTGATAAATGACCAGTTCAACGTCCGTTCGAATGAACGAACTTGATTGAAAAAGAATCAATATGCTTGCGGCGATCAATAAACCATTCACCAGCCATCGCTTTTTCGCCCCGTTCGCGATTTGTGCGGGTTCTCGACCCGGTACCAAATCGAACAAGGTTCCCAGGCACGAAAATAGCGGAAGCGCTGCCGGGAGAAAATAATAATTCTTCATCACGGATGCGAAAAAAGTAAAATATACGATATGCACGAGTGCCCAGCACAATATCAGCACATTGATCAGCCGGTTCTTGTTCCTGACCGCGCCAACTACCGCAACCAGAACGACAAATAAGATAAATATCCAATTACCGTAAAATCGCCAGATTTCAGGCAAGAAACCGGTCCATCTGATTACTCCGGTCGATTTTTCGTAAAACCCCTGGCTAAGCTGCGAAAAACCAGATTTATATGCAGTGAAGACTTCCTGCCGCTCGATGGATAATAACAAAACCGGGTTTGAGATCACGATGGTTACGAACATGACAACAATATATAAAATACCGACAAGAGCAGCTTTTTTAAAGGAAATTCTTCGGTTAACAGTCCCCCAAATCAAATAAACGCCAACACTTAAGAAGAAAAACAACCCGATGATCTTTGTTGAGGCTGCCAATCCAGTGAATGCCGCTGCGAATAAAAAATTTCTTCCAAACCTGAAATTATCCCTGTCCAAAAAGAATAAGGTCAGTACGCTATAAAAAACCAGCAATCCGTCAGGATGCCACCACATATTATTAAAAACGAGGGGTGGTAACAGCAAAAGGAACAAGAAAAGCAGTACACTTTTCAAAAGAGATCGAAAACGGGTCTGCAAGTATACAAGTATCCCAACCGACAGGATTCCTGGCAGCACATTGATCATTTGCCGCAGAACCAAAACGATCAACTGCGTCTGTGACATCCAATCAATTCCTGCGATCCATTTAATCGGCAGGATTGCAAGGGCGGAAAAGAAGAAAAACGGGTATCCATAATAGTAGAACAGGTAGATCACAAAATAACGGATTGTTTGATAGAAAGACAGATCTGAAGTAAGCATCCGCAACACAAAAGGATATTCAGCAAATTCATCTTGTTCGAAGACGCTCAACATAATTGGGTCTTTGGCGCCGGCGAGGTTTGGAATGATAAAAATTCCAAAAAAAACAAGTCCAATTATGCAAAGCCATAAAAGCGTTCTTTTTTGAGTTGCTGTCATTGATATATTCGGCTTTCACGTGGAAGGTACAAAGTATTTGTGTAAAATATTGCGCTTTTTCAATATAATAAGTGTATTATTAGGGTTATCTTATTATAAGGTGAATCTATGCCAATTATGGAACCTGGAATTCTCTTAAAATCCCGTTACAAGGTGATGGATCAACTCGGTCAAGGGGGCATGGGTGAGGTCTATTTGGCTACAGATGAAACCCTGGATACAAAGGTGGCTGTTAAAGCTAATCACAACCTCAGCGCACATGCATCCGCGCAGTTCATCCGGGAAGCCCGACTGCTCGCCTCTTTAAAACACCCTAATCTTCCACGGGTAATCGATTATTTCACTGAGAATGACAGCCAATACCTGGTTATGGATTTTATCCCTGGGGAAAATCTCAGAGTTTTGGTTGAAAGTAATAATGAAATTTCCCTGCCTTTGGTTATAAAATGGGCGAACCAACTCGGAAACGCCTTAAATTATCTACACACACAAAATCCACCCATTTATCACCGGGATATTAAACCTGCAAACATAAAGTTAACTCCAGACGGAGAAGTAATCCTGGTCGATTTCGGTATCGCAAAAACGGGTGACCCATCTCAAGAGACACAAACTGGCGCGTGGGCATTCACCCCGGGATTTGCCCCCCCCGAACAAGTGAGCGGGATGCGCACCGGTCCATACTCTGACCAATTCAGCCTGGCCGCCACACTTTATTATCTGATTGCTGGAAAATCCCCTGCTGACAGCGCCCGTCGCATGATGGGCGAAGAAGAGTTGGTTCCCTTGATCGATATGCAGCCAACGCTTCCGGCTCATGTTTCTGCTGCAATTATTAAAGCCCTCTCGATCAAACCCGAAGCCCGTTTTTCAACCGTTGCTGATTTTGTCGAGGCATTAACCCATCCCGTACCTATCCCTGACCCGGCTTCAGCCCAAAAAACAGTGGTCGGCGCTGCCCGCCAGATTCCTCCCCAAATTGTGCCGCCAGTTTCTCAAGGAGACCCGATTATTTCGCCGCGTCCGCAGACAAAAACGTCAGCAATTTGGATAATTCTGGGGATTGGCGCTGTTTTGGGTGTGATTTCCGGTGGATATTTGGCTTTGAAGGCAATGGGAATTATCGGTACAGTCAACTTATCCGCAGCTCCGACAAATACTCCAGAGATAGTTATCGTTCCCCGTGTCACCGAGACATCTCAGGTTATTCCGATTGAACCTTCTCAGGCTTCCATCCCAACTGAAACGTTGGCACCAACGACTGAGAATCCGATTTTCACGCCAATCGGCAAGGGCGGTAATGTCGCATTCGTTAGTAACCGTCAGGCTGATGGTTACAACCAGATATGGTTGGTAGAGGTCGGTTTGAACGGTAACGGCAGTCCTGTCGCACTAAATCCTCTACAAATCACTTTTACACCGGGTGATAAATCCAAACCCTCCTGGTCTCCGGATGGCACCAGGCTGATTTTCTCAGGTTTGAGTACTGAGTTTTCAGCGAACGGCTCTCCATTTGCTGATGATATTTGGATGCTAGACATTACCCAAGCCGACCCGCAACCGGTTGATATCAGCCGCCGCGCAGGGGATGACCGTTACGCCGCCTGGTCACCAACCGGTAAACTCATCGCCTTCACGAGTTACTACCGAGAAGACAAGCTGCCGCAAATATTCACCATGCGGCCTGACGGCAACGATCAGATTCGTCTGAGTCTCGGTTACGCAGAATCCTACTCGAGTTGGACGCCAAATGGCGATTTTCTTCTTTATGTTTTAACTACCGGGGAACTCAATGTGCTGCATATGCGCGATCGCTACAGCCTGTTTAAGGAATTCGTAAAATTCGACCGCACTACCAATGAAGGCCGACTTGGAAACGTTGCAGAACCCAGTGTGAGTCTGGATGGAAGCATGATCGTCTACACCCGCCTGTTTGGTGGCAAAACAAATATTTTTTCGACAATTTTCAAAGACCGTGGGCGCACCGTGACAGGGCTTACCGACAGCGGCACCGACTACGCGCCCTGCTGGTCACCAGATGCCAAATGGATCCTTTTTACTTCAGAGAGAGACGGCAACTCAGAAATCTACATTATGGATGCGGCGGGCAATCAACTCACTAATCTCACAAATTTACCCAGCGTGGATAAAGACCCAGCCTGGCAGCCAGCTCAGATCCAATAAAATTCAAAAACTCCCGGTTTTTGCCGGGAGTTTCGTTTATTCAGGCGAAGGCGGGCGCTGTAATTTTGATTTTGGCCTCATCCGGCTTGACATTATTCGCGCCGTAGAAATTGTCTTACCCGCATTTGGACTTAACAACAGAGTAAGCCGGGTAAGTGCATTTTCATCATATTCGCAGCGGCCGCAAATATCACATACCCATGCCGGAAAATCTGGTACTGAGATCAATTCGTCGCCAAGATAAGTAAAATACGCCACATAGTCCCGATGCATATGCCCTGCCTGGCACTCCGAGCACGGGAAAACAGGTTCAGGTAAGAATTGTGATGGGTCAGTCATTTCAAAATACGCCTTTTATAGAGTACATTTCTGTACTTTAATGTAAGATTATCACATTTTTGCAAAGTTGGAAATCCATTATGGTGATGTATTTCCACGTGCCAGAACCAAATCAGGATGTGAGATGATTTTCGCAGAATCCAGGGGCCAATATACTACCAATGCCTTACCAACAAGATCTTCCAACGGCACGAATCCCCAACTATGTGAATCCGAGGATTGGTTGCGATTATCACCAAGGACAAAAACAGAATCTTCTGGCACATACCACTCTCCAGTATATTGAGGTAAGGCAGCGATGTAGGGTTCGGCCAGCGGATTACCATTCACAAAGACAACTCCACTATGCACCTGCACCAGATCACCCGGCAAACCGATCAGGCGTTTAATATAATCTTCAGATAAATCACTCGGATTATGAAAAATAACAATGTCCCCAGTATCCATTTTTCCAATTTTATAAGCCAGTTTGTTAACAAGGATGATATTTCCTTCGTACAAGGTAGGCTGCATGCTAATATTCACAACCCGCACCCGCGCAAAAACTGCATCAATGGCAAAATAAAGGAGCAATGCCAATAGCAGGGTCTGGATGATTTCCGAGAAAGCGCTCTGCCAGACCGGTTTTTGCTCAACAGGTGTTAATTCTGATTCTGACAGTTCAATTTGGGTCGGAGTTGAAGGATTATCCATGGGGTTACTTTGCAATAAATTATTCATGCCGTGGTTTTAGTATTAATCGAATGGGTGTGCCTGTAAACGGATACTCCAACCTGATCTGATTTTCCAGGAAACGCATATATGTGAAATGCGCCAGTTTTGGGTTGTTGCAATAGATCATAAAGGTCGGTGGATCAGTTCGAACTTGCGTGCCATAAAACAATTTTATGGATGTCCCGGTCTTTGAGGTTGGCGCATGAAGATCCTGCGCTTTTTGCAGGATCCGGTTAAGCGCGCCGGTGGAAATATGAGCCAGGCGCTCTTCCTGAACTTTTAAGGCCAGCGGCATGACTTGATCAACCCGCTGCCCGGATTTTGCAGAAATGAATAAAATTGGTACGTAATCCATAAAATTAAGATCCTGCTGGATACGCTCGGAATACTTTTGCATCGTGTAAGTATCTTTATCAATGGCATCCCATTTATTCACGACAACCACGGCGCTTTTCCATGCCTCTTTCACATATCCCGCAATGTGCGCATCCTGCGCTGAAATTCCCTCAACTGCATCGATCATCAACAAAGCGACATCGCAGCGCTCAATTGCACGCAAGGAGCGGACAACACTATACTTTTCCACGCCGGGGTCAACTTTTCCACGTCTTCGAATTCCAGCCGTATCGATCAGGGTGACCGGGATGCCATCGAACTCGATTTTGGTGTCGACAGCATCGCGCGTAGTTCCGGCAATTGGGCTGACAATAGAACGTTCCTCTCCTGTCAGTTTATTCAGCAGGCTTGATTTACCAACATTTGGTTTGCCAACAATCGCAATTTTTACAGAATCATCGTCCAATTCCTTGGTTTGTTCGGGGAACTCAGAAAGCAGAACATCTAGCAAGTCCCCTGTTCCAGTTCCATGCACAGCAGAGATTGGATGAGGTTCACCCAAGCCTAATTCGTAAAATTCATTGACCGTGCTGCGTTGGCGGGCGCTATCCGCCTTATTTACAACCAACAGGATAGGGGGGTGAGCAGTTCCATCAATAACCTTCTGGGACTGCCGCAGAATCTGAGCGACTTCAAAATCGGCCGGGGTAACACCGCTTATAGCATCGACGAGAAACAGCACTACATCCGCTTCATTGATCGCAAGCACAGCCTGTGAACGGATCTCGGTAATAAAATCAGCAGAACCAATCGATAAAGGAGATATTCTGCTGTTTGAGGTTGGGTCGATACCACCGGTATCCACAACGTCAAACTGCACTCCGCTCCATTCCGCCTGTGCAAAAAGCCGGTCACGGGTAGTGCCGGGCGTGTCGTCCACGATCGCCGTCATTTCGCCACATAAACGGTTAAACAACGTGCTTTTTCCAACATTGGGTCTGCCAACCAATGCTACAACAGGTTTTACCATTTTTCCTCATTCCACATTCTGGTCAATTTTACCCTGAAAATTGGATAAAATCGGGTTGAATAGAAATGTCACGAAAGCCTGCGAGAAACGATTATTGAATTGTAATCACAAATGTGGTTGGTGATATGTTTTCGATTTTTAGAATCGGGATATTTAAAAACACTTTAGGCTCAAGAGTGTAACTGCCCGGAAGTAGACCAGTGAGGTCAAGCAGCACACGAATATCCTTTATATTCAACGAATCTAATGCGGATAGTGGGCCAGAAAGGATGAGATTTACTTTTTCAGGCATAATCGTGGCTTTAAATTGTACGGGAAGCCCATCTGCTTCAACTAGAATGTCGGTGAGCGACAAACTGCTTTGAATCGGGGAAATTCCGACTTTAACAATAACGTTAACGTCGTCAATCACTTGAACCCCGGTCGGGAGGTTGAGTTCGATCGAGCTCTCAAAATTATCCGCTTTTTTGCCAAGATCAATGGGTTTCGTTTCAACATACCCAGGGAGCCCATCCACTAAAGCCGGGTCTGTGGAAAACACGGTGACTGTCGGTGGATATACGGAAAGGTTGGTAAGACGAAAACCATCAGCGATCAGACCAATAGTTACAACTTTGATGACCACGTTTCGATATCCCCCGCGTTCAAATATATCCTGTGTGATTGTAATTTTATCGGGTGAGAGGCTAACTCCTTTTACAGTAACCCCGTTCGCATCCACAGGCTGCAAGGAGATCGTTTGATTGATATCCATTTTTACATCTGTGAGTTTCAAAACTGCACGAACTTCATTGACTCGTTCCACAAATGATTTCGCTCCGCTCACAATCACTGTTGATTCAGAGAGATGGGCTGGATTTGATTGATACCCAACTGCCAGAATTCCTTGATTTATTACTCGAATTTCAAACTGTTTGGTTTTTAACGGTTCCAGTTCAAGGTTTACAGAGCGTGGATTAAAACTTCTAACTTCAACGGGCTTAATTCCAATCTGGATTTGGATTGGGATAGTATGAGGACCCTCGCCAAGGCCAGAGAGGTCAAGGATTGCCCGAACCGGCACTTTTTCTAATAGCAGGCTGTTCCAAATTGACGATGGTGCACGAAGAGTGAGGGAGATTTGAGCGGGCAGCTCAGTTGTAATGACCATATTTGAACCTTGCCCAATCACCTCAACCGGCACCGGATTCGGATAAGCTTTTTCAAGCGATGGGTCAGAGGCTGTCACCGCCATAATCCAAACCGCAGTTGCCAGCAGGGAAGCAATAAGTAGCAAGGGGAAAGTCTTTGTGATAGAACGCAATGTCGAAAGCATTACTTTCCTCTTTGATTTCCAACCAATTTGTTCCGAACCCAGTCAATAAGTTTCAATTGGGAGCCATTGATTTCTGCTGGTCGATAGAAAGCCAGAAGGATATTTTCAAGTCGTTCGCTATCCAAACGCCGGATCATGCGTCCATTATGGGCAATTGAAATCGAACCGGTCTCCTCGGAAACAACGACCGTGATCGCGTCAGTTGCTTCAGAAGTACCCAAAGCCGCGCGATGTCTTAATCCCATCTGTCTTTCCGGAGATCGAGTGAGAATGCCGCTGGCAGAAAGCGGCATCACGCAAGCCCCGGCGACGATTTGATTATCAGCAATGATCACCGCGCCATCATGCAGGGGTGTGTTGGGGTAAAAAATTTGAAGAAGCAGCTCCGGAGTAACAGATGCATTCAAACGGACACCGGTTTTGGCATAGTCTGCCAGACTATCAAATCGCTGTATTACTATCAGTGCGCCATGTTCACGGGCAGAAAGGCGGGCAGCAGCAGTGACAATGGAATGAATCGTCCGTTCCAATAATTGGGTCTGTGAAACAGATTGCCTGACAAGCAACTGCCTTGTCCCGGCTCGCCCTAACTTTTCCAGACCTCGACGGATTTCAGGTGCAAAAATAACAGGGATGGCAAATAATAATGCAGGCACAATTGTCTTAACCAACCAGGAAAAAGCCGGCAAATTGATCAAGGTGGTCAACAATGCCAATAACAGGATGGTGAAAATGACACCCCGTAGTAAAACCATGATCTGGGTATCACGCAGGAGCAACAAAAAAGCATAAAGCACAATGGTAACCAGGAACAGGTCTAAAATACTGAGCCAATTCAACCGTTGAAATAAATAGAGGATATCACTAAACAAATCTGTCACTAATTTTTTTATACCTTATTATTTCAAAAACAGGACTCTAAATCGGACGCAGCACACGATCTTGCCTGAGCTGTTTAAAAAATAGAACCGAGCCTTCAGGCATGGATTCTTCTGCTGCTTCCTGCCACGCCAGAATTCCCAAAGAAGCAGGGGTCCTCTTTTCATATCCAAGGCTGGTCCATAAGACATCATGGTGTGCAAGACTCACAGGTACATAAACAAGAGACGCTTCACATTGCAAATCGCAAGAAGCTCTTTCCATTTCCCGGATCATTATGGGCAAATATTGAGCAGGCGGCAAGGCTGAATCCAGCGCAATATCTGTTGTGCGCGCCACAAGGTTTTCAACTTGCCATCCTAACACACCCATCGGGTTTTGTTCGACATTTAACAAGAGGAATGCCTTTTCACCAAATGCAGCCATGGCTTCAATATTGGTTAATGGTTTTTTCTCTTTATTCAACCTGTTTAATGTTTCGACGATCTCGTTAACCTGTTTTGGACCACACCGATGAACATTTACTTCTCCCAACGAAAGCTTGACGGGTTGAGACAACGGGATGGGGTGGCTGTCACTTGAAGGGATATGTCTTTGCCAGGCTGTTGTTACCTGTCTCCACGTATCTTCAAAAGTCGAAACATTTTTTATGATCACTGAAGCCCGGGCTAACCGTGTTTCCTGCGGAATCTGAGAGGCAATTCGCTGGCGGGCATCTTTTTCGGTCATCCGGCGATTTTGCACCAATCGTGAAAGCTGGATTTCTGGCGGAGCATAGACCACCCAAATGGCGTCGCACTGATCGACAAGCTTGCTTTCTAAAAGTTTGATTGCTTCAATAACGATAACCTTTTGGGTTGCTCGTCTGACGATCAAATTTACAGCCTGTTCAACCAAAGGGTGGGTGATCGATTCAAGCCTGGACAATGCCTCAGGATCGTTAAAAACAATCTGGCCCAGTTTATGCCGGTCTATTTGACCGTCTGGCGCGAGCAAATAACTACCAAAAGTCTCGACAATGAGATCAAAACTGGGTGCATCTTTAGCTATTGCGCGGTGTGCCAACGCATCGGCGTCAATCCCGTACGCGCCCAGGTGTTCAAGCATCCTCCGCACAACGCTTTTACCAGTACCTATGTTACCGGTTAAACCTATGACATACTTATCAGCCCACTTCTTCAATGTTTCTCCAAATATGGCAAGGAATCAACTGTATTTGATAATACCATTTTATTCATTGGGTTGTTAGTTGTCAAACAGCAATCTGTATCACGTTACTTTTTACTGGTAGACATAACAAGTTTCAGATAAGCCACAGAAGAAAGAGTGTGCAATACACCTCCACCGCCGTATTAACCTTTAATTGATGAATGGGCGGTGGTGTTGCCACAGTGCACGAATTTACCCTGATTAGGATAAGTCGGGAATTAGAAACGATGAGACCTCCTTTTATATGACCCAATGTGTTCGTTATGCCAGGATAAGACTCACGCATCTGGAATTGAGAAACCTGCCTGTGGTTGTTAACCATAAAACACAAATATGTCACTTTTTGGCAAAATTAGCATCATTAAACAAACTTAGAGGTAATGATGAAAACCACACATAAAACTCAAATCAAGAAACAAAATAAATGGGTATGGATCGTAATTGGTTTCCTGGTTATCGGCGTCATTGGCGCATCAGGATTATTAAATGGAAATAATGAGACCCTTTCACTCCCCGCGGCGATCACGGTTGAAAATGCTTCAGAAAGGTATGCAAATGGCGCTTATCTACTGGATGTGCGCGAACAGAGTGAATGGAATGAAGCGCATGTGGAAGGTGCGGTTTTAATCCCTCTTGGAGAATTATCAAACCGGATCGCGGAGATACCTGCAAACCAGGATGTTTTAATCATCTGCCGCAGCGGCAATCGTAGCGGTCAGGCGCGAGATATTCTGCGGGCAGCCGGTCTAATGAGAACCACCAGCATCACCGGCGGGATCAACCAGTGGACCACAATCGGACTCCCGGTCATTTCCGGACCTTAATCCAACCCGGACTGCAACGCTAAAGCGGTCTCCTCGGTGATGCCGGGGAGTTTTAATAGTTCTTCCAATGAAGCCTGCCGGATCCCCTCGATATCCCCAAACTTCTCAAGAAGTGTTTTACGCCGTTTAGGTCCGATTCCCGGAATGGCATCCAACCTTGAAGCAATGCCGATCTTACCGCGCGCCTTGCGGTGAGCGGTGATCGCGAAGCGGTGGGCTTCGTCGCGGATGCGCTGAATGAGATACAACCCCTGTGAGTGACGCGGCAGGATGATCGAGCGCTCGATATGCGGGCGGAAGAGCTCCTCCTGCTGCTTGGCAAGCCCCACGACCGGGACTCTTTCGGAAAGGCTAAAAGCTTCAAGCACTTTCACCGCACGTCCAAGCTGACCTTTGCCGCCGTCAACCATCAACAAATCTGGCAGCACAGCAAATGATGCGTCTGGTTTCACACCAACTTGCTGCTTTTCTTGCGCTGACTGCCAGCGTTTGAAACGGCGCGAGAGAACTTCTTCCATGCTGGAAAAATCATCCGGTCCGATCACCGTTTTGATATTGAAATGCCGGTACATCTTTCGGCTCGGCGTCCCCTGCTCGAACACCACCATACTGCCCACGGATGCCGTACCCTGCGTGTTAGAGATATCGTAGCACTCAATTCGGTTGGGAGGTTCTACAAGTTGTAACGCTTGCTGTAATTCTGCGAGCGCCTGAGTTTGTTTATTCTTGTCGGCTTCCCATTGGGTGCGCAAAGCTTGCAGGGTTTCAACCGCATTTTCAGTCGCCATTGCCACCAATTCTTGCGAGGTTCCTGATTTTGGAACCAACAGCTGCACTTTTTCTCCCCCGCGTTTCGTGTTGAGCCACTGTCTGATAATTTGGGCTTCCTCCACTTCGTTTGGCAGCAAAACCTTATCGGGGATCAATGCGGCTTCACTATAGAATTGTTTTATAAATTCGCCGATCACTTCATTATCCGGAATATCTTCAGTCCCTTCCATGATGAAATATTCGCGCCCCATCAACTTGCCGTTGCGGATGAAAAAGATCTGTACGCAGGCTTCGCCATCTGAGCGAGCCAGCGCCAGCACATCCGAGTCACTCTGATCGCTGGTGATGACTTTCTGTTTTTCAACCACTTTTTCAATGGAATTGAGCTGGTCACGCAATACTGCCGCGCGTTCAAAATTGAGCGATTCTGATGCTTCGTCCATCTCGCGCTGCAGCCGTCCAACGATCGGGTCAGTGTGCCCGTCCAAAAAGGAACAAAGATCGGCAATCAATTGCTGGTATGCAGCCTGGTTGATGACGCCGATGCACGGACCCGCGCACAATTTGATGTCATAGTAGAGGCACGCGCGCGCATCCTGGCCAGTGATCTCGCGGTCGCATGTCAGATACGGAAAAATCCGCCGCAGCAGATCAAGCGTCTGATGTACCGCCCACACACTGGTAAATGGACCAAAATAGCGCGAACCATCCTTGACCATCATGCGGGTAATAGTCACTTTGGGATACGGGTTTGCAAGGTGAACTTTGATATAGGGGTAGCGTTTATCATCCTTGAGCCGCACGTTGAAGCGCGGACGGTGCTTCTTGATCAGGTTCATCTCGAGGATTAATGCCTCAAGTTCCGACCCCACTACGATCCATTCCAAATCCTGGATTTGTAAAACGAGTTTGCGGGTCTTGCGGTCTTGGTCAGAACGCTCCTGGAAGTAAGACCGCACGCGGCTGCGCAGGTTAATTGCCTTGCCGACATAGATCACTTCTCCGCCGGCATTACGCATGAGATAGCAGCCCGGTTTTTGAGGCAGCGTGGCAAGCACACCTTGCAGATTCTCTGAGATTTCCATCATGGATTTATTTTAGCACTGGTAATTCATATAACAAGCAGTACCGCTAATCTGGCAATAACTGGCAGAATAATCTACTTTTCAGATCGACTTGTCAGAGAATTATAATTCCCTGACCATTCACAACCTCTCCGATCTTCCAAAAAGGTTGCTCCAGTGACCTCATCGTGGATTCAAAGTTCTCACACTGCTTTTCGGGCACCGAGAGCAGCAACCCGCCGCTGGTTTGTGGGTCAAAAAGCATCAATTTCAGATACTCAGGGAGTTCCTTGATAAATGTAACTTTTTGACTAAAGTACCTCTGGTTGTCATGAGCGCCGCCTGGAAAGATGTATTGCTCTGCATAGGGCAAAGCATTTTCAAGCAGCGGAATCGTGTCAAAGATGACTTGCATACACACTCTGCTCGCCTGCGCCATTTCTGAGGCATGCCCCAGGAATGAATACCCGGTGATGTCTGTGGCACCATGCACACCTGATTGACGGGCTGCCAGGCTGGCATTCTTGTTCAATCGCGTCATCCACTCAACCGCTACAGCCAAATCAGCAGCTTTTACTTTGTCTTGTTTTAGCGCGGTGGTAATAGCGCCAAATCCTAGCGGTTTGGTCAAATATAAGTGCTCGCCAACTTTTGCGCCTGCTTTCGTGAACATGCTATCCAAATCAACAAAACCAGCTACTACCATGCCAAATTTGGGTTCTTTATCCTGCACGGTATGCCCGCCTGCCACCACCACGCCGGCCTCACGAGCTATCTCCGCGCCGCCTAACAGGATCTGTTGGCTCACTGAGGGGTCAAGATCTGGCGGCAGCGCTGCAATATTAAGCGCCAGGAAAGGCGTGCTTCCCATGGCGTAGATATCCGAAAGACTGTTAGCCGCAGCGATCCTGCCGTAGTCACGCGCATCATCGACAACCGGAGTGAAGAAATCGGTTGTTAATACCAGACCGCGCCGGTCATCCAGCTTCCAGACTGCCCCATCATCCGGCGTCTGCAAACCTACCAACAGGTCGGGGTAATCTGCAGGATTGAAAATCTCTTGAACAGGGCGCAGTACCTGCGCCAGCATTTCAGCATTGAGTTTTGAAGCTCAACCCGCGCAGTTCGAGAGACTGGTCAATCTGATCTGCTTTCCGGACGGCTTTACAGATAATTCATCCATGTCTCAATTATATCCGAGTCTTAAAACAAAAAGCAGCTGACGGTTAACTTCACTGTCCGCTGCTTTTCTTGAGTGGTGTGGGTTTACGGGATTACTGTGGTGCCGCCAGACCCGGCGGTCTGCGGGAATGGCAGAATGAAGGGTGAGCCACTGGGAACAAGCATCACCTGAATATTAGAGCTAAGTTTGGTGATGTATTGGTAATTCAACAAGTTGGGGTTATTTCTGAGCACTTCTGCGATCAAATTCATGGCTTTGGCTTCCGCCTCGGCCTGGATAATACGCGCATCAGCTTCACCCTGGGCGCGGGTCACTGCGGCATCCGCGGCGCCCTTGGCAACTTCACGCACCTGTTCGGCTTCCTGTTTCTTCTGCTCAACCACTAACTTGGCTTGCTGCGCCTGCTGCTCGGCGATTTGTTTTTGCTCTATGGAAGCTGAATATTCTGTGGAAAACGCTATATTCCGCAGCACGAAGTCGTTCAAGATTAATCCATTGTCTTCCACCTTCGCGCGCAAGGCATCGGCTATTCTTTGCACAAGATCAAACCGTTTTGTACTGACCACCTCTTCGACACGGTATTGAGAGACCGCGTCGCGGATGATACCGCGCGCTTGAGCTCTGATCAATTCCACATAACGGTCTTGCCATTGGATATGCACCTGCACGACCTTGGTGGGATCAATGGCAAAGATGACCGACGCATCTATATAGATCTCCTGCCCATCCAGCGTTCGAGCTGCGATCGAATCGTCCCCCTGCACAGCCCCTTCAGAGGGGGCAATCGACATGGTATAGGTTTGGCGGGAAACAGGATATAACACCACGTTTTCCGCAAAGGGAATGATCCAGCTCAGCCCGGGTTGAAGGGCTTCCTGACGGTACCCTGCAGGATTTACCGCTGAGATCACAACACCGCGTTCTTGAGGGTTAATGAAAACAAGCCCTGAACTGACAGTCGTTATGATAACAGCTGCCACCAACAAGGTTATGATTAACGATCTCCCGTTTTTCATCGGTTTTTGACGGGCAGCGCGTAACATGACCAGCGCGAGGATGGCAAACCATGCCATCCATACAACCACTGCAAAACTCTTCAATAAACTGGCGATATTCATTCGATTCTCCTCATGAACATGACTTTTTGAACAGTTCTGATTATAGTGGGGTTTTATTTGTTTTTGATTAGAGATTTCGTTTCTTGCGCAGGAATCGCTATAATTAATTCAATGAAAACGCACACAGGCAGGCTTGCTGGTCTGGTTGTAATGAATGAAGAAGTGTGCATTCAGATTGAGTGCCCACCATTAAATCATGCCTTCCCGGGTCAATATTTGCTGGCTTTTTCCGCAGAATCCAGTGAATTGCTGCCAACCGTCCTTTTCCCGTGTTGGAAGTACCGGGACGGTATTATTTTCACAGGGAAGATCCCCAAAGACTGGATTCCTGGAATATTGCTTTCGTTGCGTGGACCCTTTGGAAATGGTTTTCATCTGCCTCCTCTTGCGAAACAAACAGTTTTAACAACTTTAGATCTGTCCAACATCAACCGGCTGCTCATGCTTGCGGAACTCGCACTGGTTAAGGGGGCAGAAGTCACTTTGCTGACCGATGCGCCAACCGCGCAGCTCGCCCCTGAGATCGAAGTGCTGCCAATTAGCGTGTTAGGCGAGATCAAATCTTGGGGAGATTATTTCGCTGCAATTCTTCCGGTTTCTGCAATTCAAAAACTTAATAATGAACTTTCGTTGAGCTTCGGTCATTCGGCTCCGTTCACAGCGGAGATCATGGTGGAGACGCCGCTGGTCTGCGCCGATTCGATTGCCTGCGGGGTTTGTTCGGTGTTGACCACGAAAGGCTGGAAGCACGCCTGCAAAGATGGACCTGTTTTCTCACTAGACGAATTGGTGGCAGAAGGAAACCCGCATGGATAAAAATGGGGCGATCCTCGGTCTGCAGCCCCCGTGGATGAACTCAGCGGGTTTTATGGGGTTTCTTCCGCAGCCTTCTCCAATTGGAACATTACCTTTTGGCGCTTTCGTGACCAATCCCATCAGTTTGACGCCCCGCAACCCGGCGCGAAACCGGGCGGTCGTTCAATACCCAGGCGGATTCCTCCTTCACACCGGGCATCCGAACCCCGGTCTAAAAAGCATTTTGAAGAATTACCAGCAAAAGTGGGAACACTTGACGCTGCCGGTTTGGTCTCACTTATTGGTGCAAACCGCTTACGAGTGCCAGCAAATGGTGCGCGTGCTTGAGGATGTTGAAAACGTTACGGCGATCGAATTAAGTCTTCCGCCAGGCTTAACCAACAAGGATCAAGTTGACCTGATTCAGGCGGCTACGGGTGAACTGCCGGTGTTCGTTTGCATCCCGGTGGATGTACTTGAGATCAGACTGGTGGAACAACTGCCTGCGCTAGGCGTGGCAGGCATCGTGCTCTCTGCTGCACGCGGCATGATCACGCAAAACGGAAAAAACATCAATGGCCGGCTTTATGGACCGGCGCTCTTTCCGCAGTTGATGCGCGCATTGTGCGACCTCAAAGGATTTGGGGTTCTGATCATTGCAGGTTGCGGGGTATTCTCATTGGAACAAGGGGAAGCCGCACTTGCAGCGGGGGCAAGCGCAGTCCAACTGGATGCGCTGTGCTGGCGGTTTTGATCTGCTATATTTCGAGTGAGATCGTCACCGGTCCATCATTCTGAAGGTGCACAAACATATGCGCGCCGAATTCACCGGTCTGGGTCGGGATCCTTTCTTTTCGCAATTCCTCGGTAAAGAAATCCACCAGCGGGCTGGCTATCTCCGGCGGCGCCGCGTTAATGAACGAAGGCCGGTTGCCCTTGCGAGTGTCTGCATACAGCGTGAATTGTGAGACCACAATTGCTGACCCCTTGACATCCACCAGAGACAGATTCATTTTTCCCTGGTCATCTTCGAAGATGCGTAGTTGAGCGATTTTTTTGGCAAGCAGGCTGGCTTTGTTTTGGTCATCCTCACGACCGACGCCCAGAAGGATCACCAACCCCATTTTGATATCCGCAACCAGTTTATCGTCAATAATCACTTGCCCAAAACTGACGCGTTGTATGATCGCTCTCATGATGACCTCGTATTGAAAGCGCCTGAGTTACAAGCGCCCTTTTTTCAGGGTAAATCGATGGCTTTACGAACTTCCACCATGGTGGTTTCTGCGATCACGCTGGCGCGCTTCGCTCCATCCCGCAGCATATCCCAGGTGACGTCAGGGTCTTTCTGGAATTCCATACGGCGGGCGCGCAGAGGAGTGAAATAATCGTTCATGTTGGCTGCCAGCATTTTTTTGCAGTCCACGCAGCCAATACCGGCGCGGCGGCACTCGCTGTTGATGCTCGCCACCTGTTCCGGACTGGTGAAGATCTTGTGCAAGGAAAAGACATTACAAACATCCGGGTTGCCCGGGTCAGAACGGCGCTGGCGCTGTGGATCGGTGACCATTTGCATGACCAGTTTGGTTGTTTCTTCCGGCGTGGCAGCGATCTCGATATCATTATTAAGGCTTTTGCTCATTTTGTTTACCCCGTCGATGCCCATGATCTTGGGGAACGAGGTGAATTTCGCCTGGGGTTCGATCAATGCATTGGTGTTGTACCTGAAGTTGAAAGAGCGTACCGTTTCACGGGCGAATTCGATATGGGGGGATTGGTCAATGCCTACTGGCACAAAATTCGATTTGTAGAGCACAATATCCGCGCTCATCAGCACCGGGTAGCCGACCAGACCATAGTTGATATTGTGCGGATTCTCGCGCACCTTTTCCTTGAAAGTGGGCAGGTCGGTGAGCTTTCCAAGCGGCGTGACCATCGAGAGAATGGTATGCAGTTCGGTGATCTGCCTGACCATCGATTGCACAAACACAATGGATTTTACGGGGTCAATACCAGCCGCCAGCCAGTCCCAGGCCATCTCGAGCGTGTTTTTCCGCAAATCCCGAGTGCTTTCCAGGGTCGTCAAGGCGTGCAGGTCCACGATACAGTACACGCAATCATACTCTTCCTGGAGCGCGACATAGTTGCTGATCGCGCCAAAATAATTGCCGAGATGCTGCCGCCCGGTGGGACGCGCGCCTGAAAAAACCCTGCCTTTTTTTACCATATTAGCCTTCCTCAATGAACTTTCGCACCAACAGTATCACTTCACCCGATTCATGCTTTTCCAATAGGTCGGCTGCCAGACCGCTAGCGGGCCTGGTGTAGTGTCAGTCCATGCTCATCGATGGTGATGATTATTAGTGATTCTCCAGTGAACATTTTGCCTTCGCTAGATTATAACTTATTACCACAGGTCTGTTTTTACAAGACGCGAATTTACTCTTTTGGTAAAATCAGTATATGGATTTGAAATCAAGAAAACGCATCCCGCCTCTTCTCAAACGCCTCTTCGACCTGCTGGTCAGCGTCCTGCTGCTCATCCTGCTCTCGCCGGTGCTGCTGATTCTCGTCCTCCTGGTGTGGGTCTTCATGGGGGGCCCGGTGATCTTCGCCCAGCGCCGCCCCGGTCTGTACGGCAAGATCTTCACCGTCTACAAATTCCGCACCATGCGCAGCACCCACGCTACAGATGGCTCTCCACTGCCCGACGAAGTGCGCCTCACCCGGCTGGGCACGTTCATGCGCTCCGCCAGCCTGGACGAGCTGCCCGAGCTCTTCAATGTGCTCAAAGGCGAAATGAGCCTGGTAGGTCCGCGTCCGCTGCTGATCGCCTACCTCGACCGCTATTCACCCGAACAGGCACGCCGCCATGACGTGCTGCCAGGCATCACCGGATGGGCGCAGGTTAACGGGCGCAACGCGCTCTCATGGGAAGACAAATTCAAACTGGACGTGTGGTACGTGGATCACTGGTCTTTCTGGCTGGATATCAAGATCTTATTTTTAACCGTGTGGAAGGTGTTTAAACGCGAATCGATCAACGCGCCCGGCAGCGCCACCGCACCGGAGTTCATGGGTACTCTCACAAAAAACAATCAAACAGGAAAAAAATAATTAGGCGCCATCCCGATTATTTTAGGGAACACTTAATGGGTTGATCCAACCGTCCGCGAGGTCTTGGGCCACCTTTTCGAATAGCGTCTGCCGCGCGGGAGAAATTTTATCCGGGTTATTGAGTACAACCAGCGCCACTTTGGTATTGATGGTTTTTCCGCCTCGCCCGGCCAGCGCTTCCGGCAGAAGCTGCTGCAATCCCTGCAACAGGTCTACGCCCAGAATTGCTCCATAGCGCTCCAAATTAGCAGAAGCAGGATTATTGGAATAGAGTATCTGTCCCTCAAACAGGGAGAGAACATCCGCGCTGTCGCCTGCCCGGTCAATAAAAACCGAGTTGGCTTTCGTATCACGCAGCAACGCTTCTGCCTGGGTTGACCAGGCATTGACGTCACTCTGGCTTGTGAGGGTCTCGACTGCCGGATAACTGATGAAAGGCGGGTAAAGAGGCGTACATCGACCGCACAAATACTTGCCGCCGTTCTCAAAAGCATTGGCAATGCCAGTGTTCCCGTCATCTACAACCATTCCCCCAGCGCGCCAGTCTTCCGCAGTCAAGGCGCTCATATACCCTGCCATGAATGCCATGTCCACCGCTTTAATTTGGATGACGCTGATATTTGCACTCGCGGTTGCAGCGCCGTCGGTCACTGCGATGAATTGGGTCTCAGGCGCTGAACTGGCAGCCCCCGCCAGAGCATCAGGCGTTCCGAACACGACCATCACTTTCACGCCATTGAGATCGTCAAAAGACGCCGCTTGCTCATAGGTCAGTGAATTGGCGGAGGCAAATTCGGTAATTACCTCCTTGACCTCCCCGCTTACCAGACCGGAAGGGTCGTAGAGAATGATCCTGGCGGGTGTTGCAGTGGAGGTTGAAGTTGCTTCAGGGACCGGTGGAATTCGCGTCGCTTCAGGCGTTTTTGAGCCGACATTGATGCAGCCTGAAATGCTTGCAACAAGAATTGAAATGAGTGCAAAAAACAGAATGATTTTTACAGGCGAGTTCTTGTGCATGAGCGTATTGTACCTTAGCTTATATCATTTTGTGACTGTATTATAATAAGAAGATGATTGAGATTCAAATTCGTGTTTTTCGTCAATTTCATCTAAGCCAGTTATACCTGCTCCAGGCGGTTTGTACCGCAACGGCATCTTTAACCGATTGGCGGAGACCTTGAGACGATGAATCAAATCCCTGAAGAATTTACACCCATAGATCAACCCAGCCACATTGATGAGTCGCGCCGGCGCCGTACCCGCCGCTTGATCGTCCCTTCAGGCAAAACCGAACGCTCCCTTTATGTCAATGAGATCGCCAAACGCCTCGTGCCAGGTCTGGATTTTTACCTGTTCTCCATGTTGTGTGGTCTGGTATTGGGAGTCGCCATTTTACTCGATCATCCAGCAATCTATATCCTGGCTGCCCTGCTTGCGCCATTCATGGCGCCTTTGATCGGGTTGGGTTTTTCAACCGCGGTCGGTTCATTCCGGTTCTTCATGCAATCCGCGGGCAGTCTGCTGATCGGGTCTGCTTTCATCTTCGCGGGCGGCGCGTTGAGCGGATGGTTCTCGAAGCTTTTCACGAATTTGCCGGTAACCCAGGCCCGCTATCATACCTCCTTCACTGTGCCTGACTTGATCTTGTTGACTATTGGCGCGGCGCTGGCGATCTACCTGACCGTGCGCGTGCCCAAGCAGCGCTCACTGGTTGCCAGTGTGGCGCTGGCCTATGAGGTCTACCTGCCGATCGGCGTTGCCGGGTTCGGCTTGACCAGTGGAATCCAGGGGTTACTCTCGGAAGCGCTTAAATTTGTCGGCGTGAACATCCTGCTCGTCATCCTGATCGGCTCAATCGTTTTAGCCTTTTTGCGGCTGCGCCCTTTTACCTTCTTCGGGTATCTGCTCACCGCCGTACTGTTGGGAGGAGCGGTTTACGCACTGGTAGTTTCCAGCGCGCTCGGCTCGGCATTGCAGAAACAGATCACGCCTGCCACAGCAACAATGCCAATTCAAACCACCCTCAATTTGGCCCCCACGCCCTCCTCAACCCTGGCGCCACCGACTGCGATCATTACAATAGATGCGACACCCACCAATACTCTGGTGCCTACCCGCACGCCTACCATTACGATCACTCCCAAACCTACCCCAGTATGGGCAAAGATATTTAGCGCCACGTCTAATGGAGTTAGGGTCCGAAAAACTCCCGGTTTTGATGGAGAGTACCTTACAAGCCTGTTAAACGGTCAGTTCGTTCAGGTTTTGCCAGACTTTCAAATTGTTGGTAATGCAACCTGGGCGCACGTGATCCTTGAAGACGGACAAGAAGGTTGGATTGTCCAAAGTCTGCTTCTCACGGCTACTCCTGCGCCCAATTGGTAAGTTGAATCAGTTCCGGTTTACTATCACAGCACTTTTTGGAGAAAATCAATGACGATCCATTTTGGAACCGACGGCTGGAGAGCCGTCATCTCGGACACCTTTACATTTCATAACCTGCGGCAGTTATCTCAAGCCATCGCCGATGCAGTTGCTTCAGACACCTGGACGAACGGCACGGTTTTCGAGCATTCGCCGGATCCAAAAAAGATGGTGGTGGGGTTTGATACTCGTTTTCTTTCTGACCGTTTCGCGGCGGAAGTTGCCCGCGTGCTGGCAGCCAATGGTTTCACTGTCTATCTGGCGCAGTCAGACGCGCCAACTCCGGTGATCTCACATGCCGTGCGCAACTTGAATGCGATCGGCGGGGTCATGATTACCGCCTCGCATAACGCCCCGCGCTACAATGGCGTCAAACTGAAATCTGCGCATGGCGGTTCCGCGCTGCCAGAACAATGCCGCCGGGTTGAGGTGTACCTTAACGACAACGAGCAGCAGGGTCGTGGACCCAATTTAATGGATTTCGAACTGGCGAGAGCCCAAAACCTGATCTACAAATTCAATCCCATTCCGGCATACTATGACCACCTGCGCACACTCATCGATTTTGATATGATCGCCGAAAACCCGCAACGGTTCGTGGTTGACTCTATGTTCGGCTCCGGTCGGGGTGTCATCAAAGGTATTCTGCAAGGCTCCGGCTGCGAGATTACCGAGATCCGCGGAGAGATGAATCCGGGTTTTGGCGGAGTTCACCCCGAACCCATCGCCCGTTACCTCACCCCACTGGCGGGCGCCATTGGCGCAGGCATGGGCTTCTTCGGCATCGCCACTGATGGTGACGCTGACCGTATCGGCGCAATGGATGAACGCGGCAATTTTGTTGACCCGCACAAGATCATGGCGCTCGCGTTGCGCCACCTGGTGGAAAAACGCGGCATGACCGGGACTGTGGTACGCACGGTCTCAACCACCCGAATGATCGATCGTCTCGCCAGTAAATATAACCTTCCGCTGCGCGAAACGCCGGTTGGTTTCAACCATATCTCCGACTACATGATTAAAGAGAACGTGTTGATCGGCGGAGAAGAATCAGGCGGGATCTCCTTCAAAGGTCACATCCCTGAAGGTGACGGGGTATTGATGGGATTATTGATCATCGAAATGGTGGCTGCCGCGAAGACTTCTCTATACGAGATGGTGGAAGACCTGCAAAAGGAAGTCGGGCCTGTCTTCTATGAACGGAAAGACTTGCGGCTCAAACATCCGGTAGAAAAAGACAAGATGGTTGAAAAACTTAAAAAAGAACCCCCCGCCCAAATTGGAGGGGAACACATCGCCGAGATCTCCCAAATTGACGGCGTGAAGTATATTTTTGCGGATGATTCCTGGCTGCTCATTCGCCCGTCCGGAACGGAACCTGTTCTACGTGTTTACGCGGAAGGTCGTTCCGATATTATGGTGAAAGAATTGCTCAAATTTGGCGAGAAAATCGCAGCCAGCATAACATAAGACTTAACAATACAAAAATCCGGGGATGAGGGTTCTCAACTCCGGATTTACTTTTTATACTTTGTTATCGAGCGCTTAGTCTGAGCTTCCGGCTCAGAATGATCACAAACACGAGGATCACTGCGAGGCCAGCCATCATTGGCAGTCCGACTTCATCCGCAAAACCGGTGGTGGGCAGAGCCGTTGAGGCAGGCGCCGGGGTTCCCCCTCCTCCTGTGCCAGCCATTTGTGTCTGCAGCGCAGAGACTGTCGCGAGTTCAGAAGCAGAAAGCTGAGAACCTGATGCCGCAGCCGGCGTATTCGCCAGAATTACAACCACAGGTGTTTTTGTTGGTCCAGCCCCAGCAGCGGGAGCAACCGTTGTTTTCACAGCCAGGGTAGCCTGTTGAGCAATTGCTGTAGCTGCCATGGCGGTTGCTGTATTCGCCGCGTTGATCTGCGCGGCTTGCTCCTGCTGGGCTGCCCGCTGGTTTGCCAATAACCCGGGGGCAACGATCAAGAGCAGGATCAAAGAAAGTACAAAGATCACTCCAACGATCCCGATAGCAATGAGGAAGGTGCGGTTACCGCGTTTTTTTTCTGGTTCAGGCGTAAAATCCTCACCTCCGTAACTCTCCTGGTCGAATCGATCCTCATCAAAATTATTCAGTGCCATGGCATTTCCTCCTTATTCGGTTTTACCGAGGAATCTGTTCTCTATATCAATAATATCCAGATTTATTAATGGGATAATTGCACTTTCATTGTTTTGAAATTTAATCGCAGCGGCAGTCGTTCTCAATCCGTTCGGCAGGGACGCCAGACCTGAAATGATGTTTTGTATCCATCCAACCCGACCAGAATAAGGATTGGCGTGGACTCTGACAGCTTGACCTGACGCAAATTCTGCTACTTCACGATAGGATTCACCTTCGGCTGGGAGCGAAACCACAACTTCTGGGCGATTGCCAGTAAATCGGTCCCATTTTGCAGCATGAATGGATATTTCTCTCTTTGAGTTGGAAAGCAGCAGGTTTTTGGCAAGATCATTTATTCCGTTTTGACCAAATCCTTCTAACAAGACAATCGGAAAATTCTGTTTCATTGCACATGAAATTAGCTCTGGATTCATACTCCCCAAAATTAACCCGCCCACTGGCAGGCTGCCGGCTGTTATGAGGCTTTCTTCTTGAGTGCAAAAAGCAGCGGCAATAACAGCTCCACGCAAGGTGATACTGAGTGATGCGGGTGTCAATTCTTTTTCAATCGCATCCGCATCGACCAGGAATGGCCCAAAACCGATTCTCTCGTTTCCCCAAACTCCCTGGATCAACATCCCGTTGGTTTCAACAACCGCTCCCCGGTCTTTGATTACTTCAACAACCGAACCAGTCAGCCCGGATTGAACTGTGATCTTGTGAGAATCAGTCTCCAGAAGCACCTGTCCATTTTTGATCGCAACGATTTTTCCTGGCATTGGAGCGCGGATCACCCGTGAAAAAAAGCCCCCAGTTTCAGCAATAATATCTTGTTTATCCAATTGATCGCCGATCTTGCGGTTGACGAGTTTTTCTGCTTCTGTAGTATTTTTCATTCCCAATGAACGGAACACATCCACTAAATAATGCTGAGAAGGAACATTGGTTTCAGCCAAGATCTCAGTCGGAATGACCTTCTGACCCACCCGTACCAGCACAGTACCGGGAACAGGGAGACTCCGGTTTCTGCGGATTTGAACAAGCGGGTGGATCTGGGTAACCAATGCGTGCATTATATCTCCTGAATATCTAGTTGCAATAAACATACCAAAATTAACCGCCCAGCATGAACGCCCAACGTTTTAATAACTCTCTTCTCCGCGCATCTTCGGCTGGCAGTTCCAGTGGCCGTCCGCGGGCATCGATCACAACGCCGCAGACTCCCCCTTTGATCTTGATCGGTTCGCTCGTCATCTCAACATCTTCGATCCGTGTGCGTCTGACCGTTTTCAAAATGAGTTGTCCTGTTTCACCAGATTTTAATGGCAGCACAACAAGTGAACCCTGTTTTACTTCAGCATCAATGTAATTACCAGAAGTATATACCAACCGGGCCTGCATGATCGTATTTCCATAGCGAGCATTGCTCTCTGCTGTAACGCTCGTTGCCAAATTGACAAACGCTGTGCTTTCAAGAACCTGTACTGGCAAGAGGGGGTTGATCTTTGCCGCCGCACCTAATAGCGGGATGATACCGTGTTTATCCAGAACCAGCGGTGTAATCCCGAGGGGTTGAATGCCATCCAGCAATGTAAGCAAAACTTGTTGCGGCGTGGCTGTGTGTGTAAGCACAGAACCGCTAACAATGATGGGTTCAAAGGTTCTCGACACAAACGCTCCACGTAAAGATAATTCTCGCATCGTCATGCGCAAAATATGCCGGGCAACCGCGAGCTCGATGGCTAGACTGGAACATGTCGCGGGAATCGTTGCGGGAAATAGCGTCTTTTGCCAAAGGTAAGCCAGGATCTCTTCGTGCGGGATCAATTCTGGCAGCCATTTTTCAATTTCTTCGATTTGAGTTCTCTGTAAAACGTATTCCAAGCCTACACCCATACCGCTTGGGAAAACATTTATAGAATTTTCCTTATTATTTGCATATGCCGCGATAGTGTGCGCTGAGCCCAAGTCAAGGCCCAAAACACCTTTTGCTGGATCATATTGCTTTCCAAGAAATTGGACCACCCGTTGGAAACCAACGCTCGATAACACCGGCTGATCACTACAAAGTGGTGAGATGCGATCGAGACCGCCCACGTTTTGCATGCGATGATCCATCATTAACTTTCCAAAGTCAACCGTTGCTTTTTCAAGGTCTTCAGAGTCAATCGTTGGGCGGATATTATTCGTCACTTTTATTTCAGTTATCTTATCCAGTAATTCTTTTACCCTTTTGACCATTGCCTGGTTTCCGCAATATAAAACGGTTGGGCGTTCTTCCTTGGGGATGATCTGCAATACCGTAGCGATCATACTAACCATGCGCGCGACAGATCTGGTCGCGCCCCGGTCGGTACCACCAGCCACGACTAAAATATCCGGTCGGGCAGCAAGCAGTGCATCCATTTGCACATGAATTGGACGGCGGTCGTTTATACCAAAACTTTCGATCACATTTGTAAAAGAAGTCTTTGCAAGACGGTTCGCTGTTTCCAAAGAAACATCATTCAAGAGACCAAATGTAACAAGGTTAAGGTCAGCCCCGCAAGAGACCGTGATAATTAACCTGTCAACCCCTTCTGCGCCAGCCTGGCTCGGAAGGATCAAATTCCCGTCATGGTTAAGCAAAATTCTTCCAGTAATCTCTTGCAAACGAGCAATCGCTTCAAAAGCGCCTTCTCCAATATCAAAAAAGGGATCGCCGTAGGTTGAACCGGCAGAACCTGAAGCAATAAAATGGTAACTTTCTTCCACAACATCAAACAGGATCGCCCTGGTATGAATGGAACCGATTTCAATTCCGAGAATCGAATTTGCTTCAGTGATTAATGTGGTCATAATATCCTGTTAGCGCAAAAAGCCTTTGATCGTTTGCAAAATGAAATCCGAACGCTCCACAAGCGCTGTGATCGCTGCGGTTAAAACCCCTGCAAAGACAGCTCCCAGTGTGATGGCAATAAAAAATTTTCCTATCCAGGCAAATATTGCCGCAATTAACCCGCGCCTGGGACCCATATTCGCAGTATTTTTTGCGCCGAAATTAAAATATGTCAGTGTTGCCAATGTTCCCAACAACAGGAAACCACCTTCCAGGATCAATAAAACCGGAGAAATTCCCGCCGCGTTGATTTGTGGTTCAAATGCGGCAATCGCCCCCTTAATCTGTCCGAACAAGGTGCCCAAAACCGCTCCACCAATCGCAATCGCCGCACCCGCCCCAACCAGATATGCCATTGAGACATTTCCAAATCGAGAAAGGCGCGGGGAAAGTTTAAGCAACAATACTCCTGACAAGACTAATGGAATCAATGCTATCAGAGAACCTTCGAGCAAAGGAACGACCAACCTTGGCAATACCACCTGGTAGATAATAATGACGGCAAAGTAACCAGACGCTACACCGATAAACAAGGCTGATACAAATCGAAAAACAGGATTTTCGCCGAAGAGATAGGTGAATACCAACAGGGTCAGAATAAAACTGGTAATTGTCCAAATTAGGTCTGCGTTGAACTGCATATGCGGTTAATTATCCTTTTTACACAGAAGCAACCGGGCGGATCCAACTGATCAGTCCGCCAATAAGAAGGAGTATTACAACAAACAATATTGCTAATTGATAAGAACTCAAATGGAGCGTCGATACTCCTGGCTGTTGAATGATCTGTTCATAAGCCAAACTGCCATTGAAGCCAGATATAAACCCTGCTACCTGACCGCTTTGATAGTAAGGTTGTACTAAGGGGGCTGCCTGCGCGCTTACCACGAATAGTAGCGGAGTAGAACCAAGCGAAGGCTGCACTTGTTCGATCCAGACCCGCGCGCTCTCTGCTTTGTCAGTGATCACGACTACCGCGCCAAAATCTTTAATAATGTGTACGTTTTGTAAAACCGGATTTACCCAGGCCGGAAGCAGATCTTGCGTATATGGTATCGCAGAGCGCAGATCCTCGGTCATGAATTGAAGGGCGGTAGAGCCTCCTGCCAAGTAGCCGAGGTTGACAACGCTATTTTGAACTGAATATGCAGCCACATTGTGATTTGCTGATTCTAACTGCCCGGACAAAATGGCAGACCCTACCGGATTAGTGGAAACGACAGCCGCGGTCAAGTTCCGCCGCATGAAATGTTCAAAAAGCGTTTGCGAACTCCAATTCAGTTCACCTGATAAACCTGCTTCAAAATCTGCTGCCAATAAAACTGGTTTATCCACAGGTAAAGAATTAATAACGTCAAACGTGCTGACAAGCTCTGCAGGAAATAAAACTGGCAAAATGACAAAGTTTCGAAGGGAAATATTCGCCAGAACCACAAGAGTTATCATGAGAAAAGCCAATAGGAAACGGAGAGATAACCGTTTAAATTGTTGATTCACAGGCACTGCAACGTCCTGGTCGCTAATGGTTTCCTCAACCAAACTTGCAATCAAATTCGCGTTCGTTTTTTGCCGCTCTGATACTTTTAACGCTGAACCATAGCTTACAGGCTTATGAAAACTGCCCGCGTGAACAGCGCTCTGAAGTGTGCCCGCGATCCCTGCCAAGGGGCCTTCCTTTTCAGAACCTTCTTGCTTTTTTTCAGAAGGCGCTCTTTGAGGTACTGACTCTACAGGACGCATGGCTTGCAGCCAGGCGGGCAATTGTGCTTTTTCCAGACTTCCATCAAAAATCTCGGGTTTTATTTCTTCAGAGATTTGATCATGCTGTTTCGCAATCGGTTTTTCCCTTGATTCTGATGTTAACCAGTCAGGCAGGTCATTTGGTAAAAATGGGGCGCTTCCTGAGGTTTCATCTTGCGAAACAGGCAAAACCTGAGAGGTAATATCCTTATCGTCGTCCAGGCGTTGGAATCCCGTCAACCAATCCTCTTCGCCTCCTTTTTTGGAAAGTGTAACAAGTTCAGAAGATTCCTCCAGTCCCTTTGAGTCATCCTTTAGTAGATCAGGAGACGACACTTCAGTGAATAACCCAACTCGTAAAACATCAAAATCAAATGCAGGTTCAGGGGATTTTGGTTGTTCCGGAATCTCTTTAGTTTTGGAGTCTGTTCTCTCCTGGGCTTCATCGGGTTGATCGTTGCCAGAGAGTGAGTCCAGATCGAATGTTTTCTGTTCTTCAGTTGCCGAGGTCGGAAGTTCATTGATCATGTTTTGTGGTTTTAATTCTTGCACATCATCCAGGTACTCATTTTTTGAAAACACAGCGTTGTCTTCAAAAATCGGTTTTTCCGAAGGTTCGATATTTATCTCAAGAGTAGGTCTGGATTCTTCAAAGGTTGTTTCCGGCGGAGATTCAATGATGCCTTTATCCAAGTCTTCATCATCGAAGGATTCTTCAAAGGGTTTCTCAGTGAGCGATTCATTGATTCCTTTATCCGAGTCTTCGTTCTGTTTTGATTCCGCAGGTTTCCAGGCTGCCAGCTGATTCAGCCATTCTTCGGTATCGTCCTCATTATTAGCTTTAGTATTATCTGTCAGGTGTTGTTCCTTCGGTTCAAACAGGCTTGAATCAGAAACAGGTTGACTTAAACTTTCATCAGGGAGTGAATCTTTTTTTTCATCTGAATTTCCAGCTTTTATCTCTCTCAACCAATCAGGGAGTTCAGAATCAGCCTCTGCTGGTAAATCTTGTACTTTATCACCCCCGTGAGCTTCCTGTTCAAATTGCTCACGATTACGGATCCGCGCCAACCAATCTGGAACCTCTTCCTGGTTGGATGCAACTTCTCCATTTTCGGATGACGATTCAATTTGACCCGCATCATTTTTTTGATTTGAATCATCCCTCAATGGAGACAACCAATCAGCATCTTGATTTTTCTCTGCCTGCCTATCAGGCCCGAGAATGGCTTGACAATACCAACAGCGTTCAGTGTTGGAATCATTGATACGTTTACAAATCGGGCAAAGGATATCCACCATCATTAACCGCTATAAGGTTTGTCTGAGCCGATAAGAATGCGAATCCCGGTCGCGAGACTGCCAAGAGCAATTCCGAGCAAAATTCCCCTCGCGCCTGCCACCGGTACATTGTGAAAACCGGAAAGCAAGACCTGCAAGATTGGGATGTCTGAAGCGAAAGCCATCACTCCGCTATTGATTACCAAAAACAAAATTACGCTAAGAAAAAATAACAAACCCATCCAGTTGTGTTGACGTTGAAGCAGCCGCAGACTGGAATACGCCAAAGTGATCGCAAGTACTGCCATTAAACTGGTTTCGATAGGTACTTGAATTGCAGTGACGACCTTTTGATAGTTTGAATCCGAAGGTCCAAAGAAGATACCTGCGGTCAATGTAACAAGAAACGAAAGAATCACTACAGCGCTGAAGAATTGTTTACTGCCAGATTCTCGTAAACGTTTCCAATGGACACCGAATATCAGGTTGATAATCGCCACAAGGCTGGCTATCCCGGCGAGCGTCATAGCCCAATTCAGCATTGGCGTTCGGATTGCGGCTAATGAGGGCGAAGGGACAAAATATCCAATTAAGATTACAATCCCAACGACAATCGCAACGGTCAAAGAAAGCGGTGATTTCATATCAACCCAAAGATTTTTAAAATTGATCCCGTTACCAAGACGATTCCCACCAGAACTCTGAAGATATCCTGAACCCGCAGACTGGCTTGGTGGGTCGAATGATAAGCCAGGTAGGCAGGTAAAGCAAACAACTCTTCCCCTATCAGTGTGTCATCTGACATCGCGTAAAAAATGGATTGTGATGTAACCGAATCGCTGGCGGCAAGTGTAAAGGCTTGTTTCCCTTCCGATGCGTCACATAGCAACCCGGCTTCAGGGCCAAAATTCCCGATGAACACATTGGCATTAATTCCTGAGTCGCTCATCGCTTCCATCGTTCCAACTGCATATGAAAACGGAGTCACTCCAGTCATTTGGGCATGCTGCGGATCGTATAGTTCGCGTGTATTGGTTTCCACTGAGATTTGACTTAGTACATCCTGGCCAAGAATTAATAACCCGCCATTACCGCTGGTTGAAATAGGCGGCAGATCACTCGTTGAGGTCAATTGTCCAATGCGGTGGAGGGAGCTTAAACCCACCAAGGCAGATGTATTTGAAGGGTCAATCAAATTTGCGCTTCCGAGCGAGACGTGAATGCGTGTTCCATCTTCAACGGCTAGTCCGATGGAGCGGCGTAATTTCTGTATGGCGATAATTTTCCGAAATACCGGAGGATGCTTCGTTCTTATCCTTTTTAATGAAAAAAGAATGACCAAAGCAGAGAAAGAAATAACTAAGAGTATTCCGATCAGAGGTTCAAATCCGCTCAAAAGTTTTTCTCCTCACGCAAAAAAGAAGCAAAAGACTGGCATTCCGCTTGATCTTCGAGCATTTGGGCGAAGGACTGCCATGAACCGGACTGGTTTTGACCAACAAACGGAGTGCAGCTCAACAGGATCTGTGAAAAGATCAGTTTTATTGGACCTGCGCCCTCCAAAAGAGTGAGAGCTAACCCGGTCAACTGCTTTTGTTGCAAGGTTCGCGCCCAAATTTCCCAGTGAGTTTGATCCATAGCTTTTATGAGTATAGCATAGAATGATTTTGAGGAGGTTGTCGAAGAAATTTCTCAGAAAAGAATTATGGAATTGTGATCCACTGAAAACTTTACTAATGGTTCTTCATCTGCAAAACTTTTTACGATCCTTTTTTTATCACCATTTCAACCTGTTTAAAAGTTAATAACATCCAGTTGAAAATTGGTTTTGTGATTCGATTCCTTGCAAAAGGACCCAGCAACCTGTTTCTGCTCACCGCAGGGTTGTTGATCGTTTGAAAAGTAACCTTAAACCCTTGCTTCTCAAATTGTTGTTGAACGAAGGAAAAGCGACGGTAAAAGATATTATCCTTGCTGTATTTGTAATACGTGTCTACTTTTTCATTATTACTACGACCCTCTAGCTCCTTCCATTTTGGTTCAATTCCAAGCTTAACAAAAAGACTGATCACTGCTTTTCGGAAAAGACCTTGCGGGATCCAGTGGACAAAAGGCATGAAGAGGTGCCCTTCAATTATTTGCCATTGTGCCGGAAAAATATGATACCCGCTACCGTTGGCTGCAGTGACTCTGCCAATTTCATCCATTGCTACCTGAATATTGCTCACATGCTCCAATACATTATCAGACATCAAAAAATCAAAAAATTCATCTGCGTAAACAGTACGCCCTGATGTGGGAATCAAAGTTAACGGGGTATCCTTATACCCTTTTGCCTTAAAAAGTGTCAGGCCATTCTCAACTGGTTCAGCATCGATATCCACCCCGAACGCATTAAAGCCTTTCTCGCGAAGCCAAAGCACAAACCTTCCCCTACCACATCCCCAATCCAGAACTTTGATTTCCGATTCATGGCAGCCTTTAGCTGTCATGAACTCATTTAGACAAGCAACCGCTCGTGCAGGAGGTTTATATGTCTTAAATTCTTCTTCAGTCAAAATTCCGTGTTTTGTCATTTCGATTCCTCCAGCTCTATGTTTGCTTTTATAATTTAACCCTATCCAAGATTATATTCCTCAAGGGTTCGATCCTTATCAAGGTTGTGTTTTCTGCCAAAGGGTGCAAGCCAACGGGGAATCCGCGTAAGCCTGGACTTTTTCCTTCATTTCTTCAACAGATTGCCAGAACGAGCTAAGCTGTGAACGGTAGCACGCAATGGCGTCCCACCAAGCCTCCTTCCCCGCCAGGGAAACGTTCATCGCCACGGGAGTAACGTACAATGGAAGCAAAGCTTCAATCGGATTTTCCGGCAAAGCCGAGTATGGGAAGTCAGGATAATACCAAATTTGTATTTCCAGTTCTTCAGCAACCGCTCGAGTAATTCGGTGATCCATATGTCCACCCACCCCTAGCGGGCTGATAATAGTTGCATCTTTAGCCAGCCGAGATGCCAGGTCATGCTTGATTTTCTTCACTAAGTATTCTTCACCTGGATGGATCTCAAAAAACAGATCCGGATCTTCCTTGATCAACGGTTCGCCTGTTTCCGGCAGACGGCGATAAATACAATCATGGTAATTAAGATGCCGATAAGATACAAGAAGCAATTTACACGCTGCGATGTCTTCAGTACGGCGAGCTGCATAAGGATTTTTATTCACGCCCCAACGTGTGTGCAGCGTTCCTGCATAAGTCGTCAAATTTTCAGACGGCGAATCACCTGAGAACAGCGTCCAAATTTCAACCCGGTCGCCACGATGGACTTGTTCCCACATGATCCCACCACAGGAAAATATTGCGTCGTCGAGATGGGGCGACAGATAAATAAAATTCATTTTTTCACCCAAAATGTTGTGATCGTTTTTTAGATTATAGTATGATTTAGCAGAAGATCATCTTTAAAAGGGAGCAAGGAGCGGGAGTATGGGCTTCTTAAACACACTTTTCGGGTCAAAATTATATCCACCGGAATCGGAAAATGAAGTTTGTGACCTGGTGAACGAATTAATCAGAATCGGGATCAAAGAGGATTTTTTGTCTGAATTCCCTGGCAACGGCTATAACGCGCAATGCAGACATATTCGCACTCGCGTTATCGGAAAACGCCTCGATGAGATTGGCGGAAACGAACTGATGCGGTGGGTGTACTCACGCGTCCGTAAAAAAGCGGGGAAAGTTCCCGCCTCACACCTGGAGTATGCCTGGCAGGAGATCGGTCATTGGGAACCGTGATCCGGTACCAGCGGTAAATTTATCTACTCATTTTTGAGATCACTGACAGCAGTTTTTTTCGGTGATCTTTTTTTTATCCCACACGAATCCCCCGATAAAGATAATCCCTGAGATGATCAAGATCAACTCGATCATCAAGAAAAACGGTATTTGTGTACCGATCAGAACATGCCGGTTGATGTACCAATTCAGGAAGAACAGCACAAAAACAACTTCCACGGCCACCCAGCGCCAAAACCACGGGCTTTTCTTATCCTGGATCCGTTGCAATACCCATCCTACTACAATCGCCATCCAGGGCAAAAAGAGGGTTCGGTACCTGGGGTTATCCCACTGGTCACCGCCAGCCCGCAGCGAGGACACAAGTAACCAGGCTGCAAAAACAAACGAGAACCAGAGCAAAAGGTTTTTATGTTCCAGTTTCCCTGGATTTAATAAGGCAAAAAAGCCATAAAGTATGAACGGCAGGACAATATACCAGCCCAGTGCGCGGAATATCGCGATGCCCATCCAAATTGGTAATGAAGGATCAACCAACGCAGCAGGCAACACCGGTTGAGTGAATCCATAGAGTGTAATAAATGGGATGCGATATTTCTCGCCGATCTGATCAAGAAGGGCGGTGATCCATCCGGAACTGGCTTCGGTTAGATAGGCATCATAATAAATTGTATTTTTTAACCACATCCAGCCAGCGAAACTGACGATTCCAATAAAGATGATGAAACCGGTTAGTCCAACAATCTTGGCTCTGCGATCCTTCTGTTGAGACATCCAATCCAGAAATACAACACCTGCCAGTACAGCCAATACCGCCAACCCTGCAGGGATGGAGAACAGACTTGCAATTGCAAGGGTTGAAAACGAGACTAATCCTGCGTAAACCGGTTTTTCTTTCCAAAATAGACTCGCCCAAAAAGCAATACACGCCAACCCGATCAGAAATGGCTCTCGCATTTGGGAGCTGCCAAGAAGCAAACCGTCAGGATAAAGAGCGTACACCCAGCCGGCAAAAAACGCCGTTTCTATTCCCCAACGTTTTTTTACAGCTCCGAAAAGGAAAGGCAACCCCATTGTCATAATGAAAGCCGAAAACATAACCACCACAAGCGGTCGATGAATATCTGGCGAGAAAACCTGATACATAACCGCGCTCAACATTAACAATCCGCCGTATTGGTCAGACGAGCGGGATTGTTGCAAGAATCCTATCCATGACTCACTGCTGGACGCCATTTGGAAAGCAGCTTGATCTCTCTCATAAGCGTCCGAGAATACATACCCTGAGTTTTGAACCGGGTTATTAAATCCAAGCACCGGGAGTGCCAGGAAAAGGAAAATGCCGAGTACAATCCTTGCCAGGAAAGCAACAGTCATTAAAACCGCAAGCGCCTTTCCTCCCTCTATGAACCGCCACGCACGCAACAGCCCCAAGACGGACAAAACGCTCACGATCCCGGCGCCAAGCCAGCCAAGCAAAAAATTGCCAGGACTCACCACTGCCAAAATCGCACCGAGAATCACTCCTGTGCCCAAAGCGATTAATGCATCCTGTTTTATTGATTGGAGTTTATTCATTTAACCGCTCCAATAAAGGAGATGATTTTCCGCATACGTTCTTGCCAAATATAACCCAGGACATCCTTTTTTGCCTGAATCGCGAGAACAGTTCGTCGTTCGCGATCAGCCATCAAGGAGCCAAACTTGGCCTTAAAATCAGTTAGGTCCTCTGGTGTATAAAATGCAGCATTACTATCATTTAAAACCTCGTGCAGCACTGGAAGGTCACTGGTGAGTATAACTCTTCCAGCAGCCATATACTCAAACATCTTCATTGGACTGCAAACATCCACTGTGTTGCCTCCGCTACTGCCCGAGATCGACTTGCCGAAAGGCATTAGCAATACTTCAGCCGTTGACTGGTAAAGGGGCAATCGCTCATTGGCGACAAATCCAGTAATTACGATATTTTCAAGACCAAGGTTTTGGATTTTCGCTTTCCAGTCTGACACCGCATCCGGTTTTCCCCCAACCCAAATAAACTGGACCCCAGAAAACGCTTTTGCCAACTCTAACAGTATTTCCAAACCACGCCCTTCGTAAAAACCACCCGTATACACCGCGGTAGGTATTTCTCTCAAACCTAATTGCTGCCGAGCTTGAACCGCATCAGGCAGGTTAAGATACCGTTCCACATCCACTCCATCTGGAGAAATGATTACTTCTTTTTCCGGGAAATTCGTTTTGAATTTGGCTTCGATCAACTTACGTAAAGCATGCGTGATAAGAACCGTTAGTTTCTTTCTTTTGGAAGTCAAGTAGCGCTTAAACAGCCAAGGCCCAAAACGCCCCATTGGCACGTCGTGCATCTCCAGAATTACCGGCCAATGCATCATCAGAGCGCCAACTGCAACCCACAACATCCGTGTATAGATGACGTCCGCTTCGACCTGTTTCGCGTGCCGCAGAGACCTAAACACAAAATCAAGCCTCTTGAGAGGTCGCCAGGAAGGAACACGAGAGATCGGGAATCTAGCTGACAGCCCGTAATGCCCGGCAAGTTCCTCCCATTGGATAATTCCGCTGCCAGGAATGAACAAATGAACTTTTTCACCATTTTGCGTCAATGCCTGGCAGACCTTCATGACCTGAATGCTGTTCGCGGTGGAAGAAGGGATCGTGGAGGCGGCAATATAAGCGATTTTCATGCAGTAACTCTTTCAGAATCTGTCCGCTCTGATTTTCTCACCGTCCATAAACCAACCGCTGCCAATATTCCTACCGACAAGATGAAATTACCAGAAAGCAATGCCGCTTCGGCATTGATTCCATAACGCGGAACGAAATAAAACGCCAAAATAATTTTGAGGATAGCTGCCCCAAATAGAACATATAGCGGAATGTTCGCTTTGCCAAAGGACAAAAGCAGGGTGCGGTTCCAGAAAAAAATATTGGAAATGCCAAACCCGATCATTAAGATCATCAACACCGGGTAAGCCGGGACAAATCCTTCACCATAAGTCAGACCAATGATCCATTTTCCAAAAAATGCCATTACTAAAGCAAAAAAGATTGTCCAAATGGCTGATATAACCGTAACGCGGAGGAGAAGTTGTCGCAACTGCTGCCACTTTTTCGCCACCACACTGCGGGTGATTTCAGGGAAGGTTGTGCCGATGAATGGTGTGATAGGCACCATCAGCAAGTTAACAATTGCCAGGGCGTTTTTATACAGACCGACTGCTTTTGTATCCAGGAAGAACCCCACCCACAAGGGTTCGCTCTCGCTGACTAAAAGTTTAATAGTGCCGCTTAGATTTGTGCTGATAGCAAAATGAGCCATCTCTTTTATCGAAGGTAAGATGGAAATTCGGGAACGCCACCACTCTCGTCCAAGTTCACGATTCAGGGTTACGATTGCCACCAGGATTGGACAAACCCCAAGGAATATTTTCCCGATCAGATATGCCCACAGGATCGTGAGAGCATCCCCTTGAAAAATAAAAGCCAGCGTAATCATTGTAAAGGTGAGAATGGATTGGATCAGAGTGATCAAGGCCTGAGTCTTAAATCGGTTCAGTACCCGTAGAACACCATTGGCAGTCTCGGTGGTAAGGTTCGCAAGAATGGCAATCCCAAAGATCTGGAATAAAAACAACGATTGAATATCTTTAACCAGGTATTTCGCCCCAAGCGGGGCAACCAGAAAGAGAAAACCAAACGCAAATACGGATGTAAAACCTTCTATGAGAGCTGACGCCTTTATCACTGCCCCGGCATGGGGAATATTCTCCTCTGTCATTGCCTTTCCAAAATAACGGGTGACGAACTCACCCATGCGGAAAGAAAACAATTGATTGACATTGGTGACAAAGGCCATCACGATAGTGATCAAGCCCAATGATTCAGCGCCAAGCAATCGGGCAACCAATATGCTTTGGACCGCAATAAACAACATACTGATCGTACTGGACGTAAATAAATAGCCAGTGTTTTGAAGCACCCGTCGCAGAAGGTGATCTTCCTTCCACAGAGTGAGGATTTTTTGACGCAAAGAACTCATGGGGTTAATACCTGGCTCGCCCAGGCGCGCTGCTCCATATACCAATTGACCAATTGGGTGATTCCTTCATCCAGTGTGACGCGTGGTTGCCAGCCTAGCAGCCTTTGAGCCTTTTGAACGTCTGCCCAGTTGGCATCCACATCCGCTGGGTGCCGTGGAATATACTCCACCCTGGCTTTTTTTCCGACACGTTCTTCAATTTTATGCAACATCTCATTGATGGTGATGGTTTCATGCCCGCCAAGGTTGATAATCTCGTACCCAAGGGGCTTGAGCGCCAGAATAACGCCATTTGCGATGTCATCGAGGTAGGTAAACCCGCGCATCTGCGATCCATCACCCGTCACTTGCACGGTCTTGCCCTCGGCAACCCACTGCGCGAAGCGGAACATTACCATATCCGGGCGGCCTGCCGGGCCATAAACCGTGAAAAAGCGCACAATGGTGGCATCCAGACCAAAAAGATGGTGGTATGTGTAAGCCATCACTTCAGCGGCTTTTTTGCTGGCGGCGTAAATTTGCAGCGGATGGCTCGAATCCGCATCCTCAGTTGTTGGCAGTGGAGGATTCGCTCCATAGATCGACGAAGTGGAAGCTAAAACAATTTTATTGACGTCGTTTTTCCGGCACCATTCAAGGATATTGAGAGTGCCCCCGGCATTGGTCTGCAAATAGACTTCAGGGACCTCACCTGCTTGCCGCACTCCTGCCCGGGCAGCCAGATGAATGACCGCATGGAATTCCGGATGCTTTGCAGTCAATTCATTAAACACACCTGTTCGGCAGATATCATCCTTGATAAAACTAAAATTCTTAAGCGGGAGAAGTTGGTTTAACCGCCATTCCTTTAACCGCACGTCATACGAATCATTCAGGTTATCGATACCGACCACCTGATGGTCCTCGCTCGTCAGTTTTTCGATCACCCTGCGAGCAATGAAGCCTGCGGCACCGGTGACCAGATATTTTGCCATTAGAGTCTCACTACCTTCTGATTCTTCGTACCGGCTTTACCAAGCGCGTTGCGAGTATCGACGATCAGATTGGATTCTTTCAGAATTGCGGGATAATCATAAACTTTGTGATTTGTGACAATCACAACGCAATCAGCTGATCTGACAGCTTTCATCACATCCTGCACAGATTCGATCTTCCAATCTTCGTGTGTGATCTTTGGAATGTAAGGGTCGTGATAACTGACGCGGGCGCCTTTTTGCTGCAACAGGCGGATGACATCGATGGCGGGAGATTCTCTGAGGTCATCGATATCCGGTTTATATGCGGCGCCTAAAACAAGCACATCGCTGCCTTTGAGCGATTTCTGATGGTCATTCAAAGCGTCTTGTACCTTGGTGATGACAAAGCGCGGCATGCCAGTGTTGATCTCCGAAGCCAATTCGATAAAACGGGCTGTGTAATTGAGAGAATGCAGCTTCCATGATAGATAAAGAGGGTCGATCGGAATGCAATGACCACCCAAACCAGGTCCAGGTGAGAATTTCATGAACCCGAATGGCTTTGTGGCAGCCGCATCGATCACTTCCCAGACATCCACACCCAGTCGGTCGCACATCAGCGCCAACTCGTTGACAAAACCGATGTTGATCATACGAAAGGTGTTTTCGAGCAGTTTCGTCATCTCGGCCACTTCAGTCGAAGAGACCGGAACCACTCTATCCAGCGCCTGGCTGTACCACACGGCAGACACTTCGGTGCACTTTTCCGTTATCCCGCCGATTACTTTGGGTGTATTCTTGGTCGTCCAATCTTCACGCCCCGGGTCTACCCGTTCAGGTGAGAAGGCGATGAACAGGTTTTCACCGGCAACAAGACCGCTTTTTTCAGTCAGAGCTGGCAGCACCAATTCGCGGGTGGTGCCAGGGTAGGTGCTTGATTCCAACACAACCACCATGCCGGCATGCACATAAGGGGCAAGGCCTTCGGCAGCATTGACGATGAAAGAGAGATCTGGATCTCCGGTTTGGCGCAGAGGAGTGGGAACGCAAATCGCGACCGCATCAACGTCCTTGAGGACAGAGTAATCTGTAGTTCCCTTTAGTTTTCCGGCTTTGACCAACCGGTTTACAGTCTCTGTGGGGACATCCATTATGTAGCTTTCCCCATCGTTGAGCAGGTTCATTTTTTCTTCGATTGGGTCAATCCCTGTGACTTCAAAACCAGCTTCAGCAAATACTGCAGCAAACGGCAGTCCGACATATCCCATTCCCAACACAGCCACCCGGGCTGTTTTATTCTTTAATTTGTCAATTAATTGGTTAGCAATATCCATAATTCACCTGATGATTGGTTTTTTAAAAAAGCCTTAATTGTTCCGGTGATTCTGTTGCTGAACTTGTTTGGTAAGTTTCCGCAATGATTGGTTCAAGATTAATTTTTCTAACTTTTTGCGCTTGTTCAATTGCCTTGGGAAGCCCAACAAAATCCGCAATAATGTCTGATTTGAGTTTAGGTTGGTGCAGCGCCGCAGCGGGGTGGTACATCGGAAGGATCAATCGGTCGCCCACCCAGGCGGGTTTTCCGTGGATCGCGCTGATGCGCGCCATCGGGAGGTATTTTGCCATCGAGAATCTGCCCAAGGTGACGATCACCCAAGGATCGATGCTCTCGATCTGTTTGTCAAGATAATTTCCACACGCGTTCAACTCTTCAGGCAATGGGTCCCGGTTGCTCGGCGGGCGGCATTTCACCACGTTCGTGATGAATACTACTTCTCTCTTCAAACCGGCATGGGTTAGCAGTTCATCCAGGAATTTCCCGGCTTGCCCGACAAAAGGTCGACCCTGTTCGTTTTCATGGAAACCCGGACCTTCGCCGATGAACAGGATCTGCGCGTTGACAGGACCCTCCCCCGGAACAGCATTCTTGCGAGAAAAATGCAATTCACATTTCTCGCAAATAGTAACCTGTTTCGCGATCTCACGCATAGTTTCGTCAGCGGTCACTGCAAGTCCTCCGAAGAAATGGCTCATTAATGAATCAGTATAATTTTACCTTACAGAAATGATTCCAACTTGTCGATTTCAAATCTCTCCAGGTTCATCATGACGGCATCTTCTCCATTATTCTGATAATAAGCCTTCCGGATGCCTACATAAATGAAGCCGAATTTGTGATAGAGCGAACGTGCTGCAAGGTTGCCTTTGCGCACTTCAAGAAAGGATTTTTTAGCGCCGGAATGGAACGCATCCATCAAGGTGTGGGCAAGCAAACGTTGCGCGACCTTTTGTTTACGCATATCCGGGTGAACAGCCAGGGTGGCGATATGCACCTCATCTACGATAAACCAAACGACGATCATCCCGACCAGATGTGTATCTCCGCGCTCATCCCTGGTTTCTGCCACCCAACATCTGGATACTTCATTTTTCTCGATCTCGAATATGAATGAACTCTCCGGCCAGGGCAAAGAAAAGGACTGTTGGTCAAGTTGGCTCACTTCTTCCAAATCGGTGATTTCCATACGCCGAATTAAAATTGGGATTAAGGTACTCAACCCAATCACCCAGGGATGGCTTCAGCGATATGCAAGTAGATCGGAGAAAGCAGCACAGGGTCATCGCGCTGCCCTGCTTGCCAACGCTGCCAACCGATTTCAGCCAGCATTGACGGATGACGAACCGATTGTGCCGGGGATACCAGCATAGCGTTTTTCCACTTTCTGCCCAGGGTTTGACGTTCTTCCGCGGATAATTCACCGCACAGGATCGTTGGACCCTGGATATGGTCTGACAGTTCATGCGGGGTCATCACCACTGGCAGCGCTGTCGGCTGCCAACAGGATTCAGTTACGGCATACCATCCGACTGCCAGTCGAGTGCGACCAGCAGGTAGAAGCACTACCATGGGATGCTCAGAGAGAGGTTGTGAGGCTGCAAGGTAATCAAAGGTCGGGATCCCAATGATCGGAAGACGTAAAGAGAGAGCAAGTCCTTTTGCAAAAGCCAGCCCGACGCGCAGCCCGGTAAAGGTTCCCGGACCAAGCGCCACAACCAGTAAAGTCAGGTCGTCAGGTTTTACCGCGCAGCGTTTCATCAACTGTTCGACCGCTGAGGTCAGCTCAACCGTGTGATGGTTGCCGGATTTCCATTGGGATTCACCCACCACCACTGGGTCGTTATATATGGCAACGCCTATCGTCTGTGTCGATGTATCTATAGCCAGAAGCACATCAACCTCCAAAAGCCTGCCGCTTGAACTCAGCGACGAGAGCTTCATTTCGTTTGCCGATCGGATGAAAAACCAGGTTGCGCTGCTCGTCAGCGATCCAGTTCATGTTTACCCACAGTATCTCTTTGGGCAGTGCAGCCGAAATGCGTTCAGCCCATTCCACGATCAAAGCCCCGCTGGTGTACATCGCGTCCAGATCAAGATCCTCAGCTTCCAACGCTGATTGTATCCGGTAGGCATCCATGTGGTGAAGCAAACCGCTATCTGGCCTGCGATAAACATTAACTAGAACAAAGGTTGGGCTAGAAACCGCGTCCGTTGAGCCCCACCCTTGAGCGATCCCCTGCACCAGAGTGGTCTTTCCTGCCCCAAGATCACCCGAAAGCGCCACGATATCGCCGGGCTGCAACAGGCTTCCGAGGCGCATTCCCAGACGCCTGGTCTGGTCCGGGCTGCGGCTGATGAAGTCCAAAGTTTTGGCAGTTAAGATCGGCATAATGCTGAAATTATAAGGCACACATGCTATCGCAACAAGTAAAGATTATGCACCCTCATTATTGAGTTGATCCTGATGTTTTTCCATTTGTTTGTTAGGCACAAGTGCCTTCATCTTGTGCTCCAGGTCGCGTCGAGAAAGCATAATACGGTGCTGGCAGGTCAGGCACACCAATCCAATATCCGCCCCGAGTCGCACGACTTTCCACTCAAAACCGCCGCAGGGGTGCACTTTGCGCATGCGGACTACATCGCCAAGGTTCAGGTCGAGAAGCATAAGGCCATTATATCCCATGATATAATCGGAAAAGTGATCTCCAATGAAGGTTACTTTGGTACTTAAGAGGGTTTATCAATGTTTGATTTGGCTCCTGCACTTCTTATTTCGCGTATTTTGACACTTGTGATCGCCCTCACCATTCACGAATTTTCTCACGCCTTCGTGGCTGATCGTTTTGGTGACGATACACCGCGTTTGATGGGTCGTTTGACCCTCAACCCCTTAAAACACCTAGATGTTATCGGCAGCTTATTGTTGATCGTGGCAGGTTTTGGTTGGGCAAAACCGGTTCCGGTCAATCCCGTTGCATTGAAACGGCATTCCCGTTCAGCCATGATGTGGGTTTCTTTGGCAGGGCCCGGATCCAACTTGCTGATGGCAATTGTAGCTGCCATCCCCCTTCGTTTACACCTCGTTCCGTGGGAGGCTTCAAACACCTTCCTTCCTTCACCGGCTGAGTTTCTGTTTACCTTTTTCTTGATCAATCTGATCCTGATGATCTTCAACCTTATTCCGATCTCGCCTTTGGATGGCGAAAAGATCTTGGAATTCCTTCTCCCGACGGAATGGGCTGAACGCTATGCCCAGCTTCGACCTTACGGACCTATCCTTTTGATGCTCATCATCTTTGTTGCACCCCGTTTTGGAGTAGATATAATCGGTTCAATCATGAACCCTGCTATCAACCTGTTCAAACAAGTCTTGCTAGGAGTCTAATAATGGCAGTTCAGATCACCGTTATCGGATTAGGGCAAATTGGCGCATCTTTTGGGCTTGCGCTGGCCGAGCACAAAGACAACGTATTCCGATGCGGGTACGACCCTGTACCGGCCCGCACGAGGAAACTGGAAAAAGAAGGGGTGTTTGATAAACTTTTTTACAACCTCCCGGAATCCATCCATAAAGCGGATGTGGTCATTCTGGCATTGCCGGTTGATCAGATCGAAGATACGCTTAAGTACATTTCAGAAGACCTCAAGTCAGGCGTGGTCGTGATTGATACCTCTCCAGTTCGAGCAGGGATCGTAGATTGGGCAGTGAAACTGCTGCCTGCCGAGAGGCACTTCATCTCCATGATGCCTGTAATCAATGCGATATATCTTGACGAAAAACCTGAAGAATACCTTACTCCGCACGCTGATCTTTTTATTAACGGTGAAATGGTAATTGCCACAGAGAGTTCCACTCACCCAGATGCGGTAAAACTAGCGGCGGACCTGGCGCTGTTGGTTGGCTCGAAAGCTTATTTTGTAGACCCGCTCGAAGCGGATGGCATCAGCGCAAAAGTCGAATTGCTGCCTAAATTAGTCTCGTCCGCTCTTCTCATATCGACCCTCAAGCAATCCGGTTGGAAGGACATTCGCCGCTTCACTTCAAAATCATTCCAGAAGTCGACAGAAGCAGTGGAATTGCTGGATGAGAAAGACCATCTGGGTTTATCAGCGATCTTGAACCGTGACAATACACTTCAGGCGCTGGATACCATGATCGCCTCTCTGGGTGAACTCCGGGCTTATATCGAAGCCAAAGACCAGGAAAGACTTGAAAGGCTCCTTAAAAGTGTCGCGGACGGCAGAACCGAATGGGCGGAACAACGAAAATCCTCTGAGTGGGAACGTTCCCCTGGAGAAAAACCACCTTACACAAAAGGCATCTTCGGAAGGCTCTTTGGCGTAGGTACGAAGGCAAAGAACAAGAAATAAGATGGCTTTCTTTTGCTACATGGTGGAATGCCAGGATGGCAGTTATTATACAGGTTGGACGATTGACCCGGTGCGAAGAGAAAAACAACATAATCAAGGCGCCGGCGCGGTATATACTCGCTTGCATAGACCAGTTCACCTAGTCTATGTTGAAGAATTACCTGACCGTTCGTCTGCCATGAAAAGAGAGAGAGCCATTAAACGGCTGAATCACGATCAAAAATTTAATTTGGTTAAGTAATCCTGAATTTTACGGGTGGCGATGGAGAAAAACCGATCAATACGCATACTCTCGCCAGGCAGGGTGAATCTGCTTGGTGAACACGTTGATTATAATGACGGATTGGTATTGCCAGTTGCCATTGACCGGTATGTCACAGTAGATGCTCAGCCAAGAATCGATCGCGTGATTCAAATCAAAGCTCTAGATCTGAATCAGTACGTCCAAATCGATCAAAAATCCATTGAAAACAAAACAGACACTACCGGAACCCCACTTCCAACGTGGGCTCTCTATCCTGCCGGAGTAGCCTGGAGTTTGATGCGGAGTGGATATCAGGTATTCGGAGTTGATTGCGAGTATTCTTCGAATATCCCTATCGGTGCAGGGTTAAGCAGTTCTGCTGCGGTTGAAGTGGGTTTCGCAGTATTATGGCAAACAATCGCGGGCTGGACGATGGATCGATTGACTCTTGCCCAGCTTTGCCAGAAAGCAGAGACCGAATATGTCGGTGTAAACTGCGGGTTGATGGATCAATTCGCCTGCGCGAACGGTGTTGATGGTCATGCTGTACTATTAGACACTCGAAGTTTGCAATATCAACCTTTACCCCTGCCAAAAAACACAGCCATTGTCATTGCAGATTCATCGATCAGACGCTCTCTCGTAAATTCGGATTATAACGACCGCCGCCAGGATTGTGAATCCGCTGTGGCCATTTTGAAGAAATCTTACCCATCTGTGCGATCATTACGCGACATCTCAATTCCAGAATTTCTTGCCATACGCCAAAAAATGCCAGGGTGTGTTTTTAAACATGCCAGGCACGTTGTGGAAGAAATCGAAAGGGTGAACCAGGCGATTCGCTTCCTCGAAATGGGCGAGTCTGAGCAATTTGGGCGATTAATGTACGAGACTCATGTCTCTTTGCGGGACCTTTACGAGGTATCCTGTCCTGAGTTGGATATTTTGGTTGACATTGCCGAGAGTTTGAAGGGTTGCATCGGAGCCCGGCTGACAGGCGCTGGTTTTGGCGGATGCACTGTGAACCTCGTTGAGCAATCCAGAGCGGACGAATTTGTTGGTATGCTTTATGAAAAATATCAGCAAAAAACATCGCGAAAAGCATCTGTGTTCATCACCCATGCCAGCCGCGGCGCGCACGTTTATTAAATTCATAGAAGATTTGGGGAATTTCTTATTTTAAGTCTTATCAGGGAGAAAAATGGGATCTTTTGCGATTGAAACCAGATCTTTGAGCAAGACCTTTGTCACCAAACGGGGTTTTTGGCGCAGGAAAACCAAAAGCACGCTGGCTGTCGAGGACATATCGTTTAATGTGAATCAAGGTGAACTTTTTGGCATCCTGGGTCCCAACGGAGCGGGAAAAACCACAACGGTAAAAATGCTATCCACATTGCTCCTCCCAACCTCGGGGTCAATCTCAATACTGGGGCTCGACATTCTGAAAAACACCCTTGAAATTAGAAAACGCATCGGTTTTACTTTCGGAGGAGCCCGAGGTCTCTACGGTCGTCTAAGCGCCAGAGACAATCTCAGGTATTTTGCGGAGCTTTACGGACTCGCGCCAGAGATCACCCGCAAGCGAATTGTGGAATTGCTGGAAATGGTTGGGTTAACTGGACGGGAGGAAGACCGAGTAGAGACCTTTTCGAGCGGCATGCAGCAGCGCCTTCATCTTGCCCGAGCGCTCTTGCACAATCCTGAATTGATCTTCCTGGATGAACCGACAGTCGGGATTGACCCGGTTGGCGCACGCGAACTGCGTGCCGCGATCAAAACCCTGATCGCCCGCGGTAAAACCATCCTGCTGACCACCCACTATATGGCTGAAGCAGAAGAGCTCTGCGACCGCATTGCTATCGTCAACAAAGGCAATATCGTGGCAATGGATACGCCTTCTTCTTTAAAAGTACGAATCGGCCGGGAGACTGTCATCGAAGTGGATGTCGATCAACAAAATCTGGAGTCATTGAAGATACAACTTGTCAAGCTCGACCATCTCTCGAAAGTGGAATATTCCGCAGAAAAGTTAATTAATCGCATTTCCATTCACACATCCGAACCAGAAAACATTTTACGCTTGCTAGGTCCTTTTTTACAGGCAAAATCCATTCAAGGTCTGGAAGTTCGCAATCAAACCATGGAAGACGTTTATGTCGCTATCATCCAGGGAGAAAAGAAATGATTTTGGATCAGTTGCGATTGGTTAGTAGACAGGTAAACGTCCAACTGCGCATGCGGACATTCAATTGGTATACCGTCGCGCTCTTCTTTTTGCAGCCGGCAGTATTCAGCGCCGTCGGGATGATCCTTTCCCGCGCGGCAGGAAATCAGGCGCCGGATCTGGTTTACACCGTCATTGGCGGCGGCATCATGGGCATGTGGAGCGGGTTGGTTTTCAGTTCCACTTATGATATCCGTAGTGACCGGCGCGAGGGTACCCTTGAATTAATCGTCGGCAGTCCGACCTCCTTGCGAAAAGTGGAAGCCATCCGCACTTTTTCGAATGTGATGGCAGGCCTTGTGAGTCTGTTGGCAGCCTTTCTTGCAGCCGTGTTTATTTTCAAATATCCTTTGCAGCAAGTCAATGTGCCAGGAGTTTTGATTTCCCTGATTCTATTGTTATTCGGCTTGTGGAGCTTGGGGGTTTTTCTGGCAAATTTTTTGGTATGGTCAAGACTCTCTGGTTCTTTAGTGGATTTTCTTGAACTGCCTGTAGCGGTATTATGCGGGTTCATGTATCCGATTCAGATCCTGCCTAATTGGATGCAGGGCATCTCCGCGATCTTTCCGATCCGCTGGGCGCTGCAAGCCATGCAAGCATCACTGCAAGGCAGCGAGATCAATGGAATAATTTGGCAAAAATGGGGTCTGGCACTCGCAATTTCACTAGTATTCTGGTCGATCTCCCTTTGGCTGGATAGGAAAGTTCACAATATGATACGGTTGACAGGCGAACTGAGTTCAATATGATCAAGTCGGTCATTCGCATCGTGAGGTTATACTTTTTTCAAGCCTGGTTCTCATATCGGGCGCTTTTTGCCTGGAGTACCCCCTTTAATTACTTCGCTAGCAAAATGGGCTTTCCATTTTTTTCGATGCTGATGTTCATTTTTATGGGCAAGTATGTTGGCCTGAACGACCCTATTTACATCGTCATTGGAAATATTCTTTTACTGCCTTCACTTAACGGAGTAAGCGGCATGTCCATGACGATCGGTGGCGAAAAACAATTTGGGGCGTTATCCTATCTACTTGGCAGCCCGGCACCCAGAGCGCCCCTCTTTATGGGCCGCGCTTTTTTTCATATTCTGGACGGATTCATCACCGTCCTGGTCGCCCTGCCGTTGGCTATCTTGATCTTCCATCTGGATATGAGCCAGACTAATTTTCTCCTGGTCGGGTTTTGCATTCTGCTAATCTCCGTCACCGCCACGGGTATGGGCTTCATCATGGGAACGGTCACGCTGGTGAGCCGCGACGGCTGGATGATCACCTCAACATTGCAGATCGCTTTTTATGTCGTGATCGGGGTGAACTTTCCGGTTGATCTTTTACCCCCGGTTCTAAGAGCCTTCTCCTCTTCTCTGCCAATGACCCGCGGAATTCAAGCCGCGCGCCTGGCATTGGCTGGTGCGGGTTGGTCTGAGATTGCTCCTCTTGTGCTTGGTGAAATACTAATCGGGGCGATTTACATTCTCATCGGCTATGCGACCTTCCGGTTCACCGAACGAGCTAGCATGAAGTCAGGGATGTTGGACAATTTGTAGTTCAGGGAGTTAAAGTAATTGTAATATAAGAGCCGCGTATTTGAGCGGCTCTTAGTTATTTAGTCAGTAAAAACGGGTAAATGCCCTAACGAGATGACATCCGACCACTTGGCGCGTTCCCCTTCAGTGAAAATGGCGGCTTCAGCCGTGACATTTGCCCCAGCTTTTTGAGTCAGCAGACGCATCCCCTGCAATGTGGATCCCGTGCTGATGACGTCATCAACGATTACTACATTCTTTCCTTTGATAAATTCCAAATCTTTTTCGTCCAGATAAAGCGACTGCGGTTCCCCTGTAGTGATGGAGAGGGTCTCAGTATGCAAGGAGTTTCCCATATAAGGTTTGTAGCTTTTTCGCAGAATGACATATGGCTTTTTCATCTCAACTGACAACGCATAAGCCAAAGGGATACTTTTGGTTTCAGCGGTAACCAGAACGTCACACTTGGTCTGGCTAAGTTTCATAGTTAGAGCCTTGGCACAAGCTTGTACAAGTTCTGTATCTCCAAGAATGTTCAAAATGGCGATTCGTAACCCGGGTTTGATCTCAAACAGGATTAATTCGCGATGCACTCCCGCAATGTCAACTGCATAAGTTTGTCTTTTATCCATCATATGCTCCTTGAATGAATCACGAAAGTTTCGGACCATTCAACTTGAATAGTTTATCATATTTCTTAATAGGTTAAAATGAACTTCCCCAGAAAAAATGGACTGCAAGTTAAGGAGGTCATATAATCAAAACGGAGGAAGTCCATGACCAGAGAACGCAAGAAGTACGGCAAGGAATTCAAGATAGAAGCCATTCGGATGTACGAGAATGGCGAACGATCCGCATCAGAGATTGAGCGGGAATTGGGAATTACCAACGGACTGCTGGGAAAATGGAGACTTGAACTGAATCGCCAGCCCAAAAAGGAAGAGGCTTTTCCGGGAAACGGGAGACTGACTGATACAGAAGCCCGTATTCGGCAGTTGGAACGGGAAAATTTACTACTAAGGCAGGACAAAGATATCCTAAAAAAAGTGCTGACGATGTAGTGTGTCCTGAAAGTTATCGTCTACTCACTGGTGCAAGTCCAGTCCTGGTAAGGGTCAAGCCGCCAGGTAGCAGGCAACCAATGTGGTTGGGTGACTGGCCATGTTGAAGCGTTGTAACTTCCTGAGAAAGGAAAGCAAAACAGCAGCCCGTAACATTAAGTGAAACTTGCAGCACCGATATGCACGCCCTGTAAAGGGAAGAAGAGAGAGCCGAACCTATTACATCGAGGTCAAGGCCATGGAATCGGTAAAGAACTTGAAAATGCAGCCGAGAAGAACTCTCCGGTGTAGGGAGTGCGGGATGTTGTGAAAGCAGGCGATGAAACAGGAGAGATCTCATCCGGTCGGTGACCCACAGTCATCGTAACGA
>WOUT01000069.1 GCA_009773005.1 Chloroflexota bacterium | reverse complement strand
GCTGAGCGCCTTTCGTTCACTTTCTGTCAAGTGGAGTACTTTTTCAAAATCTTCGACCGAGTTAAGCCGGTTGGACATTTGCCAGCGCCAGTCGTTCCACTTTTCACCGGGAATATCCTTGAAAAATGGAGCTCGCTTAGAATCGAACGGAATTGGGGACATTTTTTCTCCTTCATACCGAATAAAAATTAGCTTTCCAACTTTCATTTTAAGGGTTAATCAAGGGTTGGTCAACACACATCAAGTATATGTAATCAAAGATGCTGTTAATCTTTTGTAAGAGTTTTTTATACTCATCGCTCATTTCTTGACTCACTTTTTCAGGCATGGTATCATTATTCTCGTTGGTTTAGCACTCAAAGCGTTCGAGTGCTAAAATAATGAGCAAAAATGAATGAATTAACCGATAGACAACGACTTTTACTTTCTCTCGTGATTCACGAGTATATCCGCTCGGCAACGCCGGTTGGGTCAAAGCACATGGTGGAGCAGTATCACCTCGACATGAGTTCTGCTACCGTCCGCAACGAGCTGGCTGAACTCACCGAGCTTGGCTATTTACGGCAGCCTCACCTTTCTGCCGGGCGTGTTCCTACCGAAGATGGCTACCGCCTGTTCGTCGGCAATATTGTACATGAATCCGAGCTCCCCGATTCCACCCGCCGAACGATCAGCCATCAGTTTTATCAAATGCGCCAGGATGTGGAACAATGGACTCGTTTAGCGGCCTCTGTGCTTGCGCATCAATCGCGCGCGGCTTCTCTGGTTACCGCTCCGCATCCCGAACATGCCCGCTTCAAACATCTTGAAATGATCGCTTCGCGAGGGCGGCAAGTTTTGATGGTGCTGGTCCTGATGGGCGGCGAAATTTTGCAGCGCTTTATCACTTTGCCAGAACCAGTTACCCAGGAAATGCTTTCTGAGATTGCAGACCGGTTCACAAGCCTTTTGGAAGGCAAATCTGTCACTGCTATCGAACTGGATTCGATCGAAATGAATGCATTGGAACAAGATCTTTTTGATCTGTTTTTGGAAGAAATGAAACAGGCCGACTCAATGGTATCCGGCGAGCTGGTTTTGGACGGCTTGACCAATGTGCTCGCTGAACCAGAATTTTCCGGTTCAGAAGAAGCCCGCCGCGCCCTGCGCGTGTTGGAAGAAAAACCGCTGCTGCATGATATTTTGGCTCAAACCGTCTTGCATGGCTCTTCAGTGGGCGGTGTGCAGGTGCTGATTGGCGGTGAAGGCATTTACGATGCACTTTCTCAATGTTCTATTGTATTGGCACGTTATGGCACGCCCGGGTTGGCAACCGGCACACTGGGCGTACTTGGCCCGATGCGAATGCCCTACGGTCGCACGATATCCATTGTCCGGTTTTTATCCGGTCTGTTAAGTGAATTGGTTACAGAAACAATGACTGAGTAATTAAGTATTTCCGAGGTGAAGAATGGAAGAACAGCACAAGAAGCACACATCCAGGCATCAGCCTGCCGGAAAAAACGCACCCGAGCAAAGCCCGGTAGAACATTCCGCAAAGAAAAGAGACGCGAGTTTTCCGGTAGAAGACACTCAATTTTCTCCGGTCGCCTCGATTGAGGATTACGAGTCAATGAAAAAAGAATTTGAAAAAGCCACCAAAGAAGCAGCAATGAATATGGACGGATGGCAGAGAGAACGGGCGGAATTCGCGAATTATAAAAAACGCATCGACCGCGATCAAGCCCAGCTTCATCAAACGGTTACCGGATCGGTGATCAAAAAATATCTGGTTATCCTTGATGACCTGGACCTGGCTCTAAAAAACCGTCCTGACAGCGGTGACGGCGCCGCCTGGGCGGAGGGGATCGAGTTGATCGTTCGCAAGCTGCAAGCAGTCATCGACGGCGAAGGCATCGAACGGATCAATCAGAATAAGGTCCAATTCGACCCCAATCTGCATGAAGCCATATCTAATGAAGATAGCCCTGAGTTTGAAAGCGGCGAGATCATAGAAATCGTCAGGCAAGGCTACAAACTTGGAGACCGCATTTTGCGCCCGGCTATGGTCCGGGTAGCTCGATAGGAGAAGAAATTATGGGAAAAATCATAGGCATTGATCTAGGCACCACCAATTCTGTTGTGGCTGTAATGACCGGCGGCGAACCGCTTGTCATTCCCTCCGCAGAAGGCGAAAGACTTGTTCCATCTGTCGTAGCGGTCAACAAGAACCATGAACGGATCGTTGGTCGGACGGCGCGTAACCAGGCGATCGTTAATCCTGAGAATACCGTTTTCTCCATCAAACGCTTTATGGGGCGCAAGTTCACCGACCCTGAAGTTCAGCAAACGATCAGTCGTGTTCCGTATAAAGTTGCTGCCGCCTCCAATGGTGATGTGCGCGTGGTGCTGGATGGAAAAGAATATAGCCCTCCCGAGATCAGCGCCATGATCCTTGGTAAACTAAAAACGGATGCCGAAGCTTACCTTGGTGAGACCGTCACCCAGGCAGTCATCACAGTGCCGGCATATTTTAATGACGCGCAGCGCAACGCCACCAAAGACGCCGGCCGGATTGCCGGACTTGAGGTTTTACGCATCATCAACGAACCCACTGCTTCCTCTCTGGCTTACGGGTTGGACAAGAAAAAGAATGAGATCATCGCGGTTTATGACCTCGGCGGCGGTACCTTTGATATTTCGGTGCTGGATGTTGGCGAAGGCGTTTTTCAAGTGCGTTCCACCAATGGGGATACCTTCCTGGGTGGTGACGATTTCGACCAGCGTGTGATGGATTACCTGATTGACGAGTTCAAAAAGACCAATTCCATCGACCTGCACAGCGACCGTCAAGCGCTACAGCGCCTCAAAGAAGCCGCTGAAAAAGCCAAGATCGAACTCTCAACGACTCAACAGACCGAGATCAACCTGCCTTATCTGACAGCCGACGCCACTGGCCCAAAACATCTCGTCTTAACCATGACCCGCGCCAAAATGGAGCAGCTCACGGGCGATTTGATCCAAAAAACGCTTGAGCCGATCCGGCGCGCGCTTTCTGACGCCAATTTAAAAGCCTCTGAGATCAATGAAATTGTGCTGGTGGGCGGCATGATCAGAATGCCCGCCGTTCAGGAGGCTGTCCGCAAAGAGTTTGGCAAGGAACCCCATAAAGGCGTAAATCCAGATGAGGTCGTCGCGGTTGGCGCTGCCATTCAGGCTGGCGTGCTCGGCGGCGAAGTGAAAGACATTTTACTGCTGGACGTCACCCCCCTGACACTCTCAGTCGAAACGATGGGCAGCGTCTCTACCCCGATCATCGAACGCAATACCACCGTCCCCACCCGCAAGAGCCAGATCTTCTCCACCGCGTCTGATTCACAAACCCAGGTTGAGATCCACGTGCTGCAGGGCGAACGCCCGATGGCAGCCGACAACAAATCGCTCGGAAAATTCATTCTGGATGGCATTCCCTCCGCACCGCGCGGGATTCCGCAGATCGAAGTGACATTCGATATCGATGCGAACGGTATCATCAATGTGACTGCGCTCGATAAAGCCACAAACCGCAGCCAGCACATCACCATTACTGCCTCCAGCGGGTTGACTGAGTCCGAGATCCAAAAAATGAAACAGGAAGCTGAAATCCATGCGGAAGAAGACCTTAAACGCAAGGAGCTGGTGGAAAGCCGGAACGGAGCGGATAATGCCATCTACACTGCCGAAAAATTAATCAAAGAGAATGGCGACAAGATCCCTGCCGAGGTTAAGAAAGAAGTTGAAGAGGGCGTTAGCAGCGTGCGTGCCGTGATCAATACTGATGACAGCGCCGCTATCAAAACTGCCACCGAAGCGCTGCAGCAAACCATTCATAAGGTGGGCGCGAGCATGTATCAACAGACAAACGCACCAGAAGGAACTCCTCCGGAAGGTGATGCGGGCTCACCGGAGGGCGGACCAGCCCCCGAAGGGGACGCGGGCGATGTGGTAGATGGCGAGTTTAAATCTGTTTAGCAATGTGACTGTTCGATAATCTGATCTTCCGGGCGTTTTGAATTCATTCGACTCAAAACGCCCTCAGTGTTTGAATAACTCACGCCTGAAAGGTAACATGGCATGACTCAAAGAGATTATTACGAAATCCTGGGCGTTTCCCGTAATGCGTCTGCGGAAGAGCTTAAATCCGCATTCCGCACGCTCGCGCGAAAATTTCACCCTGACGTCAACAAGGAAGCGGATGCTGAGGAAAAGTTCAAGGAGATCAACGAAGCGTATGTAGTCCTCTCTGATGCCGATAAACGCCGCGCTTACGACCAGTTTGGTCACGCAGGCGTGAATGGCGCCGGCGGAGTGCCTGACTGGAGCAGCATGGACTTTGCCGATATCTTCGGCGAGTTCTTCGGTTTTTCCACCGGTTCAAGCCGGCAGCGGCAAAACGCTCCCCGCCGCGGAGCGGACCTCAGTTACACAGCTGTGTTGTCTTTTGAAGAAGCCATTTTTGGCGTTGAAAAAGAAATTGAGATCACCCGCGATGAAGTTTGTGAAACCTGCAGGGGCAAAGGCGCAGAACCCGGTTCCAACCCGGTGAAATGCAGCAGCTGCGGCGGACGCGGAGAAGTACGGCAGGTTCGGCAGACCTTTTTAGGTTCAATGGTGCAAGTTGCCACCTGCCCTAACTGCGCGGGGCGGGGCGAGATCATCTCAAACCCATGCCATGCCTGCAAAGGCAGAGGGTTGGAACGAAAAACTGTCAAGAAGAAAGTTCCCATCCCCGGGGGAGTGGATAGTGGCACGCAGATCCGTCTGGCGGGAGAAGGTCAACCCGGCGTAAACGGCGGTCCGACCGGCAATTTGTATATGGATATCAAAGTCAAGCAGCACCAGTTCTTTAAACGTAAAGGCAATGATATTCTGCTTGACCTGATTATTAACATCGCCCAGGCTTCGTTGGGAGCCGAGATTGAAGTGCCCACGGTGGATGGACCCACTAAATTGAACATCCCCGCCGGCACCCAGCCCGGAAAGGTATTCACCATGCGCGGCAAGGGCAGCCCGTTCCTGCGCTCCTCAGGGCGCGGTGACCAGCTCGTGATCATCAATGTTGAGGTGCCCGCGCGGTTAACTCCTGACCAGCGCAAGTTATTTGAGCAGCTGGCTGCCACGCTGGGTACAGAAGTGAAACCGCAGGAAAAAAGTTTTTTGGATATTTTAAAGGATGTACTGGGTGGATAACGCGAAGTGGCTCGAGATCTCTCTGACAGTGGACGGCGAACTGGCTGAAGCGGTAGCTGAAGTACTAGACCGATTCGCTTCTGACGGTGTGGTCGTTGAAACCAATGTAAAATATACGGACGCCGAAGATTTAGGCACACCTTACGGACCTGTAAAGGTGTACGGCTACCTGGTGATCGACAGCCAATTGGAAGAAAAACGGCATAAACTGGAACAAGCCCTTTTCTATTTAAGCGCCATCCGAACACTGCCGAGGCCTGTGTATAAGGAAATCGCGGATGAGAACTGGATGGCGGCCTGGAAAGACCATTATCACCCCATCCCGATTGGCAAGAAATTATTGATCCTGCCCGCCTGGATCGAACAGAAAGACATGACCCGCCTGGCGGTGAAGATTGACCCCAGCATGGCATTCGGCACCGGTACGCACCCCTCCACCCAGTTGTGCCTTGAACTGGTGGAAGATTACACCAAGCCGGGTGAAGCGGTGATCGACATTGGCTGCGGATCGGGTATTCTCTCGATTGCCGCGCTGAAGCTGGATGCCAGCCACGCCCTGGCGGTGGATATTGACGCCGAATCGGTGAAATCGACCAAAGAGGCCAGCGAAGCCAACGGCGTGATGGAACGCGTTGAGGCCTGGTTTGGTTCCATTGCGGAAATTCAAAATGGGGATTTCAGCATCAAGCAAGCGCCGCTGGTGCTGGCGAACATTTTAGCGCCCGTCTTGATCCATTTGTTCGAAGCCGGCATGGCGAACCTCGTCAGCCCGGGCGGCGTGATCGTGCTGGCGGGCATATTGGAAGAGCAAGGTCAGAGCGTTAGAGAGTCTGCCGAGCAGCATGGCTTGAAGTTCATCGAAATGCGCCAGACCCTGGATTGGGTGGCGTTTGTGATGAGAAAGGCCGAGAATCGAGAGTAGAGAGCTGAGAATCGTAAGATCAGTAATCAGTTATTAGGGGAATAGGGAATTGGATAAAAACTCGGACTGTTTTCGAGTGACATTGGAGACGTCTTTTTATGTGACTTCGGGTAACCGGGGGATATACTTAATGGAATCATGGAAAACATCCTTATTCGCAATGCAAACGAGAACGACGCGGAAGCCATCGCGCGTATTTACAACCATTACATTCTCAACACTGTGATCACTTTTGAAGAGGAGACAGTTTCGAACCAGGAAATTGCCTCGCGCATCAAGGAGATCAAGTCCGCGTCACTACCGTACCTGGTGGTCGAACAAAATGGAGAGGTCTTCGGTTTCGCTTACGCCGGTAAATGGAAGTCGCGTTCCGCCTATCGATATGCCGTCGAGAGCAGCGTATATCTCGATCCTGGTTTGGTTGGCGAGGGATTCGGCAGCCAACTTTACGTAAGCCTGCTTGACCAGCTTAGGGAGATGGGTGTTCACACCGTGATCGGCGGAGTGGCTTTGCCCAATCCGGCAAGTGTTAGATTGCACAAGAAGCTCGGATTCACAAAAGTGGCGGAGTTCCATGAGCAGTTGAAGTTGTGATAAGCCGAGAATCGAGAACCGAAAATCGAGAGCCGATAAACCTTAAAAAATAAAAGCCGTTTCTAGTGTTACAGCTAGAACTCTTTTTTTGATAGGAAACCCCGGGGATATACCTAACCAAATTATGTAAAACATCTTTATTCGCGATGCCGACGAGGGCGATGCGGAAGCCGTCGCGCGTATCTACAATCCTTACATCCTCAACACCTTTATCACCTTTTAGCCGGCAGCTGAGGTGGAACTCCCTGAAAGCCCGGGGAGGGTTTTTCTCCTGTTCCGCCTGGGAGCTGATTTCGAGGCTGTCCCGAAGGAACGGGGCAGCCTCTTGGCATTCTCAGGGCTTATGGTTTATAGCACACATTTTCCTTAGGGTTCCAAACACACCCCATGTTACTGCCAAAGTCGGAGCAATCTTCTGGAGTCTTAAAATCCCCGCATGACGGCGGCGGTGGAGGGATTTTCGGTGGTGACGTTGGTGTGGCAGTAAAAATGGGGGTGAAGAGGATCGGGGCCGGAATGATGGGCAGAATGGACAAATCGCCGCAGGTTTGCACCCGGTTGCCGGGCACCCAGCAGCGGACAGAATGCGGCGGGCTGGGATCTATGACTTCATTGAGGGGTCTATACGGAGGGTCGGGATCCACAATGGCGTTGGGGTCGATCTGGAACCAGGCGATATCGTCGTCGATCTGCGCACCCTCATTACCCATCCAGGTGATATCGGCGTTGATGCCCAGGATCTTGAAGAACTGGTCCAGGCTCAGCAAGCTTAATGCTTTATAGGCTGGACCCGGCCCGACATAACAATATGTTTCTTTAACCACCTCCAGCCGGGGCATCAGAATGATGGGCACGCTGGAAAGGTCCCCGCTGGTCTCCACGCTGTCCCCGGGCACCCAGCAGCGGACAGAATGCGGCGGGTTGGGATCCACGAGCTCATTGAGGGGTCTATACGGTGGATTGGGATCCACAATGGCGTTGGGGTCGATCTGGAACCAGGTGATATCGTCATCAATCTGGTTGCTCTCGCTGCCCAGCCAGGCGACATCCTCATCGATGCCCAGGATGCCGAAGAACTGGTCCGGGTCCATTAAGCTCACCAGGTTATAAGAGTCACCCGGCCCGGAATAACAACTGGTTCCCTTAACGATTCCCAGCCTGGGCATGTGGACGATGGGCAGGCTCGAGAGGTCCCCGCTGGTCTCCACGCTGCTGCCAGGCACCCAGCAGCGTGGTCTCATCTGGTAAAACGCCGGACAAGCATCCACTACTTCATTGAGGGGTCTAGACGGAGGGGTGGGATCTATAATGGCGTTGGGGTCGATCTGGAACCAGATGACGTCGTCATCGATGCCCATGATCTCGAAGAGCTGGTCCGGGTTCAGTAAACTTACCTGTGCATAGGCTGGATTGGGGCCGGAATAACAACTGGTACCCTCAACCACCGCCAGCCGGGGCATCACGACGATGGGCACACCCGACAGGTCGCCGCTGGTTTCCACGCTGTCCCCGGGCACCCAGCAGCGGACAGAATGCGGCGGGTCGGGATCCACGAGCTCATTGAGGGGTCTAGACGGAGGGACGGGATCTATAATGGCGTCGGGGTTGATCTGGAACCAGGTGATGTCGTCATCGATGCCCAAGATCTCGAAGTACTGGTTCGGGGCCAGCAGGCGCACTGGCGCGTAGTCTGCCCCGGGGCCGGAATAACAACCGATACCCTTAACCACCCCCAGCACAGGCTTCTGGATAA